>CAZCOG010000013.1:0-124011 GCA_964500445.1 uncultured Persicitalea sp. | reverse complement strand
TCCTCAAAAGCAATCCCGCAGAAGCAGCAGCCCAGAGTGACCCAGCCAAAAACCAGACCGAGGCGCTGGCCGTGCCGGGAGCCAGGAACAAGCCCATGGAAACTGACAAGTACAAAGAGGCCAAGGCCAACGACGCCCGCTTCAGGGCCGATAATGACCCGAACCGCAGCATGAATATGGGGGCCGTCGTCGGGGCGGGGCAGAATGACCGACAGGTCTCGAACGAATACCTCAATGGCGAGGACTACCTAGCCGTGACCGAGGCAGGTCAGCAGCAGCAGCGACAGTCAGCCGCCACCCGCAAACGCCAGGCTTACAACCAGAGCGTGGCGGCGCAGCGGTTGGCTGCGCGTGAGAATGCCCGGCTGGCCGACCCCAACGCGGTGATGTTCCGCAAGAGTGCTGCGGAGATCGCCGAGGAGCGGCGCACAGCCGAGGATCGGGAGATCAACCAGCGTACGGCCAAACTCCTGCTCGACCGCATGGAGAAAGGCGGACAGGGAGAGATCGGAGTCGGTAATAATCCGCTGCCCAGTACGCCGCTGGCCCAGGGCGAGCCTACTGAAACCAGCCCTGGGGCTGGAACTACTGCGGAGGAAACGATTATGCACGGGGAAGTCTCTCGCAATACCGTAGGGCAACCCAATAACAAAATCGGCTTTTTCTACAACTTTTCGCGCAAGAACGCGGGTAGCTACAGCGGTAGCGATGCGATTCTAGCCATTGTGCATGGCCAGGGATCCGATGGAATTACGGTTCAGGATGGCACGACGGCCAAGGTGCGGCTGATGCAGAACACGGTTTTTCGTATTGAGGGCCGTGATGTCATTCTCGAAAAAGGAACGCTGCTTAACGGTATCTGCACCATTGGCCGTGATCGCGTTTTCATCTCGATTACCTCCCTGGTCATCGATAAAGCCATTTATCCCGTCAAGGTACAGGCCTTCGACCTTGATGGCCAGCAAGGGATTTACGTGCCAAACCTGGCCGAGAAGAACCGCGTGACCCAAGGTCTGACCCGCATAGCCAGCCAGTCCGGTCAGGGCGGCAGCTACATAGTCAGTCAGGGCGGCGTCGGCCGACAGGTCGGCACCCAAGTGGCTGTGCAGGGCGTACGCGGGGCCATGCAAGGTGCGCGTCAGTTGCTGACAGCTAAGGCCCAAAGCCCCAAAGTCACCATCCGCCCCAATTACAAAGTACTGCTGAAGTCGGCTGATCTTTTTCCAACCTCATCTACCAATCAAGATTATGAAGGCTATTAAAAACATGATTAAAACCGCCCTATTGTTCGTCCTTCCCCTGGCTGGAGTCGCCCAGAGACCACCTGAAATGCAAACGCCCGAAGTGCAAATGCCTAAGACGACCGTCATGGCCAATAAGCAGATGTTCTTTGAGACGCTCAACAACAAAAACACTTACGCCCTACCCATTGACCGTGCGTCGGTCATCGGCAGCTACGCACTCGGCGTCAGCCAGCAGAAAACGGTTCATATTATGTTCCCCTCCGAAATTAAGGAGGTCGATGTGGGAAACCGCTACGTAATGGTGCAGGTCACCGAAGCCTTCAACAACGTGCTGCGGGTCAAGGCAAATGCCGATGAAAAGTTCAGCGAGACCAACGTGACCGTCATCTGCCGGGATGGTAGTTTGTACAGCTTCCTAACCAGTTATGAGGACAACCCCGAAGTGGTCAACATCAGTATTGGCAACAACGCGCAGTCCGACGCGGCAGTAAGCAAGGCTCTGGGCATCAACTTTACCAAGCAGCGCGTACTCGACGGGTCGAACGAAAATTTCACCGAAATAGAGAGCATGGCCCAGACCGCCCTTGACAAAAAGCCCTATATCCACAACGTGGGAGCCTACACCATGCGGGTGACCGCGCTTGTCCAGGGCATTTACACGCAGGGCGACAACCTGTATTACGTCATCAAGGTCGATAACCGCTCGGAGATCGACTACACGATGGCCTTTGCCAAGTTCTTCGTTCTGGACATCTCCGAAGCAAAACGGGTTGCCGTGCAGGAGGAGGAACTGCCGATCAAATACCAGTTGCCGACCGAGCGAACCATTGCGGGCGGCACGGAGAAAACCTTTACGTTCGTCGTACCCGTGCGCGCCATTAGCGACAGCAAGCAAGTGGACATGGAGATTTACGAAGCCGACGGGGCACGCCACCTGCGCTTCACAATCGACCGCAAACTCCTACAAAAAGCTAAAAAGCTATGAAAAGATTGACTCTTGCCATTCTTTGCGCGGCCGGGGCTATGCTGGTGCAAAAAGCAATGGCCCAGACCCATTTGCGGGGCCAGCCTTTCCTTCAAATTGACGCGGGATCCTACGATGCCGTTCTTCCTGGTCTGGGTAATTTCGCCTTCAAGGCTGGGCTGGGCAAGTACACCCGTCGATTGTGGGGCAGTATGTTCTTCGTCTCGGTTGCCCACAAGCAAACCTCGCTGGTTTCCGAAGGCAGCCGAGTGATGATTGAAACTGACGTTCCCGTCGATCAATACATGGCAGGTTACCAGCTCACGCCCAACCTCTACCAAAGCGCCATGCGCACTTTTCTGGTCAAGCTGCCCCTTTCGTTGCAGGCGGGTTACGAATGCCTCAATCGAGGCGAGGATTTTATCGGCCCCTACCTGCTGGCCCCTTCCTCACGCGTGCTACTTGGTGCGGGGGCTGCGCTGGAATTCGAGTATCGGGGCGTACTGGTCGGCTACCGCCAGAATGTCAACCTGCTTTCACGGTATCAAAAGTTTAGCAGTCTTCCTTACGTAGGCTATAAAATTCATTTCAGATGATCCGATCAAAATTATTGATAGCCACAGCGGTGGCGGCGTTGACCTGCTGTAACCAGCCCATTGAGGTTAGCGTCAACGAACAGGCCGATACGCTGGCCGGAGTGGCTACCAGCCGCGACTTCAACCTGCTTATTCCGCCCGGCCCTTACCGCATCGATCGCATCGACGTTGATTTCGGGCGCTGGTACGGCGTACCGATGGAACTCTACCTGCGTCCGACCGGGGCCGACCCGTCAGCGGTTTACCAGATCGAATTCAAGTCCACTTCCTACGGCTACCTGCAAATCGCGGGCGACCGACTTTTTCCGGGCGACAAGATCACCGTACCTTACGCCCTTTTCAAAGACTACCGTTTGACTGCCCTATTTGCCACGCCATTTGAAGGCAAACACCAGTTGACAGTCACGGCCATAAACGGGCGGGAACAGCGCCAGGCCCAGGCAAATTTGATCATTCCCTGACTATCTTTTTTCTTAAACAGACAAATTCAATCCAACCTTATGACTACGACAATGGAAGTGACCGGAAAAATTGCGCATATCCTGCCCACGGTGGAAGGCCAAGGCAAGAACGGCCCATGGAAAAAACAGCAAGTCGTCGTGGAATACGGCGACAAGTACCCCAAGATGGCCTGCTTCACGCTCTGGGGCGATCTGATCCTGGAAGATGAAGGGCTGGCTGGCGAAACGGTCGAGGTTAGTTTCGACCTCGAGAGCCGGGAAAACAACGGCCGATGGTTCACCGATGCCAAGGCCTGGAAATTCAAAGTTCTGTAAGCGATGGATGCCGCAACGACAACCACAATGCTTTACGCCTTGGCTTCGCTTGCTGGCGCGGCTGGGGCGTTACGGGTTTACCGTACCTGGCGAAGGGCGGAGGACAACTGCGGACGCGGGTAGAAAAGCCCGGCTTCTGACCCCTTCGGCCCACTCCTACATGGTCAACATTTCCAATAGAGTAGCGTTCTACTTCGTGATGAGAAGTTAGAGAAAATTATCAGTCAACCATAAAACGCATACGCGATGAAACGGATATTCTTTTCCAATCTTTTGCTGCTGGCTTTGATGGCCACACTCAGCTGCAACACCGAGGACGGCTCGGGCCACCGGGGTAAAGACGGCTCCCAGTTTCTGGGAACATGGCAGCTTCCCCAACCCAATTGCCCCACCTGCGGCAGATGGGTTTTTTCAGAAACCAAAGAGGGCGGTACGCTGGCCGAATACTACAAGCAGGGGGGCGGGAAAATCGACTATCCGGCCAGCTATGACCCTGCTACCAAAATGATGCTCATTGAGACAGGCGGCGGACTCAAAGCAGGTATAGTCAACGGTGAACTGAAAGTTCGGGGGTTGACATATCACAAGATAGACGGAGTCAGCCAAGATTCCGCACAATGAGCGCCCAATGGAAATCATTACCTTCGATACGTTCATGCGGCTGGAAGTATTCCTTCCCTGCGTAGCCGCCTATTGCCTGCTGTGCCTGGGGCTGATCTGGGCCTGGTATAGCGCAACCAGCTGGTGGAATCGGCAGCTAAAGCTGCGCAGAGCGGCAAAGTCCAGTAAATGCCTAACCGACAGCGGCTCAATCGTTAACGAACGCAGTCCTCCCGAGGCCACCGCCTAGCCAGCAGGTTCTCCGAATTAGTAGCATTCGAAGCTAGTCGCCCCTTGGCCAGGGCCGCAGCCGTTTTACATCGTTAACGATTTACAGAAAAATGGCAGATTAGTTTCGTTGCCCGGTTTTCTTTTGTTTTGCAACAGGGCGTAGGCCCTGTACAGCACTATTAACCAAGGAAAGCCCGTGAAAATCGCTTACATAAGAACCGCCCTCGATGATCAGGAGAAAGAGGAAAAATTGAAAGAGCTTCAGAAACTTGGGTACGATTCCCTGCGTCTGGAGGGCGAGATTCCCAAAAATGGCGGATTGACCGAACTGGAAAAAATCGTGGTATCGGCTGTGAAGGGGGATGTGCTGTGCATAAACTCGCTGATGGAACTGGGCCGAACGCTCGACGAGACAGTGCGCTACGTCAATCGTCTGATGGAAAAGGGCGTGGCTGTTTTCTCGGTTGCCGATAACGTCGAAACGTCGGACACAGATCCCGAGTTGAACATCAAAATGCTGTCCCCTGTCTCTGACCGCGACCGTCAGAAGCTCGTGACCAGTATCCGCGCCGGGCGCAAGGCGGCCGAGGCCCGCGGCATCAAGTTCGGCCGCAAGAAGGGATTGACCGAACCCTTCCGCAAAATAGCCCCCGAAGTTTATCGGCTCTCACAGCAAAAAGGCCAGACTATAGACATGATCTGCGAGAAGTTCAGTATCGGCTCGCGCAATACCTACTACCGAATAGTCGAATACCAGAAAGAAAAAGAGCAGCACAAACGGGAAGAGCGCGAGCGGCATACGGCCAATATGAAGCTATTTTATTTCGATATAGAGACTACGGGTCCCGAGCCTGCCCTGGACTCAATCCACCACCTGGCCATAATAGTCGAGGTCAACGGCCACATCAAACTGCGCGACTCGCTTCTGATCCAGCCACGCGAGATGGCCGATTTGCCAGAGGACTATCAGACCCCCGGCTCGAAGATTACCAAAGCTGAACTTGCTAATACCGAAGTCTATTCGCCGCCCGCCCAGGCGCTGGCCAAACTATGCCAGATCCTGGAGCGGTACGTCGATCCTGCCAACCCGGCCGACCGCTTCTTCGTAGTGGGCTTTGCCACGGAGCAGACTAAGGTTCCATTCTTGCGTGAACTGTTTGAAGAAGGCCCGCAGCGGTATGAGGATTATTTCTACATTGGCAGCATGGATGCCCGGGTGCTGGCCACGCAGTACCTGTGGTCGCGGCGTGCCGAGTTCAAGGAATTTTCTCTGCCGGAGGTCTTCGAGGCCCTGGGCGGAAGTCGGACTGTCAAAAAAGTACTGGTCGGCAAGCATGAGCACGACGCGACTTCCGGGGTCGAAATGGCTCGCCAGGTTTACAAGCATATCACGACCGACAAGTCTGTTTGAGACGTAGGCCTTCAATCATTAATAATTGGTCAAATTTAAAGAATTCACTGACTGCGCCAAGGTGATTCTTTACACGGCCAGGTCACCAGAACAGGCTTTATTGGAAGCGTTGGTTCATTTCCAAGTGGCCCCTACGATCAATTGCCCCGCCTACGGGTTTTCACCCTTGAAATACCAGAGGGCGAGATTCGTTGGATATATCCCGAACTGCTGCCGGACGAGTGGGCTGAACCAACGGCTCTGCCGCTTACTCAGACTATTTTCAGCGAGTGGCTGCATCATCCATTGGATTTGGGCTTAGGCGTACCCTCCGCCGTGGTTGACATCTCCTATAACGTTTTGCTGCACCCCCGGCACGCGCTCTACCCGGCTATCAAAGTGGGCAGCAGGATCTGATTCTGGATCAGCGCCTGTGGAATATCCCTGATCCCTGAGTTGCTACCGGAAGGAATAACCTGATTCCACCAACGATGAAAACGCTCGAACTCTACCGAAGCTTTCTGAAAAAACCCTGGGTGGGGGTCATGCTGGTTTCCGTTGTAATGCTGCTTCTCGAAATCAATCGCTGGATGACGAATCCGCAGGCGCAGGTTCAGATGCTGGAAAAATACCATGAGGGCGCGGGAGGCTATGTGTTGAACCTGGTTTTTGGCGTGTATGTGCCGGAACTCGTCACGGTCGGCGTCCTGATCCTGCTCATGGAGGCTTACCATCGGCTGCTGAATATTCACGAGGTGGGGCTGGATACCCGATCTATCGCCCTCTATGAACTGAAATTCCTGCCCCTGTTTCTAATGGCCTACTTCTTTTTTATCCCCTTTACATTGGCTGTACGCTTTGCCATCCGGGAGTTTCCCGACTACAACGCCCAGCGATACGAAAACAACTACGCCAGAATACTCTACACCTGGGTCGGCTACAATACCTATACCCTTCTGGTGACTGTCATTGGCTACCTGCTGCTGAACATCTCGCTCCTACTGGATTTTTTACGAAACCTGAGACTTTCCTTTCCGCCCGGATCATCGCTGCTGGACTCCTTGGCAGCGATGGCCAACGACCAGCCGCGAGACCATAAGCAAACCATTACAGTCACCAGCGTGGCAGGCGAGACGATATTGTCCGTGGCTCAGGTCGATCTTTTCGAGACGCAGGACGGCACTAACTACGCCCGGCATGATGGCAACCGCTCGGTGGTTCACTATTCGTTGGCCGAATTGGAGAACCAACTCGACCCTGATCGCTTCTTCCGGGGCAACCGCCACTACATTGTCAACCTTGACCATCTGGAAAGCCATTCCTATTGGGACAAGGGGAAATATGTCCTGCGCAGCCGAAACCTGCCGGGCCGCGATTTAATTATGCCCCGCGCCCGTCTGCAAGGTTTGCGCGCGGCCCTGAAAAGGAACCGCGCGCAATTTGACCCGCTCACGCGGCGCTCTGGCGATCAGCAACCAAATTCCTGATCCCTATCTGCCGAAAGGTCTGCCGCAGCACTGGGCCGAAATAGGGCGAATCCCGATGGATCGGCGTCCGAAGACATCCTATGAGTTCTTCTATTTCGTCTAGATCCGACAGGTAGGCATCCAGGCCCGCGTCGAGCAACGTCCCGAAGTCAGTCCCGTGTTCGGGTTCAATGCAGACGACCACGGTGGGTACCTGGCGGATGAGCCGCAGGGCCGATTCATCCGCGGTCTCAATTATCCCAGAGTCCACGATCAGGTATTCAGGGCGATGGGCGGCAATCTGGGCCAGCATACCATCGAGGCATCCGGTCCGGCCCGCTGTCTGAAAACCCTTGCTGCGGAGCAGACTGCCCAGAACCTGGGCGGTGATGGTTTCCGTCCTGGCGATCAGGACGGCGGGGTTAAATTCATTTTTCTTTTTCACGTTTCGCGCTCTTCTCTTTAAATGATGGCACCAAACTAGGGGCCGGGCGCAGCGAGGTCAAGGGCGATAAGGCGAAATCAACAAATCAAAGGCTGAAATCCACAAATTACCTCAAATAGAACCTTCTTTCAGAAACAAGGGATAATTGTATAAAATGATGAAAGTATCAAGCCTACTTCGGTAGAAGGACGCGAAAAGACTAATCGGTGAAGGGCTGAAATCACGGGGAAATCACAGACTGAAAACGTCGGAATAATCGTTTTAGACATCCGAGAGGCACTATTTCCGAATGATATAAGTACAAATACGTAGTCAATTATTCAGCCACTTCAAGACGGGTTAGAGCATACGTAGATAGGTACGTATATAATTTTTTTTATATGAAATTTCGGCTAAATTATCATTTTATAACCAAATTTCATTTTTTAATTCAAATAAAGAAAAATGTGGTAGGAAAACCGCCAAATGGTGGAAGTGCCAGTGTGGTAATCAAGTGGCATCAGAGTAAAACATGAAATGCTTGGGAAGCTCAAAATAAGCCTTTGCCAGAGTAGGGAGCGCAATGCCGCGCTGATCCGCAGCAACTGCGCTAGGAATTCTCAGAATGAGGGGCTAAGTAAAACAAAGACGTCCGTCTTCTGACTTGCGCTCAGTTATTAACTAGTTGGGCATAAATTTTTTATTAGCATTCACGCCCCACTACACACGATCCTGAACCCTACCTTTTTAGAAGTTGCCGAAGCGATATTGAAACGTGGCCCGCCAGGCATATTTATTCACTCTAATTTGGAAAGAAACCCTTGAAATGGTCGAAGCCACCGATAGAGACAAAGAATTGGTCGTCGAAATTCTAGCGCAGTCGTTTGATGAAAACAAAAGCGTGAATTACCTGATTCCGCAGGACGAAAAACGAATGCAGCGGATAAGGGAACTGATTGCCTATTCTTACGAAATGTGCAGACTCTGGGGAAAGGTGGCACTATCGGAAGATCGAAAGGCATGCGCACTTGTGATTTTTCCAGATCGCAAGCGGACAACGGTTCGAAGCCTGCTGTTGATGGGACGGCTGATATTCAAATCTATCGGCCTCCGGAACATTACTAAGGCTCTTGATCGGGAGGGCAGGGTTCATACGCATCATCCGAATATGCCTATCTACCACCTTTGGTTCCTCGGCGTTTTACCCGAATACCAAGGAAGGGGGTACGGAAGCCAGCTCCTTGACGAACTTCTGCTTGATGCCGACGAAATGAAAAGACCCGTTTACCTCGAAACCTCCACGCAGCGGAATATTCCCTGGTATGAGAAGCACGGGTTTTTGATTTACGGCAAGATTCCACTTAGCTACGACCTGCTTTTAATGAGAAGAAACTTATGAGACACCAATACCCCATATGCACGTATTTGGTACAGACATACACATCGTTACCTTCTGCTTCATAGTCATCGAGGCGGTGTTCTTCGTGTACCAATTTTTCTACTACCTATACTGGCCGAAGGATCAAAACCGTAAGTACTACCTGATTCTGCTTTTCCTGCTCATCGTCAAGAACCTGGCGATGGGATTGTTTCCAGATCCGCAGTACACAAGCATTCCCATGGTAATTCAATACGCATTCACCTACGCGGCCGGATTCATTATGGCCAGCTATTTCCCTTATTATTTTTACCGCTCCTATAATCTGGAAGGTCTGCGCTTTCATGCTACCTACGGTGTGGTATTATTCCTTTATACACCCTTCACGCTGATTTTTACCACCGAATATTTGTTCACGAGCGACATCGACAGCGCTATCGCTCACGGGCTGGTTATCCCGGCGGCGTACAGCCTGGTACTGGCTTATGTTATGTACAAGTCCATGCAGAAAGCTTTCAGGAAAGAACTGGATAACCGGGAGTACTTTGAAGTGGTGGGCGTTTACTGTTCGGTAGTTCCCTTCGTGGCAATTGCCTTTTTCCCAAATATTGCTCAGGTTACTGAGGCCATCATCACCAATCTGGGATTCACGATCCTTACAATTCTCTTTATACGCCGCTCCGTTCTTCAGGCCAGACTCGATAAGGCGAAATTATTGGCCCTAAGTAAACTTAAAATAGGAACACCTCTCCACGGGATTGATCCCACCATCGACCTCGACCAGCAAATTTTTGAAGCAAATATTTCCATGTTTAACCTGACCCCACGAGAAAAGGAGGTGGTTGGGCTGGTCAGATTAGGAAAAACTAATAAGAGTATCGGTGAGTATCTCCAAATTTCCGACAGAACCGTCAGTAAACACATCGAAAACATATTCCAGAAGACAGAAGTCAATAGCAGAACCGAGCTGATGCGTAGAATCATGCAAAAACAAGAAGAATAGCGGAAGTGAACCGTACCCCGGAATGGTGCAACCCGTAGTGAACGCCCCATAGCAAACTTTTTTGCTGGCTTTTTCATCCTAAAAAAACTCACTTTTCGTCCCACAAAACCAGACTTAAAGTAATAATTCATTAGACTTTTCCAATCAAAATCATTGTAAAAGGGTCTTTCTAGGGCAATTCGGGGTGTGAAAAGCCGTCCTTTTGTAATTCAGTTTATTTCATTATAATTGCGCGCCTCAGACGCCAAAACGGGTGCTAGCTTACTTTATTAATAAGTACAGCCATGCCTCGTAAAAGCAGTAAGCAGAAACATCTCGATAAAGCAGAAGTCATCGGAAGCTATGGTGATGCTTTCAAAAAATGGCGGTGGCTGGTCTTTCCTGCTGTCGTAGCTCTCGTGGGAAATTCAGCGGTCAAAAAGGTGTTTGACATTCTACTAAGCCATATCTTCCCTTAAATATTCCTGCTACATGAATGCCGCAATGTCCGAAAGACAGGATGATGACTCGATTTTGCAGAAAGTGTTGGAGCAACTCGTTGAAGAATTGACCGATCCCGAAATCCATTACGTGGTTTCAGGCAACCATTACGTGCACCAGCAGGCGGAACGTTTTGGTGAAAAGGTCTATATTGCTCAGATATGGCTCAGTTCCGATTCCTCCTGGGATGTAGTATTGACCGATCAAGGACTAATTTATGATGTCAAGCTCAACCCGAATAACCTTGATCAAATCAGTCGGATTCTCATACCGTACAAGGAAATCTGTACGATCACAAGGTCAGGAAGTGGCGTCAGTTACCCCTATATAAATGATGATAAGCGCAACCTGATGGCCATGTTCGATAAGAAACCAGGCAATTGAAGCACCGCGCCCAGTCCCAATTCACTATGACCGACCGAACCATACATCCGGATCCTAAATGCCAGCGGAACCAACAGGCACTGCTTGATTCGTTGGATGGTGAACTCCGTGAGATGATGGCCTATACCCATCGGGTCGGGAACGTCACATTCCACTATTATTCGGAGCAACTGGCGGAACCCACCGAGGAGGACTACGAAGACTGGCTGCTCGGGCTTCCCGAGGAGATTGCCAAAGATCACTCAGAGCGGGGGTTTGAGAAGTGCCGGGGCGTTCTGAGCCTGCGCCGCCACGCCGCTGAGCGTAACGACAGTGGACTCGACGCGTACGTGAAAGAGTCGGTGTCAGAAGAGGATTACCGGAGATGGTCGGAACTCAGAGACAAATCCCTTGCGAATCAACGCGAGAAGGGAGAATGAATGCGCTTTATTTCATCGTTTTGCCATTATGACAGATAAACCAATATGGAAACTACCCTGCTCGACCTGGATTGTCTTTCGCTTTTCTTCAATAATTATAAGCAGGAGGACATTCAATATCTTTCTGAAAGCGAAGAGTTCCGGCACTTTTGGAACTTTAAGCGCGCGGAGTTGAGTCCAGATAATGAGATCGCCTGGTGGCTGGGTTTTTCCCGCTATCTGAGTCACGAGACAAAATGTGCAGTTCTGGAATTGGCTCGTGCGTGTTACCTGGAAGAAGCAAAGAGAAGGCACGCGAATGACAGTGATTCTTTAAAAATGGATGATTGGCTAAGAAGGATAGAGCCATGAAGTGGATATAAAGTCCACGACCGTCATTTCACCGTTAGAATATCCCTCCACCTCGTCGTATAAGCGGGCGACATCCATTGCTGTTTGTGGTGCCAGGTATTGTCATAGCCTGCAGCGGCGAGCCGGACTTTGTCTCGACCGTAGCGATGGTTCAGGCGGTCGATGGTAGCCGACAGCCTGACCAAACGTTCGTCCGGTCCATCGGTAAAAATAGCAGCCTGGCGGTGGTCGATGGGTACCAGATTGGATAAAATGACACCCACTTTCTGATAGGCATACCCAAATCTAAAAACTGTTTTAAGTAGCGCTTGGGCGTATCCCGTCAATTCGGTGGTGCTGGCGGTGGGGTGGGGGAGTTGGGCGCTCAAGCTGTTGTAGTATTGCCTGGCGGGCTGTCCGTTGGGTGAAATTTTGAATCGGTTGGTGTGCAGAAATACCGTCACCGTCCCAGCCGCTGAACCCTGCTTCCGCAGTTTCTCAGCGGCCCGGCTCAGGTGGGTCACAAGTGCTTCGGACACCGTTTTCAGGTCCGGCACCAGCCTTCCAAAACTCGGACTGGTGCAAATGGCTTTCTTGGGTGCCGCCTCGGTTTCCAGCATCTTGCAGGGCAGCCCGCGTAGTTCGTAGGCCGTCCGCAGGCCATTTACAGTCAGGTTACGATTGATCCACTCATCGGGGGCATCCCGCAGTTGCGCCGCCGTTCGGATATCGTTCCTCCTCAGCACCGCCGCGTAGCGGGATCCGATGCCCCACAGTTCTGCCACCGGGAAGTCGCTCAGCGCCTCGGTGATTCGGGCGGGGGTGTCCAGGATCAGCACACCGTCGTTTTCCGGCGAACGTTTCGAGAAATAGTTTGCCACCTTGCACAGCGTTTTGGTCGGGGCTACGCCAATCGAAACCGGAATCCGGGTCCACCGTCCTACGGTCGCGCGCAGGTTCTGAGCCATTATCAATAGGTCGGAATGCGCATTGCCCCAAGCTTCCAGATTGATAAATGCTTCGTCGATCGAGTAGGTTTCCACTTCTTCCGAAAACTGCCCCAGGGTGGCCATAACGCGGGCCGACATATCACCGTAAAGGGTGTAGTTGCTGCTGAAAATCTTGATTTCGTGCTGAGATAGAAGCTCCTTCAACTGAAAATAGGGCAATCCCATTTTGATCCCCAGGGCTTTCGCTTCGCTCGAGCGCGCAATGACGCACCCGTCGTTATTGCTCAACACCACGACGGGCTTTCCCTCGAGGGCAGGATTGAAACTCCTTTCGCACGAGACATAAAAATTATTGCAGTCCACCAGGCCCAGCATATTTGTCAAGGTTTGTGAATGACAAAGGTCACCAGGCCGAAAATCCGAAAATCGTCCCCTGAGTTTACCCTTAGGGGCGTAAAATGAGGGTTTGACGGGGTCAGGACTACCGTGTCCCCCTCGTAGTTAACTCGCTTGACGGTGTACTCCCCGTTGATCCATACTATCGCAATCTTCCCATCCGCATCCTCGCGGGAAGAATCCACGACCAGCACATCGCCCGGTTCGATCCTGTCGCCCATCATGCTCTCACCGGCCACCCGGACGAAATACGTTGCCTCAGCATTGGTGACACATAAGTCGTTGAGGTCGCAGACGCGCTCAATATAGTTTTCACTGGGCGACGGAAAACCGGCTTGAACAAAGGAGTGGAAAAGGGGAATCCAGTGCTTGGTAAGGACTTGGGCTTTCAGGAAAAAGTCGTGATGGAAAGGAGTTTCTGTCGGCGGCATGGTATATGGAATTGGTATAAATAGGGATCAATATGATACAAGTATATCATAAAAGTCGGCAAGATGCTATTTCCCCTCGACAATCCACGAAATTTTGGTTGTCAAACCATGTGTCTATAGAAAAAGACCCAATTCTGCGCCACTCGTATTACCGAAGTTATTTATCCAAAGAAGAAGGCAGATCGAGGTTATTTTCCCTGTACCATTGTATCGGGTCTTTTTTCAACTTACTTATGATGAGAGGCAGGGTATCGATCAGGCGGTGTTTGGGCTGCCAGTCCAGCAGAGTGCGTGCGCGGGAAATATCCAACTCATAATGGTCGTCGGCTCGGTCAATCATCCAAGGCTTTATAAAGGGATCGCCCAGGAGGTTCATTGCGAACGCACCCGTTTTGGCCAGGGGGGCAGGAAGTTCATAAGTCTTCCATTCCTTGCCGTACAGGAGGCAGCCGATTGTTTCCTGCAATTCCTGGTAGCTGGGGGTTTCGGGCTCCCCGATGTTGATGGCAACCTCATCGGGTAGCTGGTGCCGCCGATCGACCGTGCTGACAATCGAGTCGATCAGATCATCCAAATGGACGAATACGTTGCCGTGGGTAATGTCGCCGGAATAAAAATGGCTGGTGAACTGCCTCTGGTATATGCGCTGAATCTGGTGAGCGATGGGAATGGAATGTCCCCCCTCGTCGTACACCCCGGCAATTCGCAAGAGAACAGCCTTCATATCGCCCCGTTCCTTGCTGATTACTTCTTCGGTGTCAACCTTAGATTCGGGGTAATCCCATTTGGGTTCAAGCGGGGAGTCCTCGCTTATTTTCTTTCCGGGAGTGGTCGGCTTGTAGATCAGGTTCGTGCTTGAGAAGACAAACTGATCGACTTCATAATTTTGCAAAGCATCCAGGAGGTTCCTGGTTCCGTTTACGGTGATCTTTTCGTAGAGATTGCTGGGTTCACCGGAAAAATCGTAATAGGCGGCCAGATGCACCACGGAGGCAATCTTTTTGCCGTACCCGTACTCCACCCGGTTCAGTGCCGACTGAATACTCTCCGGCGAGGTGATGTCATAGCACACACATTCTGCCTCTTTGGGGGGAAAGGGGTATCCGGTATTGTCAAACCCCACTATTCGGTACCTCTCAGCCAGCCTTTTGACCAAAGCAGTGCCGATCAGGCCGCTACTTCCGGTAACAATGACCAATTCTTTATCGGTGTCCCTTGCCCCCGGTTCTGTACGATTTTCTACGTTAGCCATTTATTTTAAAAATTCAGGATTGGTGAATGATTTGCGGGCAAAACAAACCGGATTGATCCGCCGGGTCGACTTAAAACCGTGAATTGCCAGCCGATCATAGGTGATTGGTGTGTCTTTAAAAGGCGAAAAAAACCCATTCCACCAATCTGTTTTCGAGCAAAAATTTGTGAATATTTTACAATTCAAAATCCGGTTTCGGGCATGAATATTTTAGGAAGGCCACCCTGAACGGAGGCTGAAACGGGTGCGGTTGATGGAAGATAAAATATTTTTTTAAGTAGTCGTGCTTATTTATCAATATATTTTCAATTTTTCAATTTGCTGACTTTCAGGAAAATACAGCATTTCAACTCTATCGGCAATATTGCTCTACTACTTATAAGGACTAAACCGATATTTTATGCAACAGGAACACGAACATAAAAATCACGGAGACATGCAGCATGGAGACATGGACAAGCGCGGGGTGACGCGTCCCATGATGGACGGAGACACAATGAAAGAGGACTCCAAAGGCAGTCACGGAGACATGAAAATGGATAAGGAAATGCGGACGAAAATGCTGCACTCCCACCATAGGCAGACGCTCTGGGTGTACTGGACGCTTATCATTTTCGGCATCTGGATGGCCATGTTTCCCCTGACCTTCAGCTACACCATCGGGGCTGTGCAACCCAGCGGCGGACGGTCCGTATGGCTCACGATGGACCAGCGCGTCAGCTTTATGCAGTGGAGCGATATCATCAGCGGGTTGCTGCTGGTTTTTTTCGGTTGGCGGTCGCTGACCCCCAACCGTCCGGTCAGCGTTTGGATCTGTTGTTTCATCGGAATCTGGCTGAGCATGGCTCCCATGATATTCTGGACGCCCACGGCGGTGTCCTACCTCAACAACACCCTGGTGGGGGCTATGGTCATCGCTCTGAGCATCCTTGTTCCCGGAATGCCCAACATGATTATGTACATGAAAATGGGTTCGGAGGTTCCGCCCGGCTGGAGCTACAACCCGTCGAGCTGGCCCCAACGCTGGATCATGATCGTAATGGGCTTCGTGGGCTGGATGGCCTCCCGGTACCTTGGGGCTTTCCAGATGGGGTACATCGGAGAGGCCTGGGATCCTTTCTTCGGAAGCAGCACCCAAGAGGTGCTTAACTCCGAAATGTCACACTCCTGGCCCATTTCCGACGCGGCAATGGGTTCGCTGGCCTACACGCTCGAATTCCTGATGGGGTACATGGGAAGCCCCTCGCGCTGGCGAACCATGCCCTGGATGGTCTGCTTTTTCGGTATCCTGGTGGTGCCGCTGGGGCTGGTCAGCATCTTCCTGGTCATTTCCCAACCCCTGACCGTGGGGGCCTGGTGTACCGTCTGCCTGGTCACGGCCATCATCATGCTGCCTATGATCCCCATCGAGCTGGATGAGGTCGTGGCCATGATCCAACATATGGTTCAGGCCAAGAGGCGGGGTGATTCCCTTTGGAAGGTTTTCTGGAAAGGAGGGGAGCCCTTTGAACACAACAGCGACGAGCGTTCACCCGAGCTTGTCGAATTTTCCGACAAGCCGGGTGAAGTTTTCATGGCTTCCATCTGGGGTATGAGCTTTCCCTGGACGCTGGTCGTCTCAACGGTTCTGGGCGTATGGATGATGGCCGCCCCCGAGGTGCTAGGAATACCTATTAAGGCCACCGCCGCCGATGTCAATCACCTGGGCGGGGCGCTGATCGTGGTCATGGCCGTCATAAGTATGGGGGAGGTGGTCAGGACGGGCCGATACCTGAATGTGCTTTTCGGTCTTGCGGTAGCCGTGTGGCCCTGGTTCGTGGCAGACAGCAACCTGGCGCTCAATGTCAGCAGCGCGGTGTCCGGGCTTCTGGTGGCAGGACTTTCCCTGCCGAAAGGCGTAGTCAGGGAAAAATACGGCCTTTGGGACAAATACATAAAGTGAAACCTGTTCTGAAAGGGGAAAACCTTGTAAACCCCAAACGGAATTCTGTAATGGTGCGGATTGAGAACTCCTTACTTTTGCAAAACAACAAAAGGAGGGCGGTTTTTGTCCTCCTATTTTTTCCACCCTTAACAAACTAAACCATTATGACTAAGGAACAGATTCAGGAGTGTATCAAGGCTTGTCAGGAATGCGCCACGGCCTGCGGGCAGTGCATCGACGGCTGTTTGTCGGGAGACGATGTAAAAATGATGGCGGAGTGCATCCGCACAGACATCGACTGCATGACCATCTGCCAGACAACGGCCCAGTTCATGTCGCTTAACAGCCAGTTTAGCAGCGATATCTGCGAATTGTGCGCCACGATTTGCGAAAAATGCGCCGAGGAGTGTGATAAGCACGCTGATATGCATGATCATTGCCGCAAGTGTGCGGAAGCTTGCCGCAAGAGCGCCAAGTCGTGCCGGGAAATGGCTTCGATGGGCAACTAATCGAACCGATGAACCGTACGTTGGGGCAGAGGCTACATGGAGATATGCGGCTTTTGCCTTATGTAAACATAGTCACCCTCTTCCCTGATTCTCCATTGAACCCGCTGTACACACACTGTTCGTCATCTTATTTTCAAACCTTCCTGACTTGACCCTGATGAAGCGCATTGAGTTCCTTAAAACCCTGGGCCTGAGTACCGTCGGATTGGCCGTATCCGAGAGCCTGCTGTCGGGCTGCATGGACATGAGCGAAATGAACGCCGTCGCGCCCGACATCATGCAGGGCGCTTTCACGACGCCGCTCCCAACGCCTGAAATGGCTGTGTCGGGGACGTCCCTGAATGCCCACGGCATGAGCGGATCGGTCATGCCGGGTAAAAGCGGATCGATGCTGGGCTACCGGAATGGTATCCTGGGGCCAACCATCCGAGCCGAGCGGGGCAGCGTGGTGACTATGCCTTTCACCAATGGCCTTACCGGGGAAACCAACATTCACTGGCACGGTCTGCTCGTTCCACCCGCCATGGACGGACATCCCGAGCAGATGGTGAAGGCCGGACAATCGTTCAACTATACTTTCAGGATAGATCAACCCGCAGGTATGGCGTGGTACCATCCGCATCCGCACATGGAGACGGGACGTCAGGTTTTCATGGGCCTGGCGGGGATGTTCATCGTCGAAAGCCCCGAGGAACGCGCCCTGAAACTCCCGTCGGGCGAGTATGAAATCCCGATGGTGATCCAGGACAAGCGCGTCGATGCCAGCGGAGGACTGGTGTACAACCCGACGATGGGTGAGGTCATGATCGGCTACATGGGCGACACCATCACGGTGAACGGGGCGCACGCCCCGTATCGCAGCGTGAGTTCGCGAACCTACCGCCTCCGGGTACTCAATGGTTCAAACGCCCGGATATACAACCTGGCACTGAGCAGCGGCGATCCGTTCACGGTCATCGGCTCCGACGGGGGGCTGCTGCCTTCCCCTGAACCCGTCACCAACCTGCTGCTCGCTCCCGGCGAACGGGCCGACCTGCTACTGGATTTTGGCAAAATGAATTTGAACGGTGAGGTTTTTCTGCAAAGCAATCCGTTTTCCGGCGCAGACTCGCAGGGACGCCAGGGCTTCAAAATCATGAAATTCGTGGTGGACAAAACCGAAAGCGACTCATTCGCTCTGCCCCTTACGCTGACTAACATCCCGGCCTTGTCCGCTGCTTCCGCCGCCAAAACCCGGACTTTCGACATCGGAATTTCCATGGAAGGCTCGGGCAAGCACAAGATGGGCAAGAAGAAAAGTATGGCGGGGATGCACACGATCAACGGCAAGACCTTTTCGATGGACCGGATCGATGAGGCGGTGCCGCTGAACAACGTTGAAATCTGGGAGTTCAACAATGCCAACGGCGACGAGCCGCACCCGATGCACATGCACGGCACGTTCTTTCAGATAGTCAGCCGCGCGGGCGGACGGAACAAAATCGTGGCCCATGAGAAGGGCTGGAAGGACACCGTACTGGTTATGCCGGGCGAAAGCGTGCGCGTCATCACCAAATTCGAGCGGGCCGGAAAGTTCGTCTTTCACTGCCACAATCTCGAACACGAGGACGACGGCATGATGCTCAATTTCCAGGTAAGCTAGGGCTTCGCCCAATATTTTTACTTCTTAAATTTCATACCAACTCAAACTGATGAATAAGACAATCAACTTAGTATTTGCCCTCCTGATTTCAACGCTGGGTTTCGCTCAGCATGAAGGCCACCAAATGGCCGAAGCGAAAATTGATCCGGCACTTACTGCCTACTACAAAGTGAAGAACGCACTCGTTGATTCCGACGCCAAAACGGCGGCTACCGAGGCGAAGAGACTGGCGACTCTCTTGAAAAAGTCTGAGAAAACGATTGGTTCCGATGCTTACCGGGCCGCCAATGCCATGAGCGCATCGACCGACATCGCCGCCCAGCGCGCCCAGCTCGGTTCCCTAACGGAAGGAGTGTACCGGGCGGTGAAGAAAGCGAAGCCCGAAAATACGGTGTACTACGCTTACTGTCCCATGGCCAATAACAACAAGGGCGGGTACTGGCTGAGTGAGAAAAAGGAAATCGCCAATCCTTACTATGGCAGCAAAATGCTCAAGTGCGGGAGCGTGAAGGAGACGCTCTGATGAAGAAAGCCGAGCTGCACCGTAAAATTCGCAAGAGCCACCGCTACCTAGGGGTGGCTCTTGGTGTTCAATTCCTGTTCTGGACACTGGGCGGGCTTTATTTCAGTTGGTCGAACATGGACGAAGTTCACGGAGATCCTCAGAAACATCCGACTCCGTTCTTCGACGCCCGGCAGGTCTGGGCTTCGCCCACCACGGCCATCGACGCCTTACGAAATCAGACACGAGTGGATTCCATTATGAGCATCCAGACGGCTGAAGTGCTGGGCAATCCTGTTTATCAAATCCACTACACCAGCCACGAAGGCGACGCGGGTATGTCCAAACGGGTGCAGTTGGCCGATGCCCGCACCGGGGCGCTTCTTCCGCCGCTTACTCAGACCGAGGCCGTGCGGGTGGCGAGTGACCGATTCAATGGCGAGCCGACCGTTACCGAGGTGGAACTCCTAACCGAGACCAACGGCCACCACGAGTATCGGGAGCAGCCACTGCCCGCCTACGCTGTAACGTTCGCCAGCCCCGGCAGCACGACGGTTTACGTCTCGACTCAATTGGGGACGGTTCAGAAATACCGCAACAACAAGTGGCGGGTCTTTGATTTTCTGTGGATGCTGCACACGATGGACTACCAGAGCCGCGACAACCTCGGCAACTGGCTGCTGCGGGCTTTCTCGATCTTCGGTCTGCTGACGGTCGCTTCGGGATTCGGTCTGTATTTCGTAAGCCGGAAAAAGAAGTTATTGACTAAAAAGAATGTCAGAAGGGCAGACAAGGCCTACTGACCCAATTTATACAAACTCTTGGATTTTATGAAAATGATGGACAATATGAATGGCAACGGTTTTATGGGAATGGGCATGTGGATCGGTGGACTGGTCCTACTGGTTCTTATTCTGCTGGCCGTTTGGCTTTTTAAGAAAATCAGCAACAAGGGGTAGATGGAAAGTCTAAGCCCAATTTTATTCCTGGTTCCCGGCATCGCGCTGACCCTGGCGGTCGTGGCTTATCGGTACTTTTCAAAGCGGGTCTCCAACCGCCGCGCCTACCGGCGCTACGTGGCGGCGGTGGCCGGGATGGCCTATCTCCTCAATTTTGCCTGGGAGGTCTCGCAGGGGTTCCTGTACCAAGGCTACGAGTACGATTTCCAGCATATCTCCTTCTGCGCGCTGGCCTCCGTCGCGGATGTTTTCATGGTCTTCCTGCTGCTTTTCGGCTTCGGACTGATTTACGGAGACGTCTATTGGACATGCCATCTGTCCCCCTACCGGATCGCGGCCTTGATGGCAGCGGGCGGTGTGGGGGCCATTGTCGCCGAAACACTGCACACCGGGCGGGGTAGCTGGTCTTACGCTGAGGCCATGCCCCTGCTTCCCTGGGTGAATGTGGGCCTGACGCCCGTGCTTCAGTTCACCATTCTGCCCCTGGTCATCTTTTGGGCATGCAGGAAATTCATCAATGGTTAGAATGAAACTACACCGCCAGCCAGTCGATTCGAACACCTGTAGGATCTTCGGCACTCGACAAATTCCGATGTCTCGCATCGGCTAATGTGTAGGCGGTGAGGAATATTTTATTGGGCAATAACAAATGGGGTGCCTTGTAAAAGTCTAAAAATCTTGTGCTCAGGCTTTACATTAGCCAGGCTCAAAAATGTGCAAGGTTCTGCCATGATTCTATAACAGCAACGCTACCTGTTGTTTTTATTTTTGCTAGTGAATCTTTTTGTTAACAATAGAATATTTCGGCTGCGATGAAGGTACAGGCAAGAAAGCACGAAGAGCCCACAAATCAGAAGAATGATCCATCAGCCGGCTTTAAAAGTAAAACTGGCGATCCTGAATGGAGAACCGTGTCCACGAATAAGCCCCAGCATTCCTGTTCCGAAAACCAGCAGTTTATTTCTCAGATGAGGCGTGTCGTGGACGCAACAATCGACGAGCAATTTGCGAGCGGTAACTCAGTAAATTTTTCAGACCGAATCAGCGAGGGATTCGGTCAGGAATACGATTTGCTGGAAGCGTTGTTTTTCCAAATTCAGGACGTTTCGCTCGAAGAATACATCCTGACTCGAAAGATTGAAAAAACCAAGGAGGTTCTGGTTTATACGGACTGTCCGATGCCGGAGATTGCCCGCTTGCTGGACTTTGACAATGTGGCACACCTTACCCGGATATTGAAAAAATACACCGGGTACAATTTTGAACACTTTGTAAACATTCGCCGGGAAAAAAGGGCAATCATGGATAAAGCGGGTGAGAACGGCGGAGAAAAGAACGAAGCAGTTGAGGTTCGAATGACCGCTGGGAGGTGAATTGAAAATAAAAGAACACACTGGCCTTTGTATTGATCCGGGTACACCTCATATAGGGTAAACATACTATGGAAACACTAATTTCAGATATAGAAAAAAGCAGTAAGGCGAAGCGGGGCAACCGCATCAAAGAAACGTTCCCGGTGCTGGGAATGACCTGCGCCGGTTGCGCGGCCAGCGTGGAGAGCATGCTCAAATCGACGGAGGGCGTGTACGACGCCGGCGTGAACTACGCCAACCAGACCGCCTGGGTGGAATACGAAGACTCGGTCAAGCCGGAAGACCTACAGAACGCGGTGCGTTCCGTTGGGTACGATCTGGTGGTCGATGTCGAGGATCCCCGGCAAGTGCAGCAGGAAATCCAGCAGAAGCAGTACGAGGAACTGAAAAAACGCACCATCTGGGCGTCGCTGCTTTCCCTTCCCATCGTGGTGATCGGCATGTTCTTCATGGATATGCCCTACGCTAACTGGATCATGATGGCGCTGGCGACGCCCGTTGTGTTCTACTTCGGGCGGAGTTTCTTCAGCAACGCCTACAAACAGGCCAAATTTGGCAAGGCCAACATGGACACCCTGGTGGCGGTGAGTACCGGGATCGCCTACCTGTTCAGTGCCTTCAACACCTTCTATCCCCAATTCTGGGAGCGGCAGGGCCTGCCCGCCCACGTTTACTTCGAGGCGGCGGCGGTCATCATCGCCTTCATTTTGCTGGGCAAACTGCTGGAAGAACGGGCCAAGTCCAACACCTCCTCCGCCATCAAGAAACTAATGGGCATGCAGCCGAAAACCGTGCGGGTAATTGCGGACGGGGCCGAGCGGGAGATTCCCGTTTCACAGGTGCAGGTCGGCAACATCATCGTGGTGAGGCCCGGTGAAAGAATCCCGGTGGACGGAAACGTGTCTGGTGGAGATTCCTACGTCGATGAAAGCATGATCAGCGGCGAACCCGTCGCGGTCGCCAAAGCTGCGGGAGACGCCGTGTTTGCCGGTACCATCAACCAGAAAGGAAGTTTCGAGTTTGAAGCCGAAAAGGTGGGCGGCGACACGGTGCTGGCCCAAATCATCAGCATGGTGCAGCAGGCCCAGGGCAGCAAGGCGCCCGTCCAGAAGCTGGTCGACCGGATTGCGGGTATCTTCGTTCCCGTCGTGATGGGCATTGCCGTGCTGACCTTCGCCGTTTGGATGCTGGTGGGCGGGGAAGGTGCATTCACCCACGCTCTGCTGACCTCAGTCACCGTCCTGGTGATCGCCTGCCCCTGCGCGCTGGGCCTGGCTACGCCGACCGCCATCATGGTCGGAGTGGGAAAGGGGGCAGAGAACAACATTTTGATCAAAGACGCGGAAAGCCTGGAATTGGGCCACAAAGTCAATGCAATCGTGCTGGACAAAACCGGCACCATTACCGAAGGCAAGCCCGTGGTGACCGAACAGCAGTGGTACGGCTCAACCGACGACCGAACGCTTTACAAACGGGTTCTGTACGCCATGGAAGCCCGTTCCGAGCATCCCCTGGCCGAAGCGGTGGTCGATCGGTTGAAGGAAGAAGGGGTGCAGGCCATTACGTTGGATGAATTTGAAAGCGTTACGGGCCAGGGCGTGAGGGCCGTCAGCGGCGGAGCCGAGTATTTCATCGGCAACAAAAAACTTATGGATGAACGCGGCGTTCTCGTGGCTGAAGCGCTGGCTGAACAGGCCGGGGAGTGGCAGCAGCGCGCCAACACGGTGGTTTATTTCGCCCGCGAAAAGGAAGCGGTGTCCCTCATGGCCATCGCCGATAAGGTCAGGCCCAGCTCGAAGGAGGCCATCGAAACGATGCAGGGCAGGGGCATCGAGGTGTACATGCTGACGGGAGACAACCGGCAGACTGCCGCCGCAGTAGCCGGGCAGGTCGGGTTGAAACGCTTCGAAGCCGAAGTGATGCCTTCGGAAAAAGCCGCTTTTATCAAGAAGCTACAGGCTGAGGGCAAAATTGTGGCGATGGTGGGCGACGGCATCAACGACAGCCACGCCCTGGCTCAGGCCGACGTGAGCATCGCTATGGGAAAAGGCTCCGACATTGCCATGGACGTGGCCAAGATGACCCTTATTACGTCCGACCTGAACATGATACCCAAGGCGTTAAAGCTTTCCAGCAAAACGGTACGCACCATCCGCCAGAATCTGTTCTGGGCTTTCATCTATAATCTCATCGGAATTCCCATCGCCGCTGGGTTGCTCTACCCGGTCAATGGTTTCCTGCTCGATCCGATGATCGCCGGGGCGGCCATGGCGCTGAGTTCCGTATCGGTGGTGACCAACAGCCTCCGGTTGAAATCGGCCAAAATATAGCCATTACTGTTTAGGGAGCAGGAGGGGGCGTCTTGACCAAATTTATGCAATCCACAACCGGAATTGTGTAGCATGAACCCACCCTTACTGTGTTAACTTTATCTAACTGGCTTTCTAATCATCCGGTATAATTCGGATTCTGGAAAGTCGTACTGCCGGGTAGTCGAAAATCCGCTCGTCAGTCCCTATATTTTTCAAACAAGACACTCATTCCCATGAAAACCTTAAAATTCAATACAAACATTAAGTGTGGCGGATGCCTCCAACAGGTCACGCCCAAACTCAACGAAGTGGCGGGCAACGGCCGCTGGCAGGTGGATCTCGCCGACCCCAGGAAAGTGCTGACTGTCGAGACCGATTCTTCTAACGAGGAGTCCATCGTGTCGGCCGTGCGAGAGGCGGGCTTTGAGGCCCAGGCAGTTTGAGCTGCGACAGGCCTCCTGCGTCTGCAAAGGAACGAGCCGACCAGAACCACATGGTTCAGATTTAAAATGATTGTAAACCAAAAGGGGGCGGAAATTTCCGCCCCCTTTTGGTTTACTTTTTTGCGCAACAGGCTGGTAATTCCGCCACTGTTCCGTTTTCATAAGGGCAGTCGGGTGTCCCGGCCAACGGGCAATCTATCTTGGGGCAATCTGCGGTGCCTTCGAGAGGACACGCGGATTCGGTGGCCTTGAATCCGTAACCATAGGCGAGACCTGCAACTGCCAACATACTGGTGGCGGCGAAAATCGTTATTCTCTTTTTCATCACTTTTTCAGTTTAAATATTTACACTAATTTATCTCGACAAAGATGCACCCGGCAAGGGGGTGGTCGCCAAGTTATATTTCAGTTATTTTTGAATTATACGCGTTAACTGCATCGACTATCCTGTTTATCTCTTTCAACTTACGGCCTAGCTCGTCAAATTTGAGAGTAGGAAACTGGATACGGATGGACTCAATCATTTCTTCGTTCCCGCAATCGCCCGGACAAGCATCGGCCCCCTCCACGATCCTGGCAGCGAGCGCCTTTCTGAACACTTCGTCGAGCAATAGATTGTACGCACTGTCGATACCGTGGTTCACTGCTTTGAATTGTATGATGATTTTTTCGGGATCATCTTCCTTGTCCATCATCCTTATCAGCCCATCGACTTGTCCTCTGATGGTTGCCAAACGTGTTTTTACATCTTGTGTGAGATCTCTTGGTAACATGATGGCATGGTTTTTAAGTTATCTTCTAACCCGATATGATTACATGGTCGCTGAGTGTAATACTACACAGAGTCTCCTCCGAGGAAAATGAGGATTGGCAACGATCAAGGTGGAGAATTGGTCGTTTGGATTAACAAATCTAGCAAATTCACTTGTTGTAATCCCCTTTGAAACAAAATCCTGTAATTATCAACTGATATTCTGTAAGCCTTTCATTGTTACTGCAATGTAATTTTGCCTTCTGTGAAACGATTCTTGACCATAGCGCTGGCCATCCTGCTCCTGATGAGCAACATGGGCTTCACCGTGGCCACCCATTTCTGTGGGGGGCAGGCGGTGATGAGCGGGCTACGGTTGGGTGGGGGTGATTGGGATTGCGGGATGGTTCACGAAGCAAGCGACCACCGGGAGGACGACCGCAACTGCACCCGTCTGGCGGAGGAGGCCTGTTGCAAGAACCAGCACCAGACCATTCAGACGGACAATACGCTTTCCACGGATTTCCCGGCCCCGCAATTTCATGCGTCGGCCGTCGGAATCGCAGTTTTTCCCCTTCCCTACTTCGAGCGGTTTACGGTACTCGAAGCCGAGCCATTCCGCATTGACCCGCCCCCGCTTCCTGAACGGGACGTGCAGGTACTTTTCCAGACTTTCCTGATTTGATCTTCTTGTCGTGACCTGAGGCCGTGCTTTCCCCAAGCACGGTTATTGGAGGTTTGTCGCGTGCTGGCGGACAAATACGCACGAGACTCGGGTCATTTTCGACCCATAAGACACCATTCCATTTTTCTCGAATACCTGCCTGATTATCAGTCAAACAATCGAATACCCTATCCATGAAAAAACTACCTATTTTCTTACTCTTGTCTTTCGCCCTATCGTGTACGGTGGCCGAGGCCCAGCAAAAGGAAAACCCGAACCCGGACAATCTGCCCGTTCACGAGTACACGCTCACGATCAGGGAAGAAACAGTCAACCTTGCGGGCAAGGACGTAACGGGCATGACCGTCAACGGCACCATCCCCGGCCCCACGCTCCGCTTCACCGAGGGTGAGTATGCGGTAATTTACGTCAAGAACGAGATGGACGTCGAGACTTCGGTTCACTGGCACGGCATCCTGCTGCCTAACTTTTTCGACGGCGTACCCTATTTGACCACGCCGCCCATCCAGCCGGGACAGACATTCAAATACGAATTCGCCCTCATTCAGTCGGGTACCTACTGGTACCACTCCCACACGATGCTGCAAGAGCAGAGCGGCGTGTACGGCTCTTTGGTCATCGAGCCGAAAGAGAAAACGCTGGACTACGATAAGGATCTGGTGGTGGTGCTATCCGACTGGACCAACCAGAAGCCCAGGAACGTGTTGCGCAACCTCAAGCGCGGCAACGAGTGGTACAACATTCGCAAAAACACCATTACGCCGCTCAACCGCGTGATCGCCCGTGGCGCGTTGGGGGCGCAGCTCAATTTCTGGAAGCAGCGCATGGAAACGGTGGACATCGCCGACATTTACTACCCCGCCTTCCTGAGCAACGGGCAGGCGGTGCAAAACTATCCGGAGTTTAAGCCCGGCGAGAAGGTGCGGGTCAGGATCATCAACGGATCAGCCTCTTCGCAGTTCTGGCTCACCTTCGGCGGCCAGGATCCGCTGCTGGTGGCGGCCGATGGACTGGACGTCGTACCCGTCATCCATAACAAGACCTTCATCGCCGTGGCCGAAACCTACGACTTCATCGTCACGATTCCGGCGAGCGGCAAGGTGGAAATCCGCGCTATGGCGCAGGACGGCTCCGGTCATTCGCTGACCTATTTGGGCCAGGGCGAGGCGCTGCCCGCCGCGATCGTGCCCAAGCCTGACCAAATTGCTATGATGAAGCAGATGGCCCAGATGAAAATGCGCATGGGCGCACCGGCCACCAAATTCAACCCCTCAAACGAAGAGCCGAAAAAAATGATGGACAACTGGGGTATGAAGATGGATATGCCCGGCATGGACATGGGTGGTATGGACATGAGTGACAAGAAAGATAAGTCAATGAAAGGGATGGATCATTCTAAGATGGACCACAGTAAAATGGGGGGCATGAAGGGAATGGATCACAAAAAGGGAATGAAGATGGAGGGCGATACCACGGAAATGGCCGGGATGGATCACTCCAAAATGGCGGGTATGGATGGAATGGCAAAGTCCGGGATGCAAATGGATTCGAGCCAAAAGATGGATAAAATGGCGGGTATGGACGGCATGGCGATGAGCAACATGAAGATGCCGGGCATGGATATGTTTGCCGAGTATAACTACGATTATCTCAAATCACCCGAGAAAACGACCATTTCCACCGATCCCGACGAGGACAAACCCGTCCGCCGCATTATCCTGAATCTGAACGGTAACATGTGGCGCTACATCTGGAGCATGAACGGCGTACCGCTGTCGGAGGCTGACAAAATCAAGATCAAAAAGGGGGAGGTCGTGCGCATCACGCTCAACAACCTGACCATGATGCACCACCCGATGCACCTGCACGGCCACTTCTTTCGGGTACTGAATGCGAACGGCGAATACTCACCGCTTAAGCATACCGTAAATGTAGCCCCCATGCAGAAAGTGACCATCGAATTCGATGCCCGCGAGTACGCCGACTGGTTCTTCCACTGCCACATTCTCTACCACATGATGAGTGGTATGGCGCGGGTGTTTAGCTACGATACGCTTCGTGATCCCCGGATGGCCGATTTTCCACTAAGAAAGCTGACCAACGAGGGCAACCATTTCTATACCTGGGCCATGGCCGATGTGGCTTCCCACATGAGTTCACTCAATGTGGTCTCATCTAACCTGCGTAACCAGTTCAACCTTCGGGCCGAGTATGGCTGGAACCAGCGGATAGAGACCGAAGTCACCTATGAGCGCTACCTCTACGACTACTTCCGCGTGTTTGCGGGGGTGAACGCCGAGAACGAGCGCGAGGAAAAACCCAGTGAAATAACTACTACCGCCATTGGTGGCATTCGTTTCTTGACCCCTTATCTCTTCAACCTCGACCTGCGGCTGGACAGCAAACTACGCCCGCAAGTCAGCCTGAGCCGCTCGATCATGATTTTTCCCCGCACCGTGCTTTTCGGCGAGTACGAGTACCAGGCTGACTTCGGCTGGACCAAGCGTCCCGCCCGTGAGGGCGTTCTCGACAACGGGGCTTACCGCCATGAAACCGTCTGGTCAGCAGGCTTGGAGTACTTTCTATCACGGAACATTTCACTCATGGGCAGCTACGACAACCGCTTCGGCGCGGGGGGCGGCTTGTCCATACGATTCTAAATGATGTCGGAATACAAAAAAGACAGTCTTTCTTTGACCGGAGCCGTTTCGCTGGGAACCGGCGTGATGATCGGGGCGGGAATCTTCGCCCTGCTGGGACAGGTGGCCGAATTCGCGGGCGACCTGTTCCCCTTCGCCTTCCTGGGCGGGGCCGTTATCGCGGGTTTCAGCGCCTACTCCTACGTGAAAATGTCCGACGCCTTTCCCTCCGCCGGGGGCATCGCCATGTATTTACAGAAAGCCTACGGTAAAAGCACGTTCACGGCCTTTGCCGCCTTATTGATGGCGCTATCGATGATTATCAACGAAAGCCTGGTGGCCCGCACGTTCGGCACCTACACCCTGCAATTGTTCGATGTCCCGGAAAGCAGTGTGTGGGTGCCGATACTGGGCGTGGGCCTGATCGGCCTGGCTTTTCTGGTCAATATCTCCGGCAATAATTTTATCCAGAAATCCTCCTTTGTCATGGCGCTGCTGAAAATCGGCGGTATCCTGGTGTTCGCCGTGGGCGGGCTGTGGGCCGCCGGATTCAGTTTCGATAAAGTCATCCCGTCCGCTTTACCCGATAAGACGGAAACGGATCTCCTGAGTGCTCTGGCCCTGTCCATTCTGGCGTATAAGGGGTTCACCACTATCACCAACAGCGGGGGTGAGATTAAAGAGCCTCGCAAAAATGTGAGTCGCGCCATCGTCATTTCTCTGATTATCTGCACGGTCATCTATATGCTGGTGGCCTTCGCCGTATCGGCCAACCTGTCCATTGACGAGATCGTCAAGGCCCGCGACTACTCGATGGCTGAAGCGGCCCGGCCCGCCTTCGGGAAATACGGATTGTGGTTCACTGTAGGCATCGCCATCATCGCCACGGTGTCGGGTATCATCGCCAGCATTTTCGCCGTCTCGCGCATGACGGCCATGCTCACCGATATGAAGCTGATTCCGCATAGCGATCTGGGCCTACCCGGCGACGTGCAGCAGCACATGCTGGTGTACGTGGCGGTGGTTGCCACGCTGCTGACCGTTTTCCTGGATCTAAGCCGAATCGCCTCAATGGGGGCGATCTTCTACCTCATCATGGACATCGGCATTCACTGGGGCGTCCTGAAAAATCTAAGAGAAGAAATAAAACCGAATGCAATTATCGTAGGCATCGCCATTTTTCTGGATACCGTGATTCTGGGTGCCTTCATCTATATGAAAGCGACTCAGGATGTGTTCATCATTATCGTTTCGGCGGCGATTATGGCCCTCATTCTGGGGGGCGAAAAATGGTTTCTGTCGCGAAATCCCCAATCTGACTAAACAAAACCCCTGAGTTATGGAAAAGCACGAGCATCACCAACATCACGATTCTAAAGGCGAACCCGCAAAAATGAGCGGTCACGGCTCTCACAAGAAAGACATGGATATGGGCGGCGGCCACTACGATCACCACGCCCACATGATCGAAGACTTTCGGAAGCGATTCTGGATTTCGCTTGTCCTGACGCTACCGATCCTGGTGCTGGCCCCCATGATTCAGGAACTGGCGGGCTACGAACTGCGGTTTCCGGGCGACCGCTACGTGCAGTTCGGCCTGGCTACCATCATATTCTTTTACGGCGGCTGGCCTTTCCTGAAGGGGCTGGCCGACGAACTGCGGCAGAAGGCACCCGGCATGATGACGCTCATCGCCCTGGCTATTTCGGTGGCCTATTTTTACAGCGCGGCGGTGGTGTTCGGGTTGGGCGGGAAAATATTCTTCTGGGAACTGGCGAGCCTGATCGACATCATGCTACTGGGCCACTGGATCGAGATGAAATCGGTCATGGGCGCTTCCAATGCCTTGCAAGAGCTGGCCAAAATGATGCCTTCCGAGGCGCACCGGATCAACCAAAACGGCGAAACGGAGGAGATAGAATTGTACGATCTCCGACCCGACGACCTGATTCTGGTGAAGCCGGGCGAGAAAATCCCCGCCGACGGGGAAGTAAAGGAAGGCCAAAGCCACGTCAATGAGTCGATGCTGACGGGGGAATCCAAGCCCGTCGCCAAGCAGACGGGCGATCAGGTGATCGGCGGCTCGATCAACGATAATGGCTCGCTCAAGATCGTCGTCCGGCATACCGGAGAGGACTCCTATCTCTCAAAGGTGATCGGTATGGTGAAGGAGGCGCAGGATACCAAGTCCAAAACCCAGAACCTGGCCGACCGCGCGGCGAGCTGGCTGTTCTACCTTGCCTTAGGTGCGGGCGTTCTGACGCTGGTCGTGTGGCTGGCGTTGGGCAGTGATTTCGAGTACGCCCTGGAGCGTATGGTGACGGTCATGATTATTTCCTGTCCGCACGCTTTGGGGCTGGCCGTGCCGCTGGTTGTGGCCATTTCTACGGCGGTTTCGGCCAAAAAAGGTTTACTGATCCGCAACCGCACCGCCTTCGAGAACGCCCGTAAACTGACTGCCATCATCTTTGACAAAACCGGTACCCTGACCAAAGGTGAGTTTGGCGTGACGCGCATTATTTCAAGTTCATCGGCCTACACCAAGGATCAGGTACTAGCTACCGCCGCCGCCCTAGAAAGCAACTCGGAGCATCCCATCGCTGCCGGAATCATGCGAAAAGCCGAGGAAATGAATTTAAAATTGAGCGAACCCCGCGATTTCCAGGGGCTGACCGGAAAAGGCGTGGAAGCCACTTTGGATGGTAAAAAGGTTCGAGTCGTCAGTCCGGGCTACGTAAAGGAACAGGGACTGACGCTTCCCGAGAATTCTTTTAGTGACGAGTCGGAAACGGTGGTGTTCGTTATGGTCGATGGTGCGCTGATCGGCTTCATTGCCCTGGCCGACGAAATCCGCGAGGATTCCCGCGAAGCGATCCAGACGCTGAAAGCGCGCAACATCAAGGTAATCATGGCCACCGGCGACAACGAAACTGTCGCCAAAGCCGTCAGCACGAATCTGGGACTGGACAACTACTACGCTGAGGTCATGCCGGAAGACAAACAGAAGATTATCAAAGACCTGCAGGCGCAGGGTGAGTTTGTCGCCATGACGGGCGACGGGGTCAACGACGCACCGGCCCTGGCGCAGGCCAACATCGGTATCGCGGTGGGGTCCGGTACGGATGTCGCCGCCGAAACCGCCGACATCATTCTGGTCAACAGCAACCCGCGCGACATCGCCAACCTGATCCTGTTCGGCACGGCCACCTACAGAAAGATGATGCAGAACCTGTTCTGGGCGGCGGGCTACAACATCGTGGCCGTCCCGCTGGCGGCGGGCGTGCTGGCCCCCATCGGTATCATCCTCAGCCCGGCGGTGGGCGCGATCCTGATGAGCCTGAGTACCGTCGTGGTGGCGATCAACGCGCAGTTGTTGAAAAGGGAAATAAAGTAGCCCAAGAGTGTAATTTATAACCAAAAAAAGCATGGAAACAGACACAAAAACAACGGAAACCTTTCGGAAGTATGCCGAAGAGCGGCTGGAAATTCACCAGCGGGAACTGGCCACGCGCTACCAAGACCGCGCACTCGCCTCGGCTGATTTGAAGGTGGAGGCTCTGCAGGCGCAGCGGGGGATTTTTGAAAAAGAACTTTCGGAAAAGGTGCAGGAAATTTCGCAGAAAAGCGACGATCCAGTGCGGCCTTCCCTCGAACTGTTGAAGAATGAGTATGTGGAAAAGCTGGAATCTACGAATTCACCCGTTTGACTTTGAAGAGATGAAAAACGCAAGCAAAAGTCAAAGCGCAGGATTAACGATCCTGACCTCCCTGACTTTATCCGTGGCCGCCTACGCTCAGGAGAGCGATCCGGGAGGCGGTGGCAACGTAGCCGCCAGCCTGGACGAGTTTCCCAACCTGCACCCGCTGATCGTACATTTTGCCATTGTCCTGATTCTGGTGGGGGCGGTTTTGCAGTTGGTCAACGTGTATTTTATGAAAAAGGAAGTCGCCTGGATTGCCTTCGGAACGGCGGCGGTCGGTTTCGTAGCCGCTTACCTGGCGGCGGTGCCTTACCACCCTCACGTACAAGACCTGTCGGAACAAGCCAAGCAGGTAATGGGCCAGCACGACCAATGGGCCGAATGGACCTTATGGCTGAGCGGAATAGGTGCCGTACTTCAGGGCGCTAATCTGGTCTTTCTGACGGACAGGCGCTGGGCTGTGGGTGTGGTAGCCGCCGTGCTTTTGGGAGCGGGCTACACGGTGAGCAAAGCCGGGCATTTTGGTTCGCAGCTCGTGTACATCGAGGGCGTGGGGCCTCAGGGGCAACACGTGGAATCGGAAGATAACCACAGCCATTGATTCGGATTTCTTGACGGACACCGAATCGAACAGAGCAGGAAATAGACTTCAACGAGTCAACTGCTGGCTTTTGGCATAGTAAAACGGATGGCTTTTCAAACTATGAAGTTTATAGGATGAGTACGAAACACACCGATTTGCGGAACAGGGTTGCGGTGCTTTTGGGGGAAAACATGGTCCATGGGTATTCTAAATCGGCGCAGTCCGAGTTTCATTACGCCAAGCCCTCGCCGGAAACCTACCCGTTTCAATTTTTCTGGGACACCTGTTTCCACGCATTCATTTTGTGTGCACTGGGCAAGGCGGGCATGGCCGAGAAGCACCTGAACAGCCTCTTTACTTTACAGCGGAAAGACGGGTTCGTGGGGCACATCATCTACTGGAACAACGTACTGCCGGGGCGGGCAACGGATATTTTCCAATCCCGCCCCGGCTTGGGCATGAACCTGCTCCGAACCCACATGAGTGCGCTCATTCAGCCGCCATTTGCAGCTCAGGCGGCGGCTCGGATTTTCGAAGCAACGGGGAGCGAGCCATTTCTGAGCGGATTGCTGCCTAAACTGAAAGCCTATTATAAATGGATCGCGCAGAACCGTGATTTCGATGGCGACGGGCTGGTGACGATCATCTCGCCCTTCGAGTCGGGGATGGACTGGAAGCCCTCCTTCGATCCTGTGGTCGGGTTCCCGCGTCGGCAGGCCAATTGGAAGCTGTTCCTCCGGGTGGTCAGCGTGGACGCCAGAAACTTCCTTCATGGTTATGATTTGGAGAAAATTCGGAAGAAGAACTATTTCCGCGTGAAGGAAACGGGCATGAATGCGATTTACATTCAAAACCTGTACGTGCTGGCGTCGCTGTGCCGGGCCGTGGGCGATTCCGACGAAGGGTATTTTCGGGCGTTGGCCGACAGAGCGCGGGAAAGCCTCATGTCGCTGATGTACGATGCGGAGGATGCTGCCTTTTATGATGTGTGCGGGCCGGAAAACCGTAAGCTGAAAATCCTCACCCCGACCCTTTTTTTTCCACTGGCAATCGAGGGGATGGATCGCCGTGTCGCCGAAAAAGTGATTGGCCGGCATTTTCACAACCGGGAAGAATTTGCCCTCCGCTACCCCCTCCCCTCGGTGTCCCTGAACGATCCTTCCTTCAGTCCGAAGGAGTCGCTCTACTTGTGGCGCGGTCCCACCTGGGTCTATCTCGATTGGTTCATGCACGGCATCCTGATGAAATACGAACAGGAGGAAACCGCGCGGGAGCTGACCAAAACAGTAACCGATTTGATCGAAAAGAGTGGATTCCGGGAATATTACGACCCCCACACCGGACACGGTATGGGGGCAAAGGACTTCACCTGGGCGGGGTTGGTCATCGACATGATCCGCAACGAATCCTGAAAGAGTTTACCAGTTTATTTTTTAACAATCAAAACCCAATTCTAATGAAAAGGATCTTCTTATCCCTGGCCGTCGTGGTAATGCTCACCGCCTGTGGCAACGACAGGTCACAGCAGTCTGCCGGGCAGACGGAAATGAATCACGATGCCGACGAACATGAACATGAGGGAACGGCCTCGACCACAATGAGCAATGCTTCTATGGATGGTCCCATCAGAAAGTCGGACAAGGCTGCGGCTATTCTCGACAGTTATCTGGCCATCAAAAACGCCTTGGCGTCGGACAACAGCGCCGAAGCAGCCACATCCGGTGAGGCAATGGTGAAGGCCTTTGCCAGCTTCGACCGGGCTTCGCTGGATGCCAAACGGCAGTCGGACTACGACGAGATCGTGGAGGATGCCCGCGAACACGCCGAACACATCGGTGAAAACAGCGGCAAAATCGACCACCAGCGGGAGCATTTCGATCTACTAAGCAAGGACATGATGGAGCTCGTGTCGGTTGTCGGCTCGGATCGCACCCTGTATCTGGACCACTGCCCGATGTACAACGACAACAAGGGGGCCGACTGGCTGAGCGTTTCCGAAAGAATCGAAAACCCTTACTACGGCAGCAAGATGCTGACTTGTGGGAGCATGAAAAACGAGATCGTTCCCCAATGAAGGGGTGGAAGATAGCCGTTGCGGTTATTTTGGTTGTCTTGGTGGGTATCCAATGGGTACCCACCCATTCCAATCAAAAAAACACCGACCAAGGCAAGGATTTCCTGACGATGTATGCACCCCCGGCACGGATCGGAACGCTGCTGAGGACTGCTTGCTATGACTGCCATAGCAACCACACCGTCTATCCTTGGTACAATATGGTGCAACCCGTGGCTATGTTCATGGAGAACCACATCGTGCAAGGGAAAAAGAAATTGAATCTCAGCGAATTTGGCGGCTATTCTTCCCGGCGGCAGAGGAGCAAGTTGAAGTCGATGGCCAGTCAGATTGAGGACGGAGATATGCCCCTCACCTCTTACACGCTGCTGCATAGAAATGCAGATTTATCGGATCAAGAAAGAAGAACTATCAAGGCATGGATCGATACGAAAATCTAACCAACTCGGTTCAAAACTACACTATTGCTTAATCATTAATTTCAAACTTACCAACCAAACAATGAACAAAGAAATGAAAGACAATCCCTATCCTAAGTTTTTTCTGATGCTCGGCGTTTCATTCATCATCATGTACGCCGTGATGTTTCTCAATGTCGATAGCACCAATCACATTTATCTAAGCCTTAATCGAACGTATATGGCTTTGCTAATGGTCTCGCCGATGGCGCTCGTCATGCTCGGATTCATGGGTCATATGTACAAGAACAAGAAGACCAATGCAATTATAATCACGGTCAGCCTGTCGGTTTTGATCGGGGTATTTGCCTTTTTGAGGAACCAGACCTTTGTCGGGGATGTGCAGTACATGAAAGCCATGATCCCCCACCACTCCTCCGCCATCCTGACGAGTCAGGAAGCGGACATTAAGGACCCGGAAGTCCGGAAACTGGCAGACGAGATCATCAAGGCTCAGGAGGAGGAAATCGCTCAAATGAAAGCAATGCTGGATCGCTTGGAAAAGTGAGCCGACCAATGGGTAAGGCGGGTGGGCGGCGAGCATAGGTGTTGCACCAGCCCAGCCGCTTGCTCAAAAATTGCCGACCGGGAAGAGGAATCATTACCTAAACCCCAATCATGTAAGGTTGACCAAAAAATATGCAATGATATTAAACTGTTGAAATTCTTATATTTGTGTTCGAAATTGCCCTGATCGATGAACAAACCTCCATTCATACGTATCGTTTCCCTAGTGATGGCCGTCCTGCTACTGGTTAGCAGCACGGGTTTCGTTGTTGTGGAACATACCTGCGAAATGAAAGGAAAGACCCTTACGGCGCATTTGGGTGATAGGGAAGCTTCTTCCTGTTGCGGTACAAAAGTAGCCGCTGCCGATTCTTCACCTGCTGCAAAACACACGTCAGGGATTCAGGAAAATCCGTGTTGTAAGGAAAAGGCGGTTCTTGCCACCGCATCGGCCGCTGTCAGCGTCGAAGCATCTTCCGTACAGTTGGCAGCACCCGCTACGGTGCTGGCTTTTGTTGCTTACTTTGCTCTCGGAGGCGGGTTTTCCAATAGAGACACGCATCCCGCTGGTCATCCTTATGCGGGTCCCCCGCCCGTTTCTTCCTCTCTGCACAAGGCCTTGCTCTGCACCTGGCTGATATGATCCCGTCAGGCCGCCCCTGAACGGGCGCTGACGTTTTATCCCTTTACAATTTCAGTCTTTTCAGGAAACGCGTAATGTCATGCGTATGCCAATTCTGTACCCACGGTTTTGGCATACCATATCTGTTCGTTTTCCTGGTTTGCTCTCCCTCATCAATTGGACGTATTCCGTCTGACAATCTAGTTACCTGTATTTTATGGTACACCGCATTATCGAATGGTCTTTGCGAAACAGGTTCATCGTCCTGCTGCTGGCGGCAGGACTGTCCGTGTGGGGCTTCGTTTCCGTGCGCAACAACCCCATCGACGCCATTCCCGACCTTTCCGAAAACCAGGTCATCGTCTTCACCGAGTGGATGGGACGGGGGCCGCAGCTCATCGAGGATCAGATTACCTACCCGCTGGTCACGAACCTGCAGGGCCTGCCCAACGTCAAGTACGTGCGGGCCAACTCCATGTTCGGAATGAGCTTCATCTATATCATTTTCGAGGAAGACGTGGACATCTACTGGGCGCGGGAACGGGTGCTGGAGCGCATGAGCACCATTTCCCAAAGCCTACCGCAGGGCGTGAGTCCGCAGCTCGGGCCGGACGGAACCGGCGTAGGCCACATCCTGTGGTACACCCTCGACGCCCCGGATCTCGATCTGGGCGAGCAGCGGGCCATTCAGGACTGGTACGTAAAATTCGCGCTGCAGAACGTGAAGGGCGTCAGCGAAATCGCCTCCTTCGGCGGCTTTCAGAAGCAATACCAGATCACCGTCAACCCCAACAAACTCCTCTACTACGACCTAGCGGTTAATAATGTCATTGCCGCCGTCCGGGCCAACAACAACGAAAGCGGGGGAAGGAAGTTCGAGATGAGCGACATCGGCTACGTGATCAACACCACCGGGTATCTGGAAAGTGTGGAGGAAATCGAGAACATACCCGTGACGACGCGGCAGGGCATCGCGATCCGGGTGGCCGATGTGGCCACGGTGCAAATGTCCGGCGAGACGCGCCTGGGCATATTCGACCAGAACGGGGAAGGCGAAAGGGTGGGCGGCATTGTGGTGATGCGCTACGGCGAAAATGCCGACGCGGTCATCCAGCGGGTAAAGGCCAAAATGATCGAGACCACCAAAGGGCTGCCGCCCGGCGTCAAGTTCGACATCATCTACGACCGGGGCGCTTTGATTCAGGAAAGCATCGACAGCATCAAGCACACGCTGATCGAAGAAATGATCGTGGTCTCGCTGATCGTCATCGTGTTTCTCTTTCACTGGCGCAGCGCCCTGAGCATCATTATCCAGATCCCCATCACCATCGCGGCCAGCTTTATCCTGCTCAATGCCTTCGGGATATCCTCCAACATCATGTCACTGACCGGCATTGCGCTCGCCATCGGGGTAATCGTGGACAACGGCATCATCATGAGTGAAAACGCCTACAAACATCTATCCGAGCGCTACGCGCAGTGGGAACAGCAACAAAAAATTGAAAAATCATGAAGTGGCCACGAAAAAATAAGAAGCCGAAAGAGAATTGGATTTCGGAAGAGGAGCGGCTGGCGGTCATCGAAAAGTCGAGCAAGCAGGTGTCGCGCGGGGTTTTCTTCGCCACCATCATCATCATCACCTCCTTTTTGCCGGTCTTCATGCTCACGGGTCAGGAGGGCAAGCTCTTTCACCCGCTGGCCTACACCAAGACCTTCATCATGCTGGTGGACGCCCTGCTGGTTCTCACGCTGGCCCCGGTGCTCATTTCATTTTTCATGAAGGGAAAGTTCCGGCCCGACAACGCCAACCCCGTCAACCGGGTGCTGGAGCGGGTGTATGAACCTGTCATCCGGGTCATTCTGAAATGGCGGAAAACCACCCTGGCCGTCAACATCATCGCGCTTTTGGTTGCCATACCTTTATTGGGAAGCCTGGGCAGCGAATTCATGCCGCCACTCGATGAGCAAAGCATTCTGTTCATGCCCGTCACGCTGCCGGATATTTCCAACGCCGAGGCCAAGCGGATTCTGCAGGTTCAGGACAAGATCATCAAGTCGGTGCCGGAGGTGGAGAAGGTGCTGGGCAAGGCGGGCCGGGCCAGCACGGCGACCGACAACTCGCCCATCAGCATGATCGAAACCATTATCATGCTCAAGCCCAAATCCGCCTGGCGGGAGGGCCTGACCAAGGCCGACATCATCACCGAGCTAAACAACAAGCTTCAGATACCCGGCGTGGTGAACGGCTGGACTCAGCCGATCATCAACCGCATCAACATGCTGGCCACCGGCATCCGCACCGATGTGGGCATCAAGGTGTACGGGCAGGACCTCTACCAGATCGCGGCCGTGTCCGAAAAGGTGAAGGCCGCGCTGGAAGGTACGCCGGGTGTCACGGATCTGTACGTGGAACCTATCACGGGGGGCAAGTACCTGTCCATCGAGGTGCGCCGGGCCGACCTGGGCCGGTACGGGCTGACCGTGGACGATGTCAACCAGACGGTGGAGAGCGCCCTGGGCGGCGCGACGGTGGGGCAGACCATCGAAGGGCGCCAGCGGTTTTCCATCAGCGTTCGGCTGGCCCAGGACTACCGCAACAGCGTGGAAGAGATCAAAAGAATCCCGCTGCAGGCACCAGGTTTCGGGGAAGTACCCCTGCAGGCGGTGGCCGACGTCGTATTCAAGGACGGGCCGCCCATGATCACCTCGGAAAACGCCATTCTGCGCGGTGCGGTCATGTTCAACGTCCGCGACCGGGATCTAGGTGGTACCGTGGAGGAGGCGATGGCCAAGATCAATGCTGAAAAGGGAATCCTGCCGGAAGGGTACTTTCTGGAATGGAGTGGGCAGTACGAGAACCTCATCCGGGGGCAGCGTACACTGATGATCATCGCGCCCATCGTGCTGGTCATCATCTTTTTCGCCCTCTACTTCGCCTTCCACTCCCTTCGGGAAGCCTTCCTGAGCTTGCTCACCATTCCCTTCGCCCTGATCGGCGGGGCGTACATCATTTACTTTTGGGGCGTGAACCTATCGGTGGCGGTGGCGGTGGGCTTCATCGCCCTGTTCGGCATCGCCGTCGAGACGGGCATCGTGATGGTCATCTACCTTAACGACGCCATGCAGCAACTAATCGCCCTGAAAGGCAACTCCAGCGAAACCATCACCAAAGACGACTTGCGCGAATACGTGATCCGGGGAGCGGCCAAACGTCTCCGTCCCAAGCTGATGACGGTTTGCGTGTCGCTGTTCGGACTGATCCCAGTGTTGTGGGCCACGGGCGTGGGCACCGACGTGATGCAACCCATCGTGCTGCCCATGATTGGCGGGGTGCTCACCTCCTCGACCCACATCCTGCTGGTGACGCCCCTCATTTTTTTAATGACGAAAGAATATGAACTACGGAAATTCGGCAAACTGGAAGTGTATGACGTACAACATTAAATGGCTGGTTGGATCGCTGTTCCTGCTTCCCATCGGCGCGAAGGCGCAGCAGTCGGCGGAAGTCCTCTCGCTGCCCGAGATCATCCGGCAGATCGAGAGTGATAACCTGCTGCTGCAGACCTATGCCCCACGGGCCGAAAGCTACCGCTACAAGGGAGATGCCGCCACGGCCTGGATGGCCCCGATGGTGGGGCTGGGTACCTTCATGACCCCTTACCCGTTCCAAAAAATCACCGACGCTCGCGACCGGGGCATGATCATGCTGCGCGCCGAACAGGAAATTCCCAATCTGTCGCGCCAGCGGGCCGAGCGGCGGGCCATCGAATCCCAGACACGAGTCGAAACGGTCTCCCGCGAGGTGGCGCTCAACAAGTTGCGGGCCGAAGCCAAGAGTAGCTACTATACCTGGCTGGTGTCGCTCGAACAGATCGACGTGTTGAAAAAGACCGGGGAAATCTTGGCCATGATGAAAAAGGTGGAGGAGGTCAGGTACCCCTTCAACCAGGCCTCGCTGGGCAGCATCTACCGCGCGGAGGCCGAAATCGAGAAGAATCGGAACATGATTCTCATGCAGGCAGGTAACATAGAGCGGGCCAGGGCCACGCTCAATGCCCTGATGAACCGGGAGGGCAACCAGCCGTTCACCATCGACACCACCTACCGGCCCCGGTTCGTGCCCGTCGCCCGCTTCGATACGCTGAGCCTGGCCGCCGACCGGAGCGACATCGTGCGGATGAACGCCCAGATCGAGTCGATGCGCCTGAACATCGAGGCCACGGCGTTGCAGCGAAAGCCCGACTTCCGGGTTCAGTTCGACCACATGAATCCCCTGGATCCCATGATGCCCAAGGTGTTCAGTGCGATGGGGATGATTAAAATTCCCTTTGCCTCCTGGTCGTCCAAAATGTACAAGTCCGACATCCGGGCGATGGAGTTGAACATCCAGGCGATGACCACCGAACGGGCAGCCATGCTACAGGAAACCCAGGGGATGCTGTATGGTATGCAGGCCGGACTCTTGGCCATGGAAGCCCGCATCCGGACGCTGGAAACCCGTGTCATCCCCGCCCTGCGGAAGGCGTTCGACGCCGGGTTTTTGGTGTATCAGGAAAACAAACTCCCGCTCACCGAACTGCTGGACAGTTGGGAGGCACTCAATATGACGGAGATGGAACTCCTTGAAGAGCGCGACAAATTTTACCAAATGATTGTCAATTATGAACAGGAACTATATAGGTAGCCTGCTGCGCTTGCTGCTGCTGGTTGCGGTGGCTTGGGGATGCGATTCTAAAAAAGAAGCGGCTCACAACCATGCTGAACAGTTCACCTGCCCGATGCATCCGCAGATTGTGCGCGACGAGCCGGGTAGCTGCCCCATTTGCGGCATGGACCTGGTGCCCCAGGCAGAAAGTGGCGAAGAGGTCGTGGACAGCGCGTTGCGGCCGCTGCTCAAGCCGACTAACGCGCAGGTACTTTCCGAAGCACCCACCATCGCACCCGAGACGGGTACCCGCATCGTAACCCTTTCGGCGCAGGGCAAGGTGGCTTATGACACCCGTGAGCAGGCCGGCGTGGCCAGCCGGGTGGCGGGACGCATTGAGCGGATCGGCATCCGGTACAACTTCCAACCCGTCCGTAAGGGGCAACTACTATTGGAAATTTACTCGCCCGACCTGGTGGCTGCTCAGCGCGAGCTGCTCTACGTCAGCCGCCAGGACGACAATCCGGCCCTGCGGGAAGGCGCAAGGCAGAAGCTGCTGCTGTTGGGGATGTCCGCCGCCCAGATCGCCGACATCGTACGGACGGGAAAGCCGGTGTACCGGGTATTCGTTTACAGTCCCGCCAGCGGGTATATTGTCGATCAGTCGGTCGTGGCCGCCCCTGCTACCGCACCTTCCGCCGCAATGGCAGGGGGCGGCGCAGCAAGCAGTGGCGGGGGGATGAACGGAATGGGCGGGGGAGCGGCCTCGACGACAGCGGCCGCTACTGCCCCGAATGTCGGCAACGCTCCGGTCTTGATCCGGGAGGGGCAGTATGTCGGTGCCGGGCAAACCGTTTTCACCATTTACAAAGCCAGCAGCCTGGTGGCCGACTTTTACCTGGATGCTTCTCTGGCCCGGGAGGTCAGGCGCGGGCAGAAGATTCTGTTCCAGTCCGTGGCCGGGGACGCCGCCCTCCAAACGGGCACCATCGGGCTGGTGGAGCCTGCGCAGCGCGGCGGAGAAAGTTTCGCCACGGCGCGGGTGTACCTGCGCGGCAGCAAACTGAATCCCGGTCAGTTGGTTCGGGCCGAGATTCCCGTGGTGACGGAAAATGGCTACTGGTTGCCCCGGAGCGCGCTGGTGAGTCTGGGTACCGGGTGGATTGTTTTCAAGGCAGAAGGCGACGTGTTCACGCCCAAAAGGGTGCAAACTGGCCTGAGCGCCGACGGCATGGTGCAGGTGCTGGACGACCTGACCGGGTGGCGCGTGGCCAGAACCTCCAGCTACCTGGTGGACAGTGAAAGTTTCATCCGAGCGTCGGCCAATCTATAAACCTATGAAAAAGCTACTGAAAATATCATTTCTCCTGTTTGCGGCCACCTTCCTGCTGTTCTGCAAGGGCAAACCGGAAGAATCCGCCGAGGCGAGCGGCACCAGCTACACCTGCCCCATGCACCCGCAAATCGTCCAGCCCGCACCGGGTACCTGCCCGATCTGCGGCATGGATCTGGTCCCGGTGGAACGGAACGCCGATCAGGCCAGCCTCACGCTCAGCGAAAGCCAGCGACTGCTGGCCAACATCACCACGGACACCGTTCGGACGGGCGCATTCTCGTCGGCCAAACAACTGAACGGCCGGGTGGTGATCGACCCCGAACAGATCGAGTACGTGACCAGCCGGGTGCCGGGGCGCATCGAGAACCTTTACGTGCGGGAAACGGGGGTGACGGTCAAGAAGGGGCAGACCCTGTACCGAATCTATTCCGAACAACTGGCCTCCCTGCAGCAGGAGTACCTGGTGGCAGTGGCACAGACTGAGCAGTTTCCCGACAACGCCCGCTTCCAGAGCATTCTGGAGGCGGCCCGCCAGCGGTTGGAACTGTACGACCAGTCGCCCCAACAATTGGAAGCCCTGCGCACGGGCAAAAAAACCGACCCCTACGTTTCCTATCCCGCCCCGGCCAGCGGGGTGGTGGCCGAGTTGTTCGTCACCGAAGGGCAGTACGTACCCGAGGGCGGCTCCGTCCTGCGGCTGGAAGGCTACCGGAGCGTTTGGATCGAGGCGGACATTTATCCCTCAGAGGCGGGCCTAATTAAGAAAGGGCAATCGGTGGAGGTGCGGGCGGCGGGCGGCGAAAGCGATGCCCGCGCCATGCGGATCGACTTCATCGAACCGGCTCTACAGGCCGGCAGCCAGTTGCTCACGCTGCGCGGAAGCCTGTCGAATCCCGGCGACCAGTACCGTCCCGGCATGCAGGTCTTCGTGCAGGTGCCCGTCAGTGTCAACTCAAAAGCCGTCACCCTGCCCGTGGACGCCGTTATCCGCGATGGCAGCGGGGCGCACGTCTGGCTGGAAACCGAACCGGGTACCTTCAAGGCGCAATCCGTCAGGCTGGGGGCCGAAAACTTCGACCGGGTGGAGATTACCGAGGGGTTGAAAGAGGGGGAGGTGGCGGTTCTGTCGGGTGCCTACCTGCTGTACAGCGAGTATGTACTCAAAAAAGGAAAAATTCCGGCGGGCGAGCACAATCACTGAGCGTGGTTGCAGGCTATCCGATATTTGAACATTTGACAAATAAGCAAACGCAAAGAACGATGCAAAAAATAGTAAAACTGGCCCTGCCGATTACGCTGGCATTTCTGATCACGGCATGCGGTGACAAGACGGAAAATAAGACCGCCGACCACGATCATGCCGAAATGGCGCAGCCTGAGTCATCGCAGGAAAAGACAGTGCCGACAGGCCCGACCACCAGTATTGCAAAGCTTAAAGACGACCGATTGAATGCCGTTTACGCACAGTACGCCCACCTTACCAACGCCCTCACCGAAGCGGACGTCGATGCAGCCAAAATTGCGGCCAACGCCATCGAGGCCGGTGCCACGGGCGTGTCCGGGGGAAGGGCACTCGCTTCAGCCGCCGCCAGGGTTTCCGCCGCCTCGACCGTCGAGGCCCAGCGAAAGGCCTACGGAAGCCTGAGCCAGAATATGATAAAACTGGTAAAAGCGTCCGGGTTAGCCGAAGGACAGGTTCACGTGCAGTACTGCCCGATGGCTTTCGATAACGAAGGGGCTACCTGGATGAGCTCGACGCGGGAGATTCGGAATCCGTACATGGGAGAAGCAATGCTTTCCTGTGGTGAGACTCGGGAAAGCATCCAGTAAACATTTTTGAAAGTGAAAAGGAGACGATGGATTAGTCGTCGCCGCTAGTTTTATCCAATACCCAAACAGTCTGTAAAAAGCCAACCAAAACCATTTAAAATCATGAACTCCATTTTCAAAATCATTTGCGTAGCCCTGATTGCCTCATCCGCTTCCGCCCAACATGAAAACCACACTCAACCTGAGGCAAATGCAACAACAGCCAAGGCAAAAAGCCCCCGCACCAGCGCGATGGCAATGGTCGGAGACAATCATGTTCACATCGACTACGGATCACCCAGCGTTCGAGGTCGGCAGATTTGGAATGGGCTGGTAGCCTACGACCAGGTGTGGGCGACGGGCGCGCACAAGGCAACCTGGGTTGATTTTTCTCAGGATGTCGTCATCAATGGCCAAACTGTACCGAAAGGCAAGTATGGCTTTTTCACCATTCCCGGACCAGCGGAGTGGACGCTCATCCTCAGTCGGGACTGGGACATGCACCTGGCGGACGACTATAAACCTGAACAGGATGTGGTCCGGGTGCAGGTCAAACCCGAAACTCAGAACGACTTGACGGAAGCGCTGACTTACGAAGTGGTACCGGAAGGAAAGCACAAGGGGGAAATCAGAATGCGCTGGGAGAAGGTAGGAGTTTCCCTGCCCTTTCAGAACAAATGAAAACCGCAGTGTGAAAACTACGCCCTGTTTTCTGCCGCTAATCGCCGGTAGGTGCTGTGGCTTAATGGGTCGGCAAATCACTAATGAAATGCCGATTCACAATTCTTTTGATTTTTCTGATTGTGGCCGAACAGCTTATTTTCAGAAGGTTATCGAAGTGGTGTAAAGCTATATCAGGATAATGTACCCCAGAAAAAATCATTTTAAACATACACACATCTACTGTTTCAATATGGATATCTTTGAATTTTTTTTTGGTGAGAAATCAGATTCTGATTTACACACACTTTCAAAGTCTGGAATTGAAAAATATGATAGGGAGGACTATGTAGGTGCCATTCAAGATTTTTCTAATGCCATTCGATTGTTTCCTGACAACCCGATTCTATATTTAATGAGAGGAACGGCTCATCTGGACGGCGGGAATACTTTTCATGCAGAAAAGGATCTATTCTCGGCACTCAACTTAGATAAGAGCAATTATTTAATCTTGTATCGGCTGGGAATGCTCTTGCATAAGAGAAGAGACACTACCAGTGGTCTGAGATTTCTAATAGACTCGTATGACACTCACCAAACAGAGGATATTGAAGAGTGGGATTTGGGCAAAAAGAAGATGCTTTTCGTTTCAAAAAGAACCATTGCATTAACTATCGGCGACTTTCTTATTGATAATCAAAGATTTGAAGAGGGTCTGGGCTATTTGGAAAGGGTAATCGAACATGATCCCAACGATCCCAATTCATATCACATTAAGGGAATGTCACTTGCAAAAATCGGACGGGTAAGGGAAGGCATTGCCTATGTCAAGAAGGCTGTACAACTTGGTAGCCCAACGGCGGAATGGTCATTGAAAGCACTGGAACAAATTCTATGATTGCCATATGACCGGAAATAGGCTCAACTAGATAACGGTAGAGTTTCGTTCACAACTCTCGCCAATTGGGTTATCAAGCGGTCTCTATGGGTTCTTCTTTCTGAAACCCTGTTGCACTTGTATTTTTCGTACCTTTGCCGCTCAATGAGAATCACCCTGCACGTACTGGCCTTCTACATCCTGCTGCTTTCCTGCTTTCCCTGTCAGGACAGCGCACTCGTTGATTTCGGTCAGAACACCGTTGCCTTACTGACAGCCGGGGCCGATCATTCGCCCCACGAGACGCCGGATCTCTGCTCCCCCTTCTGCATTTGCACCTGCTGCGCGGGCATGGACATCCCCGTGTTGAAAACCTCCCTACCCGAAAAGCCTGTTGCTGATTTTGCCAGGCCTTCGGCATCCCCCTACACCTCCGCCACTCCTTCCGGCGGGGCTTCTTCCGTCTGGCAGCCGCCCAGAGCTTAGTGTGACACCCTTCCCGTCAGTTTCCCACGCCCCGACCGCCCGGTCTGGGCCGGAAAATCCTGTTACACTAAATCCAAATTTTCATGCTGGACAAAATCATCCATTTCTCCATTCATAACAAGCTGGTGATCGGACTCTTCACGCTGGCGCTGATCGCCGTGGGGATTTACTCGCTGACCCGACTTCCCATCGACGCCGTCCCCGACATCACTAATAACCAGGTCCAAGTCATTACCACCAGCCCCTCGTTGGCCGCCCAGGAAGTCGAGCGGCTGGTCACCTTCCCGGTGGAAACCGAAATGGCCACCATCCCCGACATCACGGAAATCCGCTCCATCTCCCGCTTCGGCCTGTCGGTGATTACCATCGTTTTCAAGGAAAGTACCGATATCTACTGGGCGCGGCAGCAGGTCGTAGAGCGGCTCGGCAATGCGGCGGACAAGATTCCGCCCGGTGCCGGGACCCCCGGACTGGCTCCGGTCACCACCGGGCTGGGCGAAATCTACCAGTACCTACTGAAGGCCAAACCGGGCTACGAGGATAAATTCACGGCCATGGAGCTGCGCAGCGTTCAGGACTGGATCGTCCGACGGCAGTTGCTGGGTACGCCCGGCGTGGCTGACGTGAGCAGCTTCGGCGGCTACCTCAAGCAGTACGAAATCGCCATCGACCCCGATAAGCTGCGGGCCATGAACCTGTCGATGGACGAGTTGTTCACGGCCCTCGAACAGAACAACCAGAATACGGGCGGGGCCTACATCGACAAGCAGCCCAACGCCTACTTCATCCGCAGCGAGGGACTGATCGGCAGCCTGGACGACATCCGCAACATAAGGGTTCGGGAAACCGCCCAGGGCCTACCCGTCCTGGTGCGGGACATCGCCACGGTGCGCTTCGGCCACGCCGTGCGCTACGGGGCCATGACCCTCAACGACGAGGGCGAGGTCGTGGGCGGCCTGGTGCTGATGCTGAAGGGAGCCAACTCTTCGGCGGTCATCGACGACGTCAAGGCGCGCGTCGAGCAGATCCGCAAAAGCCTGCCCGAGGGAGTGGCCATCGACCCCTTCCTCGACCGCACCAAGCTGGTCGACCGCGCCATCGGAACCGTGTCGAAGAACCTGGTCGAGGGAGCGCTGATCGTCATCTTCGTGCTGGTACTGCTGCTGGGCAACCTGCGGGCGGGACTGGTGGTGGCCTCGGTCATCCCGCTGGCCATGCTCTTCGCGGTGTCCATGATGAAGCTCTTCGGGGTGTCGGGCAATCTGATGAGCTTGGGGGCCATCGACTTTGGGCTGATCGTGGACGGGGCGGTCATCATCGTGGAGGCGACCCTGCATCACATTAACGGGAAAAAGTACGACCACCGACTCAGCCAGGCCGAAATGGATCGGGAGGTGTACGATTCCGCCTCGAAGATCCGCAACTCGGCGGCTTTCGGCGAAATCATCATCCTGATCGTGTACCTGCCCATCCTGGCGCTGGTGGGCATCGAGGGAAAGATGTTCCGGCCCATGGCCCAGACGGTCAGCTTCGCCATCCTGGGGGCGTTCATCCTGTCGCTGACCTACGTGCCGATGGTCTCAGCCCTGTTTCTGAGCAAGAAACCCAACCACAAGCCCAACTTCTCGGACCGCTTCATCGCCGGGGCCTACCGTCTCTACGCGCCCGTTCTGGGCTTCGCCCTGCGGCGGCAGGTGGTGGTCATCGCCACGGCGCTGGTGCTTTTCGCCCTCAGTTTGGTCATGTTCTTGAATATGGGCGGCGAGTTCATCCCGCAGCTCGACGAGGGTGATTTCGCCATCGAGACCCGCGTGCTGACCGGCAGTTCATTGTCGGAAACGGCGGACGCCGTGCAGCAGGCCGCCGGGCTGCTGTTGAAAGAGTTTCCCGACGAGGTGATCGAGGTGGTGGGCAAGATCGGTTCCTCCGAAATCCCCACCGACCCCATGCCCGTGGAGGCGGCGGACGTGATGGTGGTTTTGAAGGAGAAGTCGGAATGGACGGCGGCCTCGGGGCGGGAAGAGCTGGCCGACAAGATGCAGGAGTACCTGACGGAGACCATTCCGGGCGTCACCTTCGGCTTTCAGCAGCCCATCCAGATGCGCTTCAACGAGCTGATGACGGGCGTGAAGCAGGACGTGGCGGTCAAGATCTACGGGGAGGACCTCGACGTGCTGGCCGAGCAGGCCAAAAAGGTGGGCCGGGTGGCCAACCAGATCGAGGGCGTGCAGGACCTGTACGTGGAGGTCGTCAGCGGCCTGCCGCAGATTGTCGTGGAATTCGACCGCCCCAAGCTGGCCAGGTACGGCATCAGCATCGAGCAGGCCAACCGCACGCTGAGCACCGCGTTCGCGGGCAGCGCGGCGGGGGTCGTGTACGAAGGGGAGCGGCGCTACGACCTGGTGGTGCGCCTCGACCGGGCCAGCCGCCGCACCATCGATGACGTGCGGCAGCTGTTCATCACCACCGCCGACGGGCAGCAGGTTCCCCTGGAGCAAGTGGCCCGGGTGGAAATGAAGCCCGGTGCCAACCAGATCCAGCGCGAGAACGCCCAGCGTCGCATCACGGTGGCCTTCAACGTGCGGGGTCGCGACGTGGAGAGCATCGTGGAGGAAATGCAGGCCAAAATGGACCGCGACGTGAAGCTGCCCGCCGGCTACTACGCCACCTACGGCGGCCAGTTTCAGAACCTGCGCGAGGCGAGCGCCCGGCTGGGCGTGGCGGTTCCGGTCGCCCTGCTGCTGATCTTCGTGCTGCTGTACTTCACGTTCCAGTCCCTGCGCCAGAGCATCCTGATCCTGAGTGCCATCCCGCTGTCGGCCATCGGCGGCGTGCTGGCGCTGTGGCTGCGCGGCATGCCCTTCAGCATCTCGGCGGGCATCGGCTTCATCGCCCTGTTCGGCGTGGCGGTGCTGAACGGCATCGTGCTGATCGGCGAGTTCAACCACCTGCGGCGCGAGGGGATGACCGACTTGCGGGAGGTCATTTTCCGGGGTTCCGAAACCCGCCTGCGGCCCGTCCTGATGACGGCTCTGGTGGCGTCGCTGGGCTTTCTGCCGATGGCCCTTTCCCACGGGGCCGGGGCCGAGGTGCAGCGGCCCCTGGCCACGGTGGTCATCGGCGGGCTGGTGACGGCCACGCTGCTCACACTGCTGGTGCTGCCCGCGCTCTACCTGATGGTCGAGAAGCGCTTTGCCAAAAAGATCAACGGGAAGGCATTGGTCGTGTTCCTCGTGGCGGCCATCGGCATTCCCTCAGCCGCTTCGGCGCAGGAGCCGACGCCGCCGATCCGCCGCGTCACGCTGGACGAAGCGATGAGCACCGGGATGACCAACAACCTGGAAGTCAAATCGGGGGTGTTCCGGGTGGACTACCGGCAGGCCTTGCTGGGCACCGGAACCGAGATCCCCAAAACCGACCTGACCTGGACGGGCGGGCAGTACAACAGCTACCGCTTCGATAATAGCTTCAACCTCACCCAGACGCTGCCCCACCCGCGCGTCGGCAAGACCCGCCGCCGACTTCTGGACGAGGAGGTGAACGGGGTCCGGCTCTCGGTCGAGGTGACCCGCGCCGCCCTGACCCGCGACATCAGGAAAGCCTACTACGGCCTGCGGCTGCTCGACCGTCGGGAGGAATTGCTGCGGCAAGAACTGGAGCGGGCCGAACGCTTCGTGCGGGCTGCCGACCTGCGCTACCGCACGGGGGAGGGCAACCAGTTGGAGTATTCCGTGGCCCAAAGCACCCTGGCCGACGTGCAGGCGCTGCTGATCCGCAACCGGGCCGAGACGGCCTCTTTGCGGGAACAGCTCCGCGCCATTACCAACAGCCCCGTGCTGCTCCTGCCGGACAGCAGCGGCGCGCTGCGGCGCGACCTTGCGGCGGCACTGGCGGACACGGCGGGAATTTCGGACAACCCCTACCTTCGACTTGCCCGGCAGGAGCTCCTCATCGCGAGACGATCCACGGACCTGGAAAAAACGTCCCTGCTTCCCCAGTTCAAAGTGGGGTACCTCAACCAGTCGCTGATCGGCGATTACCGGCGCAACGGTGCGGACGTGTTCTACGGGGCGGGCAAACGCTTCCACAGCGTCGAGGCCGGGCTGGCCATACCCATTTTCCGGGGTGCGTCCAAAGCGCGGATCGAGGCGGGCAGGATCAGCGAGGAACTCGCCCGCAATCAACTGGCCGTGGCGGAGATTCAACTCGGCACCCAACTGAGGCAGGCGGTGCGTGCTTACCAGGCCACCGAACAGAGCCTGACTCTGTACGAGGAGCAGAACCTGCCCCTCGCCGGGGAAATCCGGGCGAAAGCCACGCTGGCCTACGAGGCGGGTGAGATCGGCTATCTCGAGTTCGCCCAGGCCCTCAACCGGGCGCTGGACATTCAGTCGCGGTACCTGGACCTGCTCGATGAACACAACCGGGCCGTTATCGAAATAGAATTCCTGCTGGGCCAGTGACCGGCCCGCGCCTACATTCCATTTTTTATACCAAAAGACAAGAACCAAATGAAGAACCTACTGATTATCCTGGCCCTGCTGGCGGGCCTTTTCGCCTGTGACAATACCCCGACGACGGAAGCCGAGGGTGGGGAGGCCACCTCGGCACCCCATGAGGAAGGGGACGAAAACCGGGTCGAGCTGACCAAAGCGCAGTACGAGACGGCGGGGATCGCCACTGGCCTGGTGACGGAGCGCAGCCTGAGCGGCACGGTGGTGGCCAACGGCGTCATCGACACCCCCCCCCAGAACCTGGTCAGCATTTCGGCCCCCTACGGCGGCTTCGTCCGCAGCACCGACCTGCTGCAGGGCAAGCGGGTGCGGAAAGGGCAGGTGGTGGCCACCATCGAGAACCCCGACCTGATCAAGATGCAGCAGGACTACCTCGAGACGGCCAGCCAACTGGAATACGCCGAACTCGAACTCGCCCGCCAGACCGAACTGAGCCGCGAGAACGTCAACGCCCGCAAGGTGCTGCAGCAGGCCACGGCGGACGCCAAGACCCAGAAAGCCCGGCTGGCGGGATTGAAGGGGCGGCTGCAAATCGCCGGCATTAGCCCCAAGTCGTTCGCCGACGGCAACCTGGTGACCCGATTCCCGGTCGTTTCGCCCATCAGCGGGTCGGTGACGGTGGTCAACGTCAACCTGGGCATGTACGTCAACCCGACCGATGTCATGTTCGAGATCGTGGACACGGAGCATTTGCACGTGGAAATTTCCGTGTTTGAGGACGACGTTCCGAAAATAAAGATCGGCCAGACCATCCGCTTCACGCTCAGCAACGATCCGGCGAAACAGCACCTGGCCAAGGTGTACCTGATCAACCAGAAAATAAACGAGGACCGCACCGTCAGGATCCACGGCCACCTCGACCACGACGACCACGGCATGCTGCCCAACAACTTCGTGCGGGCCGTGATCGAGACTGGTGCCAGCCCGGTGCCCGCCCTGCCGGAGGAGGCGATCGTGGATTTTGAGGGCAGGCCCTACATCTTCGTCCGGGCCGATTCCACCGAAAGCCGCACTTTCGAGATGGTGGAGGTAGCCCGGGGCGTGACGGAAAACGGCTACGCGCAGGTGACGCTGCCGAAGGATTTCGACCGAAGCCGTGAAGTTGTAATGAAGGGAGCCTACGCCCTGTTGTCGAAACTTAAAAATTCGGAGGAGGAGGGGGAAGGCCACTGACAATGACCCATGGAACAAATCATTCTGGGCGGCATCGTCCTCAGCTTCATCCACGCGGTAATCCCCAGCCACTGGCTGCCCTTCGTCACGATTGGCAACGCCCGGGGCTGGGACCGGGCGACCCTATTGCGAACCACTTTCCTGGCGGGTACCGCCCACACGCTGAGCACCACGATTTTCGGCCTGCTGGTCAGCTACGCGGGGTTCCAGCTCTCCGACAGCCAGCAACTGATCGCCGGGCGAATTGTCCCGCTGCTGCTGCTGATCCTCGGGCTGTGGTTTGTCATGCAGCATTACCTGGGCCACTCCCACACCCATCTGGAAGCGGGGAATGCAAGGGGCAGAAGCCACCGACGGCTGCTGCTGTCGCTGGTGGTCGTCATGTTCTTTTCGCCCTGTTTCGAGATCAGCGCTTATTTCCTCAGCGCGGGGACGATGGGCTGGCGCGCCGTGGCCGTGTTGGCGGCCTTATATAATGTCCTCACCCTGGCCGGCATGCTCGCAATGGTCGGGCTGGGACAGCGGGGGCTGGAGAAGCTGGACATCGGCTGGCTGCGGCACAACGAGCAACTCATTACCGGGATGACGCTCTGCGGGCTGGCGGCCTTTAATTTTTTTACTGAATTTTAAGAAACCCAATAAACCATGACACAAAAACCAGTAAAAAAACACGATTCCCACCGCCACGGGGGCGAGGCCAGCGACTGGCTCACCCACTGGCCATTGCTGCTGTCGCTGCTCATCCTGGCGGTGATGCTCACCGCCGAATACGGCTTCGGGGCCGTGCCCGGCGAACTGCCGCGCCTGGCAATTTACCTTACCGCTTACTTATTGGCGGGTTACAAGGTGCTGGACTTGGCCTTCAGGAAGGCCAGGCGGCTCGACATATTCAACGAGTTCTTCCTGATGAGCGTGGCCACCCTCGGCGCGTTCGCCATCGGCGAGTACAGCGAAGGCGTGGCGGTCATGGTGTTCTACGCCATCGGCGAGTGGTTCCAGGACGTCGCCGTGAACCGGGCCAAGCGAAGCATCAAGGCCCTGCTCGACATCCGGCCCGACACGGTGGATGTGATCCGTCAGGGCAGGGTGCAGACGGTGGAACCCTCCGAAGTCGAGATAGGCGAGGCCATCCAGGTGAAGCCCGGCGAGAAGGTGGCGCTGGACGGTGAGCTGCTGTCCGAGCGGGCCACCTTCAACACCGCCGCCCTGACGGGCGAGAGCAAACCCGATTCCAAAGAAAAGGGCGAGCAGGTGCTGGCCGGGATGATCAACCTGAACACCGTGGCCGAGGTGAAAGCCCGCGCCCTGTTCCGCGACAGCAAGCTCAGCCGCATCCTGGAAATGGTGCAGGACGCCACGGCTCGCAAGTCCCGCACCCAGCTTTTCATCTCCCGGTTCGCCAAAGTTTACACGCCCATCGTGTTTGCGCTGGCTGTCCTGCTGGTGGTGCTGCCCTACTTCTTCGTTTCCGACTACGTCTTCCGGGACTGGCTCTACCGGGGCCTGGTCTTTCTGGTGATAAGCTGCCCCTGCGCCCTGGTGGTCTCGATCCCGCTGGGTTACTTCGGGGGCATCGGGTTGGCTTCGAAGAACGGCATCCTGTTCAAGGGTTCCAACTTCCTCGACGTGATGACGGGAGTGGACACGGTGGTCATGGACAAGACCGGAACCCTCACCAAAGGGGTGTTCAACGTGCAGGAAGTGGTGGCCGACGGCATTGACGAAAAGGAACTGGTCAGGCTTACCGCCGCCATTGAGAGCAAGTCCACTCACCCGATTGCGCTGGCCGTCACCCGTTACGCCGGGAACAGCCCGGAAGGGGCCGAGGTAGGGGACGTGGAGGAAGTGCCGGGCCACGGCTTGAAAGGAACCGTGGACGGCAGGGAGGTGCTGGCCGGAAACACCAGGCTGCTGCGCAAGTTTGGGGTGAAGTACGACGTGGCCATCGACCGGGAGGCCGATACGGTGGTGGTCGTGGCGGTGGACGGGCGGTATGCGGGCTACATCCTCATTTCTGACGAGATCAAGGAAGATGCGAAACAAACGGTCGAAGAACTCAGTGAAATGGGCATCAGGTCGGTCATGCTGAGCGGCGACAAGCAGAGCGTGGTGGAGAAGGTGGCCCGCACGGTCGGGGTGGACGAGGCCTTCGGCGACCTGCTGCCCGAGGACAAGGTGAAAAAGGTCGAGGCGCTAAAAAACGAGGGGAGGCACATCGCCTTTGTCGGCGATGGGGTCAACGACGCCCCGGTGATCGCCCTGGCCGACGCCGGCATTGCCATGGGCGGCCTGGGCAGCGACGCCACCATCGAGACGGCGGACATCGTCATCCAGAACGACCAGCCCGCCAAAATCGTGACAGCCATTAAAATTGGCAAGATTACCAAAGGCATCGTGTGGCAGAACATCGGGCTGGCGATGGGAGTGAAGGTGATTGTGCTGCTGCTGGGGGCAGGCGGCGTGGCCACACTCTGGGAGGCCGTCATCGCCGATGTCGGCGTGGCCCTGCTGGCCATTATGAACGCGGTCAGGATCCAGAGGAAATCAGTCTGAAACATCCGGCTTTCCGGCCCCCTCAGGACTGAAAAGGTGAGATTCATTTTAAAGATTACCAACCGTTTAGCAATATGATACTGAACAACGAACAAATAAAGCGGCTCTACGGCCAAACGGCCCGCTTCTATGACATCGCCCTGCTGGGGTACCGTATTCTGGGGGTCACAAAGCACAGGCGCAGGGCCATCGAAATGTTGCGGCTCAGGCCGGGCGACACAGTGGTGGACCTAGGCTGCGGAACGGGGGCGAATTTGACGCTTCTGATCGAGGCCGTAGGGGACAGCGGCCGCGTGATCGGCGTCGATCTGTCCGGAGCCATGCTGGCGAAAGCACGGGAGAAGGCCGACCGGGCGGGCTGGGCGAACGTCGAGCTGGTGGAGGCCGACCTCGTGCAATGGACAATCCCACAGGGTACGGTCGGGGTGCTTGCCACCTTCGCCCTGGAAATGGTGCCGGAATACGACCCCGTGATCGAGCGGCTGGCGGGTGAACTGCTACCCGGAAGGCGTCTTTCCCTCCTGGGGTTGAAGCATCCCGAAAAGTGGCCGGAATGGGCGGTCAAACTGGGCATATGGCTCAACAAACCGTTCGGCGTGAGCCGGGAGTACGAGCGATTCCGTCCCTGGCAGTCGGTGGAAAAGTACATGAAGACAGTTGAATTCGAGGAACTGTACCTGGGGGCTGCCTACCGCTGCACGGGTGAAAGAAGACCCTAAATCGCCAGGCCTGGCAGGATGACGATGGCAGCTATCCCCACAGCTCCAAGCAGTTTTCTCTTCTGGAAACGCTGGTCATCATTGGCGGGCAGTATTCATTCACAAAAAAGTTAGAAATACGTAGAGAAGCCAACCTGAAAGGTGGCTGTGCGGGCGGGTGGGTTGCCCAATATATCGGTGTCCCACCGGTACCGGTAGTTGGCCCGAATCACCGTGGTGGGTGACGGACGGAAACTAACGGCTGGTACAACGGACCAGATTTCATCGTAAATATTCCCGTTCGTTTCGTTGAATGTGCCTACGTTATAGTCCACACGCTCTAAGCGGGCCGCCACGTTCAGTATGGCCGTGTTCCAGCCCAGCATCCGGCCCCGCAGCACCGGCTGCACCACATCAAGCCAGCCCCCCTGCTGACGACGGCCAAACTGTTGTGAATAGGTGGAAGGTACATCTACCCGCGCCCAGACAAACTCGCCATTGATATACGTGCGCGAGCCGGGCAGCACCGTATTGAAATCCACCGCCCATAAATCGACCCGCCGACGCTGATCCAGAACCAGGCCGTCGTCCTGAAATTTGTTATAAATACCGCCCATCCACGACAAACCAATTTCCCCGAATTTGCGCCGTTTTGCGGCTGCTTTCAGCGTAACCAGAGGTACCCCGTTGAAACTTTCCTCGAATCGGTTGGGGTTGACCTTGGCTGCGGGCAGGAACGTCCGGTTTTGCGTATTGGCGATGATTGAATTGTCAAAGCCGTTGGTCAGGTAACCTTCGTAGGCAAATACCCAGTCGCGGGTGTATTTTTTTCCGTATAGCCCAAATCCCACGTTACTGAAGGTGGAGGGAATAATACGGGTGGATGAGAGGGGCCGGTCAACGAATTCCCATTTGGGGCCGTCGTGATTCTGGTTGAACGAGCCAATCGGATTCATCACGATGCCGGTACGCAGGTTGAGCAGGGAGTTGAACTGGAAATCGACCGAGGCAAATTCGATATTGATTTCTTTGGTACCGTCTTCAAACTCGATTTCGGTCAAAAACTTGATGCGCCGGTTGATGGTCGCGGCCATGAAAATCGTCATCCGGGGCATTTGAAACGACAGCCCCTCACTAACCCCGTCGGTATTTGCGTACTGCGTGTTGGCTTCTACATAGCCCCCTATCGAAATGGGCAGTTTGCCGGGCCGCAGAAAGGGGCGGTTGTAAGCGGCATCGAGGTTCATCTTTTCGTCTTTGGGCGTATGCAGCGTCGTATCCCGGCCAAACAGTGCATCCATTTTGGCATTGCTGGTCGTATCGACCGCGACCGGAACCTGACCAAAGACCGATGTGGCGACCAGCAGGCATACGGGTAAAAGTTTGTTTATCATATAAGTCAGGCGATAAGGATGTAAATTTTCTGGTCATCAGCCCTTACGCGGTAGGCTGTGAGGTCCCGGTCGGCGGGGCCTTCCGTTACGCGGCCCTGCGCATCGTATTCACTACCGTGGGCCGGGCAGGTGAGAAAGCCCTCGTGGGCGTTCAGCTCGTTGCCCTGGTGCGAACACTTCATCAATACAGCCGTGAAGGCTTCGCCCGTGCGGTGCAGATAAATAGGAAAGGTCTGACCCGGCAGCTCCACCAGCACGTAGTTGCGCAGCGTGGTCACTCCCTTTTTGCTCACCTGCTCGAATTCGCTCCGGCTGAGTTCAATGGTTTTCCCTTTTAGGACGGGCTTCTGTGCGTAGTACACACTTCTGCAACTGCTCACCAGCACCGGAAGCCCCGCTGCTGCCAGGCAAACGGCTCCGCAGGTCTTCAAAAATGTTTGCCGGTCGAGTTTATCTGGTGTCCTCATGAAGAATAGGCTTAGAGTGATTTAAGAAATGCAATGACATCAGCCTGACTGGCAGCGGGCATTTCCTCGAAACGCTTTTGAATGCTGGCAGCCTCACCACCGTGCATCCTGATGGCTTCCCTGATACTGCGTGCCCGTCCGTCGTGCATAAGATACACCTGCCCGCCCTGCGAATTTTGGGCCAGCCCCAGCCCCCACAGCGGGGGGGTACGCCACTCGGCTCCGCCAGCGGAGCCTTCCGTGTAGCCATCGTCCAGGCCCGGCCCCATGTTGTGCAGGAGCAGGTCTGTGTAGGGATGAAATTCGGTGTTGGCCAAGGCAGCCACGGGCGAGTATCCCGTTTTCAGCGTTTGTTTGTGGCAGCTTTCACAACCTGTTTGCACGAACAACTGCTGGCCTCTCAATACGGCAGGGTCATCAGGGTTGCGCTTGGATGGGTGCTTTTAGCGTTTGCAAGTAGAAGACTACATCCCGCACTTTCCTGTCCGATACTTCGGGATCGATGGATTTGAGCGTGTACACGTCACTCGGATCAAAAGTCGACGTGATGCCCATGTCCTGGTTGTAGGCTACCACCGTCTGATGAAACAGGTTGTAAACACTTCCTTTTTTACCAAAGCGCGTTATATACCGATTTCCCTGCCGCCTGCTGTTCGGGCGGGGCGTAACGTAGCCGGGCAACAGGTTCCAGTTTGGGTGTCCCCGCACCCCATCGGGGTTCTTGGCGTTGGCAGCGGCCATACCCAGAATATCTTCGTCGCTTACCAGTTCAAGGTAGCCCAGCCCGGAATTGCTGGGCGGGGTAAACTTAGCAAAGGGAGTCCCTTTGGGCAGTTCCTCAGGTTCGTAGCCCGGAATGGCCCGGTTCTGTATTTGAAACCCGTGGTCGAACTCGTTTTGACCCAGGCTATCGGTGTGGCCAAAGCGAATCAACGTAGTAAAAGGATGTCCTTTACCATCACCAGGGTGGCAACTGCCGCAGCTATTGGCCACGAATACCGGCCCAAGTCCCGTTTCAGGCGTGAATATTTCATCGTTGAAGGCAATGTCGCCAGCCAGGTGCCGGGCCGATTGCGACGGGGTAAGTCCCGCTACTGGCCCATCGAGTAGTTGGTCTTCCCTGGGGGCGGCAGGACCTAATTCTTTGCAGGCAATAACAGCAAAGGCAAACGACGCGACACTAAGTAAAAATGAAAGAGTAGTTTTTCTCAAAATAAACTGATCGTACATGGTTGAATGCCAATGGCTAAATAGGGTAAGATTAACAGCGGGGTTAACGAAACCATCAGCAAATGTAGCAAGAATATTTATAATCTAAATATAATTTTAGACTAGCCAAAAAAACAATCAAAACTTGATAGAAAATTATTTTCGACTTGCCGATTTATTCTACTGCCATATTGAGTCCATCGTCTGGCAAAACAAGAAGTTCAGAGGTAACAACAAAACACCCCGCAACCTGTGGAATTGCGGGGTGTTTTTGGCCTACCCTACGGGCTGGTTGCGGTGTTCAGGCGAGATCGGCAGATGACGGCTGGCGTTTACAGCTTATGCTGTTCCATTTCCGCCTGGACGATGGCCCGCTCCAGAGCCTCCTCCCTGCTGCAGTTCGTCCGGGCGTGGCGGTCCTCAGCCAAGCGCAGCACCTTGTCGCGGACACCGTCCTCCAGCGGGTCGAGCCGGTGTGCCTGGTTCTCGAAGAGTTTTTCAACGTACCGGGTGAACTCCTCGAGGTCGATGGTGACGTGTTCCGTGTCCAGATCCCCGAAAACACCCAGGATCTCCTGCCTGAGGGCTTTCTGCCGGGCCGGGGTCAGATCCCCGGTCTTAACATGGAGGGTGACCACCAGTTTCTTCTGGGTCAGCCCCCAGACATGGAAGTGGCGGATTAGCTTTACCCCGTCCAGGCACAGCACCTTTTGCTCCAGCAGAGGCACGTTCACGCCTTCCGGCACCCTTTGAAGAAAAATCTTCACCACATCGACCAATTTGAACGAGATCATGACCAGCACCGCCAGGTTGATGACAATGGCCAGGATGGGGTCGAGGATGGGCAGTTCCTTGAACAGTAGGATAATGCTGACGGCCAGTACCGCCAGCCAGCCGAGCGAATCCTCCAGCAGGTGGATGGTCATGACCTGCTTGTTGAGGGATTTGCCTGATTTGAGTTTCCAGACTCCGATTCCGTTCAGGACGATGCCCAGCACGGCGATTCCGATCATCCACGGCACGTCGGGCATCTGCGGGTCAAGGATGCGCCGGATGCTGGCGTAGAATATGTAAACGGCCCCCAGCACCAGCACGAGTGCGTTGACCAGGGCACCCAAAAGCGAAAAACGCTGATAGCCGTAGGTGTACCGCTCGTTGCTTTTTTCCTTTTCGGCTTTATGCTCGAAGTACCAGCCCAGCCCCAGAGAGAGGCTGTCGGCGAAATCATGCAGCGAGTCGGCGATGATGGCAATGCTCCCGGAGATCAGCCCCCCGGCCAGTTCCAGCACGGTGAAGGCCAGGTTAAGGAAAAAGGCCGTTTTGGTGCTGCTGCTTTTATTGTCTTTCGGCATCGGATTTAGTGCGGGTTGTGAAAAGAACGGTCAGCGGTTTCAGGCTCCTCATTCCTATTTCTTGTAAGCCAACAACCTGAGGGCGTTGAAGACCACCAGCAGGGTTGAGCCTTCGTGAACGACCACCGCGATGCCGATATTGGCCACGCCCAGGATCGTCGCCGGAATGAGCAGGGCCACGATGCCCAGGCTCACCCACAGGTTCTGCCGAATGATGGCCCGCGCCTTCCGGCTGAGGCCGATGGCGAAGGGCAGCGTTTCGAGCTTGTCGGCCATCAGGGCGATGTCGGCGGTTTCCAGGGCCACGTCCGAACCGGCGGCTCCCATCGCAATCCCCACCGTGCTGTTGGCCATCGCGGGGGCGTCGTTGACCCCGTCGCCGACCATCGCCACCTTGGCTTCTTCCTCTTTCAGTTTTTTGATCGCGTCCACCTTTTCTTCCGGCAGCAGGCTGCCCCAGGCGTCGGTCAGGCCGATCTCTTTGGCTACCGCGTCGGCGACCTGCTGGTTGTCGCCCGTAAGCATGATCATCCGGCGGATGCCCAGCTCTTTCAACTCGGCCAGTGTAGCCTTGGCCTCGGGGCGGGGCGTGTCCATCAGGGCCAGCGCGCCGATGTAGTCGTCGTTGCGCCGGATGAGCATGGTCGTCTGACCCGCCGCTTCCATAGCGCGTATCTTCTCCTCGATCTCCGGCGACGGCTTTTTATCATCCAGGGTTTCGAATAGTTCCAGGTTGCCGATGTAAATTTTATCCTGCCCCAGCGTGGCCTTGATGCCCTTTCCCTGCACGGCTTCCAGATTTTTGGCCTCGGAAATATCGGTTTCCGGCAGGCGTTCCTTCCCGTCGCGCACTACGGCTTTCGCCAGCGGGTGGTCGCTCAGGTTCTCGACGGCTACTGCTGTTTTGAGCAGATCGTCCTCGGTCATTTCGCCAAAAGGCACCACTTCGGTGAGTTTGGGTTTTCCCTCGGTCAGGGTGCCGGTTTTGTCGAAGGCCAGGGCCGTCAGCACGCCCAGGTCTTCGAGGGGGCGACCGCCCTTGATCAGGACACCCCCCCGGGCGGCACGGGCTACGCCGCTCAGCACCGCGCTGGGCGTCGAGATCGCCAGGGCGCACGGACTTGCCGCCACTAGCACGGCCATCGCCCGGTAGAAACTGGTGCTGAACGGCTCGTCAATTACCAGAAAGGCCAGGTTGAGAAGGGCAACCAGCCCCAGCACCGACGGGACGAAGTACCTCTCGAACTTGTCGGTGAAGCGCTGGGTGGGCGATTTCTGGGTCTGGGCTTCGTTGACCAGCCTCACCAGCCGCGAGAGCGTGGAGTCGCTGGCGGCCTTGATGACTTTCACTTCCAGAGTGTTGTTACCGTTGATCGTGCCGGCGAACACCCGGTTTTCGTCTTTGATGTCGTCCTGGGCCGTGTACTCTTTGGCCGGGTCGGCCACGGCGGTTTTGTCCACCGGGACGCTTTCCCCCGTGATGGGGGCCTGGTTTACGCTGGAACTGCCGTCCACCACCACGCCGTCGGCGGAGATTTTGCTGTTGGGCTTCACCACGATGACATCGCCCACGGCCAGGGTCTCGATGCCTACCTCTTCGGTTCTGCCGTCCTTCTTCAGCAGGGCCGTTTTGGGGGCCAGGTCGGCCAGGGCCGCAATGGACTTGCGGGCCCTGCCCATCGCGTAGTTTTCCAAAGCATGCCCCAGGCTAAACAGGAACAGTAGCAGGGCCCCTTCGGCCCACTCGCCCAAAATGGCTGCCCCAACAGCGGCCACCAGCATCAGGAAGTCGATCTCGAAGCCCCCCGCCCGGATCGTCTCGACGGCCTCCTTCGCCGTGAAGTACCCACCGAAGCCGTAAGCCCCGACATATAGCGCCAGACTCACCCAGGCGGGTACCGCGTCCACGTACGAAAGCCCGAAGCCGACGCCCAGCAGCGCGCCGCAGATGAGCGAAAAGTAGAGTTCCGTATTCTTCCCCAGAAATCCGCCGTGATCGTGATCGTGGCCATCGCCCTCGCTGTGCTCGTGTGCCTCGTCCTCATCATGGTCGTGTCCGTCGCCTTCCTTGTGAACGTGGTCGGCGGATTCCGCGGGAGTGGTTTTCCGGGTATCGGCTGTTTCTTCGTCTGTTACCTGCAAATCTTCATCCCGCAGTAGTTGCCGGATGGCTGCGCCGCCGGTGGCCGTTTTGTCGAATTCAATCCGCACCAGGCCGGAGGCCGAAACGGAAACGTCCAGTAGGCCCTCATGCCCGCGCAGGCTACGCTCAATTTGCCGGGCGTGGCGGGTGTGCCGCACACCTTCGACCTGCGCCAGCAGGTGGCCGAAATCGCGGGTGAGGTCTTCACCCTGCTGCTGCACGATCGAGCGGATGCGGTCCATCGAGAGAACGTCGGGATCGTAGTGAAAGCAAAGCTGCGGACCCTGCCCGTCTTCGCCTTCGGCTATGTGCGCTTTCTGAATGGCATCCTGCTGCTCCATCCGGTGGATGAGCCGGGTCACGCACGCGTCCTTTTCGTCGGGCACCCCGGGCAGGACGACGGGGATTTGCATCTTGATCTTTTCCATAATATATATGATTCAGCTTTTTTCTTGAAAATGAAAATGTCTCTTCTCCTCCAAAATGGAAGAATGATGATGGCGGCGGTTAGCCCGGCAGTAGCATGAACAGCAGAAACCCGGCGAAAAAGGCCGCCGTGATAAGGGGTGACTGACTGCCTTCGTGCGCTTCCACGAGCAATTCCTCCGTAACCAGGAAAAGCAACGCCGCCAAACCGAAGGACAGCACGATTTCCAGGTAGGCATCGGGGATGCCCCCCAGCAGCCACGCACTCAGCACGGCGCTGACGAAGACGAGCAGGGCGAGTCCAACCAGGCATAGCACGGCGGTTCTGGTGGTCACCCTCCGGCTTCCCAGCGAGGTGGCGGTGGCCATGCCCAGCGCGGCCAGCTCGATGGAAATGGCAATCGCCAGCAATGTGCCGGTTTCTGTGCCGGATATGAACCCGATTCCCATGATTACGCCGTCCACCAGCAGATCGACGGCGATGATGGCGATGAGCGCGGCGGGAAATTCCCCGCCGTCGGGGGCTTCTTCGGCGGGTTCAAGGAAGTACCGCAGGGCCAGCATCAGCGCCACGCCAGCCCCGAAGCCGACGACGATCTCCCATATGATGTGCCGCTCCATGATGTCGGGTAAAAGCTCGACGGCCACCACCGAGAAGATGACGCCCGCCGCGAAGTGCAGGATGACGCTCCTCATGCGGATTCCCGGCTTTCTCAGGATGGCTATAATGCCGCCTACCAGTAAGGCGGCGGCGGCGATGGTGGCGTACAATGCTACGCTGGAAAGGTTTTCCATGATTGAAGGATTAGGCTTTCTCTTTTAGGAAACTACTGAGAAAGCCCGGGGGCTGAGAAACGGACAGTATACTCTTGCCCAGGCTACAAATATTATTCCATGAGCGCTTTGTCACGGGTAGTGCGGCGTGAATTATCGGGCAAAATATTGATAGAGGAAGAAGGCCGACACCACCCACACGGCCATGATGAAAACCAACCCAAACCAGTTCCGCTCTTTGGACCATTCATAGGACTCGGCCCTTTGCGTCGCATCGCGGATAACCTGGGACGGAATGAGTTTGATGACCAGGTAAATGGAAATTGGGAGCAGAATCAGGTCGTCCAACAGACCCAGTACCGGAACGAAATCGGGTATCAGATCGACCGGGCTGAGGGCATAGGCAATGATCGTCAGGATTAGGGCTTTGGCGTACCAGGGCGTCCGTTTATCCTGTTGAGCCAAGTGCATGATAATGAGCTTTCGCTTCAATTCGCGGGCCCATTGTTTGATTTTTTGCAACATGATGCGCTATTTCAAACACTGCGTATAGCCACTAATATTTAGAAATGAAGCTTGTTTTCAACTAATTCGAAACTGAGCAGCATTGACTATTATACCTCCGCTTTAGTCTAAAGGGAAGAATTAACTAACCTGAAAGGCCCCATTTGTTTTTCGCTTCAGGAGTGATGAGAAATAAGAATGTAATTAACTAACCGCACCTTTTCCTCCCCCTTTGAAATAAAAATAAACCAGAACCGCCAGACAAAGCAGCCCGAAAACAAAGCCCGCCAGCACATCGGTAAACCAGTGCGCCCCCAAGTAAATTCTCGAAAACGGCACCGCCGCAATCAGCAGCACGCTAACCACACCGACCGAAAGGCGCAGCCGCTCATCGATACCGCGCAACTGGTACATGAGGTACACCAGAAATCCGAAAAATGTGACGTAAAAAACCGTGTGTCCACTGGGAAAGCTCTGGTGTTGGGCCTTTACCAGCACGTTCACGAGTTTTTCCGTCGGGCGGGGCCGATTGATCAAGACTTTCAAACCAAAATTGGCTACCGAGGCCAGCAGCGTGAGGGCAACGAACAGAGCCTCTCTTTTGTATTTAAACAAAAGAAATATCAGCGAGGTACCTAGGGTAAGACTAATCGCCACGATTTGGTTACCGAACCAGCTAACTCCTTTCATCAGGGCATCCAGCCAGGGGCTGGGGTGTTCCTGCACCTCTTCCGAAAATTCCAGGTCAATGAATGACTTTGGCAGAATGAGCACGAAGGCCATCAATAGCACAAAGAGTGCTGTGAGAAAGATAAATACATGAATGGCCTTTTTCCGGTCGTCCTGGAAATCCAGAAAGCGGAATGCCTTTCGCAGGCGGGCCGATATGGCTTCTCCCATCAGAATTTGCGGGTGTAGCCCACCCGAATCACCTGCGTTTCGTAGTAGTCGTTGCTGACATAGCTGAATCCCTGCCCGTTTACCGTCTTGCGGATCACCATCGTGTTCAGCAGGTCGGTGGCGTTGATGAACAGCTCGTCGCGGCCCTTGTTGAGCGTTTTTTTCACCCCGACATCGAGCGAGAAGCGGCTGCCGATGCGGCCCTGCGGCACCAGGTCGGGGGCCAGGTAGATGGCCGTCAACTGCGCGTTCAGACCCTTGGGCAAACGCAAAGCGGTGTTCAATTTTACATTGCCCGAAAACATTTCCTGCCTTGCCGCCGTGAACGTGTTCGGAACGGGATACAGGTTCCGCACTGTGAAAGCGTCGATCTGATTGCGGTATCCGTTGAGGTTCAGGTTGAAGGACAGGGCTTTGCTTATTTCCTGCGAAAAGACGACCTCCAGACCCGTATTGTAGCTGCGGCCCGCGTTCTGGAAAATGTTGTAAATGATCGAGCTGCCCGGCACCGTGCTGCCGATCCGGGTGATGGTGCCGTCCGCCTGGCGGTGGTAGAGCGCCGTGTAGAAATAGCCCCGGTTCAGGCCCGCCCTGAAGCCCAGCTCGAAGGTATTGGTGAACTGTGCGCCCAGCGCCGGATTGCCGACTTTAATAATCTCGGCATCGTCGTACTTGGGGAAAATACGAATATCGACCTCGTTGGGGCGATCCACGCGGCGGTTGTAGAAGAGCGACAGCTTGTTGCGCTCGTTGAGTTTATAGGCCAGCCGCACGTTCGGAAAGGGTTGCGTGTAGCTATAGCCGTCGCTTTGGTAAGTCGGGTGGTTGGGATCGACCACGTAGCGCAGCTTGAAGTACTCCACCCACAGCCCGACTTCGGCCTCGAATTTCTGATTCTCAAATACATAGTTTCCGTACAGCGCCGGAATCGTCTCACCGTAGGTGGCCTTCCCGCCCGCCAGTGAATCGAGCGGCGAGTTCAGCCCCGGGAAAAACTGCATATTGGTGGGAATCACCCGGCGGCGGAACTTGAAGCCGCCCTCGACGCGCCCATAGCGCAGCGGGCGCACGTAATCGAGCGTCAGGTCGGCCACGTTTTCGTCCGACAGTAGTTTAAAGGAGTCCTTTCCGGTGAAAGAAGGCAAAGCGTTGGTGAAAAAGTACTTCTCGTCCTCGCGGTGGAAGGTGTAGTTGAAGCCCAGGTTCAGCAAATGGCCGGGCTGGGCGTACTTGTGCTGGTAGGCCGCCGAGGCCACCACGGTGGTTTTAAGTTCGTCTTCCAGGAACTGCCACAGGCGGTAGCGGTTGGTCAGGTTTTCGGTGAAAAACGGCTCGTCGCCGTTATCGAGGATTTTCTCACTGCCGAACAAGCCCGAAACGGTCAACAGATTTGAGTCATTGATGTTCCAGTCGATACCCGCCTTGGTGGTGATGAACGTGGTGTTGCGGTTCCGCTTAGTCTGCTGGTCGATGACGGTGCCATCGTCGTAAGTGCGCGTCACGAACTCGTTCTTGTTCAGCGTTTGGGTGTAGAGGTAGTCGCCCTGAAAGAAGGCATTCACCTTATTCTTGCGGTAATTGAGCGAGAGGGAAGGGTTGATCTTCGGCGTGGCCTGGTACTGTGGACGGATACCGGGCAGGTTCCCGCGCTTGACCCACAGCGCCCCCAGACCCGTCGTGAAGCCTGCTTTGCCGTTGAAGCCTTCCTGCTTATTCTTTTTGTAAATGATATTGATGATTCCGGCGTTGCCGTTAGCATCGTATTTAGCCGAAGGGTTGTTGATAATCTCGATGCGCTCGATGGCCGAGGCCGGGATGTTGTCCAGTCCCTGCTGATTGCCGAAGCCCGTGATGGCGGTTTGTTTGCCGTCCATCAGCACGGCCACGCGGTCGCTACCGCGCAGCATCACCTTGCCCTCCTGCACGGCAACGCCCGGCAGGTTCTGCATGGCCTGCAGCACCGAGCCGCCCGCCTGACTGATGTTGTCGGCGACGGAAAACGTTTTCTTGTCCATCTTGTCGCTCAATCCCTCCTGCTGACCCGTAATCACGACTTCGTTCAGCAGCCGGGCGTCCTCGGCCAGTTCGACGGTACCCGCGTCGAGGAAGTTAGTCAGGCTGCCCACGTAGAGCGGCTGGCGTTTGGTGGCGTAGCCGATGAGGGAATATTCCAGGCGGTAGCTGCCCGGCTTGACCAAGGCCAACGTGAACCGCCCCGCCTCGTCGGTCACCGTTCCCGACACGAAGGCCGAGTCCTTTTCAGTCTTCAAGATCACGTTGACGTAAGGCATTGCGGCCTTGGTCTTCTGCTCGCTGACCGCCCCGGAAACAGTCACAGTGGGTGTTTGCGCTCTGGCCTGGAATCCAGGTGATATTGAGAGTAGCAGCGAGCCAAGTAATACTGTCGCTGTCGATAGTATGCTATTTTTCAACTTGTTTCCTTTTGATTGATACTTTGGACAAGAATACGGGGAAAGTCTGGAGGAATTCTGGAATTGCCGGGTAGTGGGCTTCGAGGGTTCCAAAAAACCAGGGTTCGTCATCGCTGGCCCGTTGAATCTGCCATTGCCAAAACCACCTCGTGCCACCCCTGCGCGTATTCATAACTGACCTGAAAGCCGCTGCTCTGACATATTTTAGCGACCAGCGCTAGGCCCAGGCCCAGCGAGCTTTGGTCGGTACTGTCTTTCTGAAAACGCTCCCACAATTGGCCGATCGGCACGGTGGGGGGATTGCCCGTATTGCGGATGATTAGTTTTTGCGGGAAGAGCGCCACGCTGATCCTACCGTTCGGCAGATTGTGTTTGATAGCATTGGTGAGCAGGTTGTTGAGCAGTACATCGGCCAGGTGCGGGTTGACCAAAATGTCAACGTCGGGTTCGATTTGTTGGTCAACCGTGATGCCCTTATGCTGAATGAGCGCTTCCCAAAGTGTCATTTTTTCGTTCAGTGAAGCGCTGAAATCTACCCGCTCCTGCGTCCCAAACTGACGGTTATCAATTTTTGTAAGCAATAGTAACGTTTGGTTCATCCTGGCGAGCCGCCCGGTTGTGTCCAGCAATCCGCCGATCTGTTCCAATTGCGACTGGGTGAGGTTGGGAGCCTGCAGGAGTTGCTCCAGATTAGAGCTAATGACGGCCAGCGGCGTTTGCAACTCGTGGGAAGCGTTTTCGGTAAAGGTTTTCAGACTTGCGTATTCCTGCCGCACCAGCCGCGTTAGCTGATCCAGATTGGTCTGTAATGCTTGAAATTCTATCGTGGTGGTAGGGGCAAAGGCCAGCGGCTGCTCTTCATTGATCCTGAATTTCGAAAGCGTGTCCAGGGTCTTGTAAAAGGGGAGCCAAAGGCGGTTGGACAACCAATAATTAACCAAAAGCAGCGCCAAAACCAAAGCTATAATCAGCCCGGCAAAAACCGTGAAGATGGCCATGCTCAGATCCTCCGTTTCGTAGAGCGGGTTTTGAATCGTGATTTTGTAATGGCGAGTTTCGCTCGCCGGATTGCCCAACGGTAGCACGGAAACGCCGAACGTCAGGATTCGGTAGTCGAGCATTTCGCCGGGTTCGAGGGGGTTGGCAAGCACGGTGTCGGTCAGCGTTTCGGCCACGGGTTCTTTCACCCGCACTACGGCCAGGCTGTCGGTCAGCGCGTACCAGTTTTCGGGCATTTGCCGGGTCTGGTGGAGGTGAGCGGTGAGTTTCTTCTTCTGGGCGTAGAGCTGTTCGGTGGCTTCTTCGCTGAATATTTTTTTCAACAAAAAGAAACAGAACACCCCACCCAGCCCCGCCACGAGCAGGCAGGCAATCAAAAACGAACGGGTGGCCTTATGGATCAGCTTCATGCGGTCAGTTTGTAGCCCACGCCGTAAATGGTCTGGATGTAGTCGGGACAACCCTGTTCGGCAAGTTTCTTGCGCAGGTTTTTCATCTGGGAATACAGAAAGTCGAAGCGATCCACCTGGTCGATGTCATCGCCGTAGAGGTGTTCCGAAATGGCTCCTTTGGTCAAGACGCGTCCGGGATTAGACATCAGGTACACCAGCAGATCGTATTCCTTGCGCGTGAGCGTCACGGGTTGGCCGCTCACGCGGACTTCCTTAGCGTCGGGCAATACCTTGATTGGGCCGAAAACAATTTCGGGGCTGCCATCGAACTGCCGCCGCCGCCGCAACGCGTTGAGTCGGGCGTTGAGTTCGGAGAGGTGAAACGGCTTGGTCAGGTAGTCGTCGGCCCCCAGGTCCAGGCCCTGCACCTTGTCGTCGAGCGAGTTCTTGGCCGAGATAATGATGATGCCCGACCGCGACTGCGTTTCCTTCAATTTCCTTACCAAGTCCAGGCCCGAGCCATTAGGCAGCATGATGTCGACCAGGGCGCAGTCATATTCGTACACGTCGATTTTCTCATCGGCGGCCTGTGCGTCCGCCGCCCACTCGCATACGTGACCCTCCGCCCGCAGGAAGTCCAGAATGGCGGCGGCCAGGGATTTTTCGTCTTCTACCAGGAGAATTTTCATGGCTCGAAGATAGGGGGAGAATCTGGAAGAAAGCTGGAAGGGGAGGGGAATTCTAACCAGGAAACAATTTCAAAAAATCGGTCAGGGTCAAAATTTTGGTTTTACCAAACTGCTTCAAATCCAGCAAATCCCTTTTGTTTCCTGTCAGTAGAAAATCGGCTTGATTGTCCATACACAGTGCCAAAAGGAAATTGTCTTTGGGATCCGGACTGGCATCGACGGTAGAAGTAGTAGTAACAAATGTGGAACGTCTCTCTATTAAATCGATAAAGGCAATAATTTGATTTGCAGAAATATATCGACGGAACTTAGGACGGTTTATCACTTCAACGAATTCTGATAGCAATGCTTCGTCCAAAAGAATGGAAAGCGCGTCATTGTACAGGGCAAGTTCCAGCCTCTGCCGGGAGTTGGCGTTGATGGCGGCACTCACAAAAAGATTTGTATCGATGACAACCTTCACAAATGAGCTTGTCTGGCTGAGCGAACAGCCTGGATTTCCTCGAAGATTTCCTCTTCGGAAATATCAGACGTATCAGGGAGAGTGTCCGAGAGTTTTCGCCACTCCTGCCGCCAGGAACCTTGCCTGGGCAGAATAGCAATCAAATCCATATCCACCAGACTATCAATTAACTCCCGAACCTTGGGGTTACGAATTTCGATTGTCAGCGTATCCATCTCGTTAGTTTTTTTACCAAATATACTGGAATTGATTTCAAATGGAAAGGGAAGCCACTCCATAGTCTGCCTTATTTCCACACCAGCACCAACATTCCGGCAAAAATGAGGCCCGCGCCGATAAGCACTTTGGTCGTAACGGGTTCGCGCAGAATAATGAACGAAAGCACCAGCGTGACGACGATGCTGGTCTTGTCGATGGAAGCCACGTACGACACCGGGCCTTCTTTCATAGCGCGGTAGTAGAACACCCACGAGATTGTGGTACACAGCCCCGAAAAGGCCAGCAGCCACAAATCGCGCGGGGCGGCTTTGCGGATTTCGGTGAAAGCATTTTTGAATAAAAAAGCATTGACCGTCACGAAGGCGAACACCACCGCCGTGCGCACTGCCAGCGCCGAGTCGCTGCTCATGTCCTGCATACCAAACTTGGCCACCACCGACGTCAGTCCCGCGAAGACCATCGAAATCAGGGCGTAGAGAATCCACTTTTCCATCATAGGAATGTTTAAAAGGAATTGCTTTCCGCCACTTTGTCCTGCTTGCTTGAATAAAGAAGTACGCCGACCAGCAGGGCAGCGGTAATAAGAGCGGCAATACCCCGGCTGAAATTCAGACCACCGCTGGCGAGGGGCTTGGTCAGCAAATCGCCGAAAGTCGCGCCGAAAGGCCTCGTAAAGATAAAGGCAATCCAGAATAGTACGATGCGGTCGATGCTGGTAGCGTAGTGCAGCAGCAGCACGATCAGGATGATACCCGCCGTGATGGCCGCGCCTGTCAGGTAACTCAGCCCGATGGTGTCGCTCAGGTAATCGCCGAAGGCCGTACCCAGGCTGTTGGAGAACAGGATGGCGATCCAGTAAAAAATCTCGACGCGGCGCTCGGTGACGGGATACACCTCGATTCCCTTCTCTTTCCGGTGCCAGACAAACAGTACCAGCAGCAGCCCTGCGAACAGCAGCAGCGATCCCGCCACGTAGCCCAGACCCAGCGTCCGGTCCATGAGATCCGAGATTTCGGTGCCGACGGTAGTAGTTCCCACGATGGCCAGCCAGTAGTAGGGCGCGTGGAAGCGGTCGGCCCGCAGTTGGATTGCCAGCACGATGACCAGAAAAGCCACCGTGATGCCCAGACTCGCGACGTAGCCCAGATTCAGCGTCATCGAGAAGAAATCACCCAGGATTTCGCCCAGCGTGGTGGCCAGCACTTTCATGATCCAGAACCAGACCGTGATCCGGGCTACTTTGTTCAAATTATCCTTCGCAGTTTCCATGATTCAGAAATATGGTTTTTCCGCAATAGTACGCGCCGACTTTGGAGAAAATCTGTAATCGTCCCGGCACGAGCGAGACTACTTTGACAGAGCGATTGTGTTTTGCCATTTTAGAGATGAAACACATTCAATAAGATTACCGCCAGGCAGCCCGTAGAAAAGAAAGAGCAAAGCACCCGCTGGCACCTCGCCCCCTTTTTTCAAAAAACCACATCCAGCCTAATCCAGCTTCACGGCCTTGCCGCTGGCATCGAAGATCAGGTCCTTACCGCCGACTTCGGCTTCGTAGTAGGTCTTGCCGCCTTTCTTGATGATGGCGGCTTCCTTCACTTTTTTGCTTTTGAGGGCGGCTTGTACAGAAGCGGGCAATTGCGAGGTCGCGATTTCAGTTTCGACTTCCTGCTCCACGCCCTGCGGGTTGTACACCACCGACAATTCCACTTTACCCTGATCGAACTCCACCTCGAAATCGCCGTTCTTTTCTTTCTCCCATTTCATGTTACTGGCGTTGGGATAAGCTTTGGCGAAGGCCGTCGTAACAGCGGCGGGTACTTGGTCGGCTTTTACTTTCTGGGCATTGGCCGAGAAGGTGACTAATGCGGCCAAAAGGGCCGCGAGCATCATCATGCGTTTCATAATTTAAATTGGTTTGAAGTAAATTAATGACACAAGAATACGGCCCAATTCTGGTGCAAATCTGGAAGCTGGTTTAGAATCGAATATTTCAGTAAAAGTGGTGCTTCTATCTGAAAATACAGAAACTTTACAAATTTGATGGTGTAGTTTGAGCCTTTCTATTCGCCCCCACTTTAAAAATCAACCATGAACGGCTTACCACAAAATGAAAGTACTTCGTCTCTACTGCCTGCTCACGCTGACCATTTTCTCCACTGCTTCAGCACAGAATGCCGACATACGGTTGCTGCGTGAGATCAACCTCAACCGCAACACCCAGTTCGACGGCTTTTTCAAGGGCGTGACCGACACGACCGTACCCGGAGCTTTCAGTGTCCCGGTGATCATAATGGGGGTAGGCTTAATAAAGAAAGATGCTCCCACCCAGCGAAAAGCAGTCGTAATCGGCGCTGGGCTGGTGGCATCGTCGGGGATTACGTACGTGATGAAAAGGGCGATCAACCGACCCCGGCCTTTTGTCACCTACCCCGATATTCAGAAACTGACCGACGGCAGTAGTCCTTCTTTTCCCTCGGGTCACACCTCGCTGGCCTTCGCGACGGCTACGTCATTGAGTTTGGAATATCCCAAATGGTACGTCATCGTGCCATCGTACGCGTGGGCCGGGACGGTGGGTTACTCGCGGATGCACCTGGGCGTCCATTACCCGAGCGACGTGCTGGCGGGGGCGGTCATCGGGGCTGGGTCTTCTTTTATGACTTATAGATTGAATCGCTGGCTACAGGGACAGAAAAAGTAAGTCGTCCGGGTGTGTGGTGGTGTCGCATACAATGACGATTTCAGCCACAAAATGGACTTCGCACGGTTCGCTAAACGGGAGTTGTCGATTGGTCGAGCAGAAGCCAAGCCACTTAGAAAATATTCCCGACCTGCCCAGCTTGAAGTCCCAGACTTGCACAACGGATCAAAACTCTCAGTCAGGTCTAAATTGCCGGAGTCTCTCTTCCCAAACCCGCCAGTCCGGCATCAACCGATCCTGAAGCTCGTAAAAGGGCTTGCGGTGGTTTGGATTTATGATGTGGGCTAATTCATGCCATATGATGTACTCGATACAGCCCTTGGGAGTTCGGATCAAATCCGGGTTTAACCGGATAATATTCTGAGGACTGCAGCTTCCCCAGCGTTTTTCCATCCGCACTAACTTTACCTGTACCTGCTCCTTCCGGTTTGCCTTAATGGGCAACTTAGCCAAGCAGCGATTAAAAAGGGGGAGGATAACCAAACGCGCCCGTTTTCGATACCACTCGTTCAACTGCGTGGAAATTATTTTTTTATCGGCCTTGTCTGGCGTGGTGATCACAATTCTTCCAGCGCGGAATATAACTGATTTCACGGGCTGTTCTTCCACTTTAAGACGGTACTGCCGACCCAGATAATAGTGTGTTTCGCCCGACACGTAACGACGTGGCGGCGTGGCGTGGGCGTTGAGCTGGCGGAAACGTTCCTGCTGCCGGATGATCCAGCCCGCCCGGTTCTTTACCTTTGCCTTGATTTGGTTCGCCGTGGCGTCCTCTGGAACTTTCACTAGGACATCCCCCGACGTATCTACGGTGATGGAAAGGGTTTTGCGCAGTCCGCGTAGTACTGTGAAGCGGATGACCGCCGAACCGTAGCGCATTTCCTCCTCACTCGTTTCTGCGAGGTCTGTTCTGGCATCGAAACCCATCAGTATCTGGCTTTGGCTAACTGCACGACCTTACCGATCAATTCGTCAGCTTGGTCAAACGTGAGTTTAGCCGACAATTCGTCGTTCATTTGCCAGATCCAGTCGTCGAGAGCAAAGCGCAATTGGTTGACGATTTCCGACCGATTGGCCCAATCGACCACCACGCATCCGTCCTGCACAAGATTGGACAGCATCACCTCCTCGGCCCGCACCGACCAGGCTCCTGCGGTTTCGGCGTCCATGCCCAATGCCTCCTCGTCTGCCCTGTCGTTTCCAAACCCCTCCCGCAGCAAACCGTAGATGGCCGTGGCGGTGGGGCGGTCGCGTACGGCCGGGGGCAAGGTGTCGGCGGGACGGTTGACCACCTGGTCGCGGATGGAAGTCATGGACTTCAATAGCTCGGTTTCGCTGATGCGCTCCTCCCGGTAGAGCATCAGCGTCTCGCGGATCATTTCGGAGAAACGGCGGTAGAAGGCAGGGTCTTCCCCCATCCGCTCCGTGAGGGTGCGGTCGGTGCGGGCGGCGATGGCGTGGGCCCGAGATGCCGTTCCTTCGATGCGGGCCACCTCCTCCTCAAACCGTTCGCGGTCAAAGATGTTGACTTGTTCGGTTAGCTGCACGATTTCGTCGGATACGACGTGCGTGTCGATCAGCTTTTGAATTTGGGGTTCGTACTGACCGTAATCGACTTCCAGGGCGTGAATATTGATAACTGCTCGCCGCAGATTCTGAAAAAACAACAAGTCATCCCGGTAGCGTTGTTGCTTGGCCTCCGAAGTCGTCGTCACAAATTCATGATTGGAGAAGGCCATTCTCAGCAGTCGGCTGAATGCCGACAGCCGTTCGAAGAAGATTTCCCGAACGGCCTCGTCAGCCAGCAGATTCTGGTAGGCGGGCAGGTCGGCCCGGTTGACGATGCCCTTGAAAACGTCCCAGACTTCCGAGTGGACCTGGGGCAGGCGGGCCAGCTCCCGGCGCATATCCGTTACCGTTCCTTCCAGATCGGCCGTCTCGAAATCCTCGAAATCATCGGCGTAAATTTCCAGCACGCGGGCAAGTTCGGCGATCACGCCATCGTAGTCGATTATATAGCCGAAATCCTTACCGGGTGCTTTCCGATTCACTCGGGTGATTGCCTGGAACAGCGTGTGTTCGTGCAGCTTGGCGCAGAGGTAAAGCACCACGTTGATTGGGTTGTCGAATCCCGTCAGCAGCTTGTTGACCACGATGATCACATCGGGAGCCGTGTCGCTTTGTTTGAACAGTTGGCGCAGGGTCTCGTCGTACTGCCTGGGGCTACCGAAGCGGTCCATCATTTGATTCCAGAACGTCTGCACTTCGCTGCTGGTCTGGCCGTAGGCATCCTCATTGCCCTCTCGGTCGTCGGGCGGTGAAATGAGTACTTCGGTGGTAATGAGTCCGATTTCGTCCATAAAACGCTTGAAGCGTATCGCCGCCTTTTTGCCCGGTGCCACCAACTGGCCCTTGAACCCGGTTCCCTTCCAGGTGTTGGCAAAGTGCGTGCTGATGTCCCAAGCCTTGGCGTAGATGATTTGCTCGCCCTGGGTCAGCGTGTCCCGGCGACTGAACTTCTTTTTCAGGTCGGCGCGCTGGTAGTCGTTCAGCGGCTCGGCGATGCGGTTGAAGTAATTGTCGATGGGCCGCTCGTTGACCTCGAACAGCGGAGCACGTCCCTCGAAGAGCAGCGGCACCACAGCCCCGTCCGCCACGGCGTCACGCACGGTGTAGGTGTCGATAATGCCGCCAAACTTGCTGGCTGTGTTCTTCTCCCGGCGCATCAGAGGGGTGCCGGTGAAGCCGATAAAACAGGCCGTGGGGAATACTTGCTGCATCTTGACGTTCAGGGTGCCATACTGGGTGCGGTGAGCCTCGTCGATCAGCACGAAAACGTTGGGGCGGGTAACGGGCTGCTGTAAGCCCTTAATGGCCGCGTCGAATTTGTGGACGAGCGTGGCCAGCACGGCGTCGCTATCGTCTTCCAGGTACTCGACCAGCCGCCGCCCCGTGGTGGCCTGCACCACTTCGCGTCCGCAGCGCTTGAAGGTCTGGTAGAGCTGGTCGTCCAGTTCAACGCGGTCGGTGACCAGTACGATCTTGGGGTTCAGGATTTTATCGTCGGTGGCCAGCAACTGCGCCAGCATGACCATCGTATAGGACTTGCCACTGCCCTGGGTATGCCAGATCACGCCGCCCTGCCGTCGGCCCGTGATATCGGGTTCGCGCCGGGCCCGTTCCAGGGTGCGCCGCACGCCAAAATACTGCTGGTAGCGGGCCACGATCTTTTCCCCCGCATCGAAGACGATGAAATTATAGAGAATATCGAGCAGCCGGGCCGGGCGGCAGAGAGCGTACAGCAGCTCGTCCTGCGGGGTAACCGTCCAGGTGGCTGCGCCGTTTATTGGTTCTGAATGATCCCGGCGGTCGGGATTAGCCCGCAGGGCCTGCCCGTAGGCGCGGTCGTTGCGGCTTCTGTCTTTTACCGCTTGCAGCGGCAAGGCCTTTTCGTCGGTTTCCCGTTCCCGCCAGAGCTGCCAGAATTCCTCTTTGGTTTGGTTGGTGGCGTAGCGACCCTCGCTGCCGCAGAGGGCCAGCAGCAGTTGGCTGAGGATGTAAAGGGGCCGGATGCCGTCGCTCTGCTGGTTGCGGAGGTGCTGGCTGATGGCCTGGGAAAGGGGCTTGTCCATGTCGGGCCGCTTGCATTCGATCACCACCAGCGGAATGCCGTTGACGTACAGCACGATGTCGGGGCGGTAGGAATAATCGCGACCGGCCGACGATGCGTGACCCGTGCGCGACACCCTCAGCTCTTCGGTCACGTGCCAGACGTTCCGCCCGGGGTTTTCCCAGTCAATGTAGTGTAGCGAAAAACTCTTCTTGTCCGGCCCGATCTGTTCCTCAAAACTCTTGCCGAGGGTGAGCAGGTCGAACACGTAACGGTTGGCTTCCAGATAGCCCTGTTGCACGGGATAGTCAAGCAGGGCGTAGATGGCGTTGGTCAGGCTCACTTCCGAGAAGGTGTATTCCTCGCCTTTGAGCGAAAAACTATTCAGTTTCCGTAATTGGTCGCGCAGCACGGGTTCCAGCAGTACCTGGCCCGAATGACGGGTAACGGGGTCGTTCCCGCGCAGCCGCGTGGCCTCATCGGGCGACAGATAGGTGTAGCCCATCGCCTGCAAAAGTAGCAGGGCGGGAACCTGACTGGCGTCGTTTTCGCGGAAGGAGGGGGTCGTCATTGCGGTAGTTTGACTTGTACTGAAAATATCAAAAATTAGGAAAAATTAATTCTGATTCTGAAATAACTATCTGGAAAACAAGTGTTTTTAAAAATAATGTTTGAAATATCGAACAAAATATATTACTTTTGCAAAGTCATCTCCCAAAGGGCGAAGGACTTGGTCAGTGGTTTATCCACGCAATCGCAATACCGAAAGTTGCGTACCGCACCCCGAGTGCGGTTTTATTTTTTAAGGCCATCCCGGTACTGTCGGTGGCGCTTCCGATGAAAGCCTTTCTCGTGCTTATCCACGCAAAAAGCCGTTACCAAAAGTAGGTCGGGAGCCAGGGGCTTCAATATGACCAGGTAGTCGCGCCGCTCGTACCAGTAGTACTGCTTGCGGGTTCCGTCCCCTTCAGTGTGTTCGTAGTACCAAATCAGCGGATCTTCGCAGTGCCGAAGTATGGTCTTGATCCAATGCAGTCGGCAGGCACGGGGGGGATCGAATTCCCGGCGCTGCTTCATTTTACTTTCCCGCGTTATCAAATGCACAAAGGCGTCGGGGTATTTGTGATAGCCATATACCCTGGATCTGTTCAGGTTGACTTTCACGCGCTTTTCCTTGAAGTGGAAGGTGGTTTGTTCCCATTCCCTTTTGAAGTGATCGTAAAGGTCCTCCACGCATTCTTCCTCTGAAAAGTCCCAGTCCCACTCCCGTTCCTCCAAATCTTCCAGTTCGTCCGGCTCGTCGTAATCTCTGCCCATATCATCCATTCGAACTTCGTTTGGGCTGGTGGTCAAAAATATTGAACTTCTGCTCCCAGGGTTCCGTACCCAGATGCAGGTAGTAGCCCGAAAGCTTCTCGATCTGCTGAATGATGGCCATTTTGGCCGTGTTGGCCCCCGGCTTCTCGTGATTTCCGAGGGCTTTGTAGGCGATGGCACCAATGAACAGATCGGCCAGTTCAAACAGCGGACTCTCGTGGGAGCGCAGGTGTTGGAAGGTCTCGAACGGCGAATTGCCCTGGTGGCGATTCTGAAAAACTTCCCGGATTTTCCGCAGTTTCTCCCGGCCTCTGGTATCCTTTACGTCCAGAAAAACCCGGTAGCAGCAATCCTGATCATGATTGGGCCGCAGCAGAAAATAGACCAGCTTATAATAGAAGTTGTCGTGTGAACCGCCGTTGAACTGGTCGTGATCCAGCTTGTCTTTGTATTTCACCAGAACGCACCGGAACCAAAGTGGGTTGGCGAAAAAATAAGCGATCAGATCTGCGTATAGGGCTTGCCGTGAAACGGAAACCTTCGACCATTTGAGTTCGACGGGCGTGTGGTGACGGAGTTTGATGGCTTCCAGGTCTTCCCGGATTCGGTCGTACTGCTCCTCTTCGACTTTTACATAGCCGATCACCATGACCGTAGAATGGTCGTTTTCCAGGTGATGGCTTTCGTCGCAATAGATTTGGTAGCGCTTCATGTTCAGGTGCCGTTGACTTTTAAAATTTCCTTTCTTTTATACGCACCAGATGCGTGTTTCCAGATCACAATTCATATATCGGCCTCCTGGCATCCTTAGGCGACAGGTGGGCGTAATCCATTGTCTGCAAAAGCAGCAGGGCGGGAACCTGATTGACGACGTCTTTGATGGGTTTGCAGGCTACCTGGCTACCGCATTAAGCCCTTTCATGATTAGATAAACAACCTCGGGGAGTTGTTGGGTATGAAAAAGTTGCTGGTTTTCCTCGATTGATAAGCCATTATTATCAGACAACCAGTCAACTGTTTTGCTACTAAAAAAGGCGTTCAAACCATCATAATTCACAGGATCGTCAGGAGATAACTCGTTATGATAATCAAAAAAGGAGTTCCGGATTTCAGTTGTGTAGAAAGGAGAATTACTATCAATTACAGGTTTGGCATCGAAAGCTTCAATTAGTTTTAAAGTAGCCCCTCCGAAGCCTCCAACCAAATATATTGGTTTGTTCGACCGATAAGCATAATATGCCTCCTCGACGATACCAGGATATTTTCCCTTAAATCCGTAATTCCTGCCTCCGACAAATACACGGGCATTTGTATCCTGATCCATCCTGGCACGCATGAACGACAAACTTCTGGACCAAACATACATACCCTCTATCGTATCGGGTTCGATATATTTAGCAGGATCCACACTTAGTTCGGATGCGGGTGGTACTTTAACAACCTGAACTCTACTTTCTTTTAAATCCGCTAAATCGCTGCTCGTCAATTTAATATGAATCGGGTAGCTGAAATAATTTTTGAAAGGAAACCGATTTCGATCAGCCCTGTCCCTATACTGGAACGACAGATCAGAAAACAGTTGAGTATAACCACCCTTTCTCAAATCTCCGCCATAAACGAGTGTAGCCCTCTGAACAAGCAAATGCCGAGCTATCTCAATCATGTAATCCTTTTGATGGGTTTCAGATAGACCTCTTTGCTCGGCATCCTCTGATTCTGAGATTGAGATACCTACCGATAAATTACCTAAGAGCCTTAGGCTTCCCACCTCATCCTGTCCAGCAGACTCACTATTAGCAACTTCCGCTAAATTGTCCGAAATACCGATAATGTCTATTGTTCCGCTCATATTCATGAAAATTGGAAGGTGTAGGTTGGCGTTGTAAAATGAATATTGTCATCTACCTCGTTCAAAACACGGAGTTCTTCAATTCCTAGTGGAGGATCTGGATAAATCACCATGATGTCTTTTTTTGAACCCTGTGCTATCAGATTAGCTGATTTTTTCAGAATCAGTAAATAATTGAATAGCTCAGGTGGGGATGTCAATTCTATACACTCATGCCTAGTGTCTAAGCCATATAGCCTGATGTGCTTCTTCAAGTATTCTTCGTTGAAGCGATTGTTCAGAACTTGGTATAGTGTCAGTTCAATGATGTCCGCGAAATTATCATCCCACTTTATCGTTGGTACGTTGCCCATATATGGGAAGCTTCGCTTTTCCCCTTTGGATATATCATACACTACCACAATGGGGGATTTTATGCGTTTCGCGTGGATTACTTCAATCCTGCACCACTCTCTATCGGAGTATTCATCAGTATGAAATACAAGCAGTGCTGTACGGCCGTCGATAACGCGGCTAATTTCATCCTCGAAGTTGTATCCATCGGCAATATCATTCGCATCGAAGAAAGTTTTAAGCTTCGTTTCAGAAAGAATGTAGTTGCGAAACTGAGATGCAACTTTCAGACCGTCCTTCTTCGCATGACTAATGAAAAGTTTTACGGGAGGCTCTGGATTAGCATTGCTATCGCTTTTATCAGATTCAGCCACAGACTCTTGGTTCATCATTTGCCTGGACAGATCGTGTAACAAACGAGACGTTAACTCCTTCTGCTGGCGACTGTTCTTTTCCATCTTGTCATCGCCGACTATCTTTTCAAGGGAGATAAACTGATATTCACTAAGCTTGTCCTCGCAAAAATGAAAGGCGTGCCTGTCTAGTGATATGGGATATATCCTATCACAATCAGAGGCCGAGATGTTATCAATCAGTTTACCTACATATTCCTCCCACGCCTGATCGTTGAACATATGCTCATCGATCAAAAGTACGAAAGCATTACGATCAGCATCTTCAAGCTTGACCGGGATAGGCGTAGCGCTACTCTCAGCGCTGGCACTGCGAAAAAAGGTGGGAATGCCTATCTGCCTGCTCAATGGCTGTTCTGAATTGCGGCAGAAATTCTTATAAATGTTATCGGCAAATACTTTACCAGCCTGAAAGGCGGGATGCCAAAGGACGTAGAGATTCAGGGGCGATTTATAATTATTCATTAGCTGCACGTATTATTGGTCATTTGTAATAGAAATCGATTCACTATTTTGCCTTCATCACTTTCACGCCTTCTTACTGTGTCTTCAACGATCCGCTGCATCGTGCTTCTATCATCTGTCCAGTCGATGAGTTTGGCATAATCAGAATCAACATTCAGAGCCAATCTTTCAGGAAGGTTTCCTGGACTATAAACTGATTTTCCAAAATCAGGATGCGTCGGGAGAAGTATCCCAATTAGACCCGCATATCGGTTTCCAACTCGATAATCCAGCGCACCTGATATTTCCCAGTCAACGTGTTTTCGGCATTTGGTTTTTTCACCTACAAGAACGACAAGAACCGTCGTATCACTCAAATAGCCTTTGTGGATGAGTTGTCTAACATAATCTGCGCCATTTTCTGAGTTAATTTCACCATCACCAACGGATTTGTTTATAAACAAATCCCCAAAATTATGGTCGAATAAATTTCGATAGTATTGATCGTCCTTATGATAGTAGCTGACGAACAATTTTCTTTTGCTGATATATGGATACATAAAAATTAATTTTATTAAAATTTAACTGACAAATTTATATCTCTCTCGCGTGCGCCAAGTATTGAGAGAGTGGATTATTATAATTATTATACGATTTGATTCTTCCTTCTAAAATCAGATCCTCTTTTCGTTTTCCTACAAGAAGTGAAATTAACTCATTTAAATCCCAAATATCCGGTATGATAGCAGGAGCCGCTCTTACATATTCAGGTATTTTATCTTTTGGAATATCCTTGCCAAGTAGAATGCCTAATGCAGTTTTATCATACCCGTATCCAACTTCAAACGGCACCCATTTGGAATTTGCAGTATTTGCTGTGATGATACATAGCATATGGCTGCTGTTTTCTATTCCTTTACATATAGATTCAGTCACTTTCTTAGGGTTATCATTTTGTCTGGCTAATCGCAAATCATGATCGTACTCGTCAAAATACACATCAATGCCTGCTGAAAGTAAATAGTCAGCTACGGCTTTGGCAATATTTCTATCCCCTTTTTGGTGAGAAATAAAAACACATTTTATTCCTAGACTCTTTCTTTGAATGCTCTCCTGAATAGTAAAACTACTCGAAGCTCTATTTTGTCCAGCCATTGTATGTTATGTTAAAATCTAAAACCAAGAAACCGTGAGTAATTATCATCCATTCGCATTCTGCCATTTCTGATGAGATGCCTTTTCGTTGAACGATTCAGGGCTGCAAGCTCTACCTTCTTCTCCAAATCGCGCTCAACGTTTCTCCATTTCATAGTTACTGCATATCCAGACTCAATATTGTCCTTCAACCTATCAGGAACGCACAGCGAATCTTCTGGAAGATAGATTCCTAACAGGCCGCTGGGTTTGAAGGAACGCGACCAGTCATATGGATGGTCATAACCTCGAAGAGACGCCCAAATTTCGCGATCTATCCACATTCTATCACCCGTTCTTTCGCCTATTAGTATTACTGTTACTGAACTCCTTCTAAGTTTGTCTCTAATTTTTTTGTAAATAGTGTCATCTGTAAAATGACTGATGTCATTTTTTAGCGAGTAATCAATTAAATATTTTCCTACGCACAGACCTCTTAACTCGTCCACATAATGTCCATCATTATCATGATGATAGCTTAAAAAACAGTTCTTCATTTTTGTGTTTTTATTTCGTGTTTGATCCTATATTGACACCCGCTTCTTCCCCGTCAATAACTCTTGCATCAGCCCGCGCTTCTGTTCCTGCAAGGCCTCAATTTCCTCCGTCGCCAGCCGGATTTCCTCGTCGGCGGCATTCAGAATTTCAGCGATAGCGCGTTGCTCTGCCAGATGGGGAATACTGACTTGAATGCGCCGTAAGCTATCATACTTACAATTTAGTGTGTCACTGACAAGACCTTGGGAGAATCTCCAAAATGTGTGAATCATTGGTGTGAATTTGAATAGGTAGGACATGAAGCCCACGTCAACCGATTTTCCAGGCACCAAGACGGTGTAAGCTGGGCTGATTAAACCTTCGTAACGCGAAACACCAGATACGCCCTGCCACATTCTCATAGTGTTGTACCCAATATCATTCGGACAAATCCGTAAGTATTTACTTTTGTCACTATTGGATGTGTCTTTCTTTTCCAGCGTATCACGCATTACTACCCCATTTGAGCTTGTTATAGCCAATAGCGGCAAATGATCAAAGCCCTTGTCTTTTCTCTCTCTGAATATCTCCCCCAGCTTCACCTCTCGCCAGGCATCCTTAAAGCCAGGTAAACGAGTTTGCCCGGTAAGTACTTGCTGCATCAAAGCCTTTTTGCGGAGTTGCTTATTTTCCAGCAATTGGCGGGCGGTCTGAATGGCTTCATCCCAAGCTGTGAGGATAGTGGCAATTTTGCGTTGTTCGGGTAGGGGAGGAAGATTTACTGGAAAGTCACGAACATCTTTACTTGTTATATTCGGATCCTTTCTGCTGCTTCCAGCAAAGTTTCTCCATGCTTCCACGTTTCCATTTAACCATGCCAATAGGTATCTAGGGTCTGTAATTTCAGAATTACATTCAATAGCGGAAAGCGCTTGATTAGTTGTGGCTGCCGTTCCCAGCAATCCGGTTCTTCCTATCTGATTGAACCCTCCGTACATTGCTACAAGCAATGTATCTGGCGGGTGTATTCTCAACGATGTTTCCTTTAATGCTCGCTCTGTAATACACTCTTCCGATGTGAGAATTATTGAATTGTTAAGGTCGGTAGTTTTGACCCAGGGAATTGCTCCACCCTGGAAATACTCTCTGTGTTTTTCTCTCAAAGGAGTCGTCCCAGATGATACCTTTCCCAACTTGCCTAGTTTTTGTATAGTCCATCCCTCTGGTAAACCCTGATCATTCCGCTTTGGGGAAATCGTTAACTGTTCTTTCTTCATCGTTTGTCATCAGGTTTGAATTCGTCCACATCGCTCAGCAGCGGTTAGATGGCCCGTCGTGGCTGGTTGGCATCGGGCAAGTGGAGTTAGTATTTCGAGACCATTAGCTGTCTGTCCAATTTTGAACTTTCTCCAACCAATAGGCGGTTTTTTTACAATTGCTCTCAGGTCAATCGGTCAGACAAAATAATCATCACCAAGTGCGCCATGTTAGCCAATTAGTTGTACGTGAGCTTATTACGGTCTTAGGCTTTGTCCAATCGGTCAGACAAAATTCAAAAGCCTAATTCACTCAGGTACTGATTCATGCGTTTTTTGGCCTCGGCCAACTCCCCTTCCAGCCGCGCAATCTGCTGTTGGGTGGCCGCGATGTCGATTGGCTCCTCCTCCTCGAAGGTGTCCACGTAGCGGGGAATGTTGAGGTTGTAGTCGTTCTCGCGGATTTCTTCAAGCGTGGCGCGGTAGGCAAACTTGTCGGCCACCACGCCGGCGGTACCCTGAGGTTCGTCGCGGAAGGTGGCCACCAGCCTGACGATTTGGTCGATGTGCTTCTTCTTGAGCGTACTCTGGTTGCGACCGTCGTCGTAGGACTGGCTGGCGTCCACGAACAGCACATCGGTATTGGCGGCGGCGGTACGCGCGCGGTTGAACAGCAGGATAGCCGTGGGGATGCCCGTGCCGAAAAACAGGTTGGCCGGCAGGCCGATCACCGCCTCGAGCAGGTTCTCCTCGATCAGTTTCCGCCGGATCAGCCCTTCCGAACTTCCCCGGAAAAGCACCCCGTGCGGCACGATCACGCCCACCCGGCCACTACCCTCGTAGGTGGTCTCGATCATGTGGGAAATGAACGCCAAGTCACCTTTTGACTTGGGCGGTACGCCCCGGTGAAAGCGGGCGAAACGGTCTGTAGCGGCCACGTCGGCCCCCCACTTATCGAGCGAGAAAGGCGGGTTGGCCACCACAATGTCGAACTTCATCAGTCGGTCATTTTCCAGCAGTAATGGATTATTGAGCGTGTCGCCCCAGCGGATTACCGCGTCGTCAAAGCCGTGCAGGAACATATTCATGCGGGCCAGGGCAAAAGTGCTGCGGTTGATTTCCTGGCCGTAGAGAGCGAAATTCCGCGATCCCACTTGCTGCCCCACCTTAATTAGCAGCGAACCCGAGCCACAGGTGGGGTCGCTGATGCGACTGCCGGGTTGCGGATCCATGAGGCGCGCCAAGAGCAAAGAAACCGACGAGGGTGTATAGAACTCCCCCGCCTTTTTGCCTGCATTGGAGGCGAAGCGGTCGATCAGAAACTCATACACGTCACCGATGACATCCTGACTTTCAAGGTGCGAGGGCGTAAGGTCGATGGTTTTGAAATCCTCGATCAGGTTTTTGACGCGGCGGTTGCGGTCGCGGGTCGGGCCGAGCTGCTTTTCTGAATTAAAGCTGATGTCGCCGAATACGCCGTCGAGTTTGAGGCGGTTGGCTTCTTCCAGATGATCGAGCGCCATGTCCACCATTTCCCCAATGTTGGAGGCATTGCGCTGCTCGTAGAGATAGTCGTAGCGGCATTCCTCCGGCAGCCGAAAACGCTCGAATTGTTCGAGCGCGCGCTGAGTGCGCGGAGAATTGTCGGGCGTCTCATCGTATTTGTCGAGGTAGAAGTTTTCCCGGTCCTTCCACAGATCGGAAAGGTACTTCAAAAACAGAAAAGTGAGGATATAGTCCTTGTATTGCGTCGGGTCGATGACGCCCCGAAAGGTATCACAGGCCCGCCACACGGCGGCATTGATGGCATCGGCCGAGATCAGGCGGTCTCCTTTGGCAGCAGCGGGGCTAGGGTCGTCGAAAAGCATTCGGTAATCAGGTTTTGGTGATGATCCGTGATCTGCTGGTGCAGGCTCTGGATGGTTAAAAATTCATTGTGCAGGTCGATCAGGCGGCGTTGAATGTCGAGTGACGGAACGGGAATGGGTAGGTCGAGCAGGTCTTTCTTATTCAGGGTGGGGACTGTCGCGGATGAACTGACGCGACGGTCAAGTTGCGTCTGGGTGCCTGGCTGATTGAGATAGCAGGCCAGAAATTCGGGTAAGACAACCTCCGGTTCGTTCACCCGGAGAATATAAAAGGCTGCCGAGGCAACCGCTCTGGGGTATTCTTTTCGGTAAAAAACAGCCGAGTGTCGGCTTCCCCTCCCCATCAATAGAACATCCTCCGGCTCAATCCAGGCGCGCTCCATAACGTTGCGAGCGGAGTTGAGCCGGGTTGGCGGCTCCACCGATAACATTCTTCCATATTCATCGAAGTCGCCCGGATTGAGGAAAGCGATTGGCTCCCCCGTCTTGGCCGGGCGCAGCCCCATGCCGATTTGGATGTCCACAATATGATCTAAGGGAAGAAGCATGGGACAAATGTAATAGAAAATAAATTATATTCTCATGGAACTAGAATAAAAAATTGAAAGTTCCTTCCTGAATCAAACTCGTACCCTCTCCAAATGACCGTCAAAATCAAGCTTTTTCAAGTACTACAAGGCGATTTTATCTCGATAGAATGCCTTGACGAGCCGAAAGGCACAGCCACTCGGATATTCGTGGATGCAGGTTTTGTCGGGACGTATGTAAGGACTTTGAGAAGTGAGGTAGTGAGCCTGAAGAAAGCGCAAGCGTCGGTTGATCTGTTTGTCGTAACGCACACCGACAACGACCACATCGCTGGAATCATGCCCCTTTTGAAGGAGTTCGGCAACCTGCCTGTGAAGCACTTTTGGTTTAACTGGTCACCCAATCCGGTGCATCTGAGTGAGTCAAATGGCGAAGCTGGTATTAAGGAGGGAATCACCTTGCGGGACTATTTAATTGAGAAGGGGAAGAGTTCCGAAGACAAGATTTTGGCTGGCCAGGTCTTCGACCTCAATAATGCTAGGATAACCGTCCTATCGCCGGATGACAGGCAATTTGACCGTTTTGCGAAGAAATGGGAAAAGGAGGAGATGAAGCTGTTGGAAAAGACAGGTAGCGAGGCGAGCACCAGTCAAGCGCGCAACGATCATGAAAGCATCGATGACCTTAGTAGTCGAAAATTTATTGAGGATAAATCGCTGAGCAACCGCAGCAGTATTGCCTTTTTATTGGAGTTTGAGGGCTTCAAGGGGCTATTTACGGGAGACAGCATCCCGTCGGTCATTGTCGCTTCTTTGAAGGAACTGGGGTACAGCCATGAAAACAAATTGAAGCTGGATATCATGAAAGTGGCACATCACGGGTCGAAGTCGAATACCAGCAGGGAACTGTTGCAGATGCTCGACTGCGCTCACTACGGGGTCAGTAGTAACTGGCAAAACGCCCACAATTTCCCCCACAAAGAAGCCCTGGCCAGGATTGTCAAGGCGAGGGAAGGCCGTTCCGTCCATTTTTACTTTAATTATGATGATCCGGTGCTTAGAAGCATATTCACGAGCCAGGAGCTAGACGACCACAACATTACCTGTCATTACCCAGCCCAAGGAGAAAACCATATCCAACATACATGGAATCAGTAAGTTCATCGAATATCGACAACCTGTGCGCGCGGCTGAGTAACAACGGCTATCCCGTAGGAAGCTGCGTATTGGTTAAACCAAGCGAGACCAGCGAACTGGTTTACCTCTTTACCGCTACCCATTGCCTGAAGGAAGTGAAATCAACCGCAGACCTGGCGGTTGAAATGTATAATCCTGCTGAAAAGGGCTTTACAGTATTCAAGTTGAATGATGAAATAAAAAAGATTGACGACCCGGCGACCGATTTATCCATTCTGGAGATATCGGCGGCGGTCTCAGGTCGAAAAATTCCCTTTATCGCCGTGGGTATCGAGTACGACCAAGGCGAGCAGTATTTTTTTCGGGGCTTTCCGCAAGCAGTGAAATCATTGGAACCGGAGGAAGACTACGGAATTTTGCAAACCCCTTCCGGTCGCGTGATCAAAGGTATTAGCAACCACACTAAGATCAGTCAAAAATGCCTGTCGGAAGAACTGGTTAAGGGTTTCTCAGGTAGCGGCTTTTTTGTAAATCGTAAAAATGGAAAGATTCTTATTGGTGTCGTAAGTAAGTACAACGAGGGACTTAACTGCTTCGAAGGAGTCAATTTTATAGGCGTAAATGACCTCTTGCGCGTCGGTAATCTTGAAGAAATACAGTTTTCCAAGGTCAGGGAGGCTGAACCAGAAATATCGAACCCGGAGTTGGTTGGAAGCCTGAATGACCAATTGGAATTCGCCGAGGAACTGTATGAACGGCTGATGCCTTTTTCCGCGCTCAAGGCGGTGGATAAGCTGATGGTAGTAATCCAAGACAGCTCTATATCCGCGCTGGATAAAAGGAAGTTTAATGCCAGAAGCAGCTATCTCAGAGCAAACTGCTTGCGGGAAGATAGCAAAGTTCCGGATCGGGAGTATTGCGACCTGTTTGTTCGGGCTTATAAGTTGCACCCTCAGCCGCTGAAACACAAAGAGCGGGCAGCCAGGGCGTACCATGACTTGGGGCAACCGGTCGAGTCATCTTTGATCATAGAGGAAATCCTCGCGGAGGATCCTCTCAACGCTTACGCGCTTGCAATAAAATGCCAGATCCATTCCGAAACGACAGTGGACGCATCTGTTGCGCGAAATCCTGTTTTCAAGCGACTTAAAGTCCACTATCTGTTAAAAAACAGCGGGAAGGTTTCGACAGACTCACTTGCCGAAGTTTTTCAAGAAGAGAAAGATTCCCTAACGCTCCCTGATAAAATTTCCCGTGATGAACTTGCCTACTGGTGGTACTTGGCTCAGTACATTATGCAGGACTGTCTCGCAAAAATCAAAGTTTACAATTTCCATACGCCAGTTGACTTGAAAAACGATTCAGCTCTGGACTATGCCAATAAGCTTTTACGGCTTATTGGTAAACGTGTGAACGATACAGAAATACAAGATAGTCTGACTTTCAGGATAGCTCGTTTTGACTTTTGGTTTACGCAATATTTACTTACGAGAAACAGTCAATCTGTTTTCGAAATGTGCCAATTGTTTATCGGAACTCAGCATGAGGATCAAGTCGCTTCTCCCTTCGATAAGGTAGTATTGCCGATCTCGGAAGACGTTCCCAGTAGAATCACTAGTTTGTGTATATGTCTTTTAGAAATTGAAGAGTTTTTGAAGGTCACTAAACTTCTGGAAGATTACCCAAAGGAGCGTTACGGCCTCTTGTGGCAGTTTGGCGGATATGCATTTTTAAAGCTTGACAACCATGAAAAAGCCTCTGAATACTTTAAAGCATATTTAGAAGAAATAGAGACGATCGGTGAGTCCGAAGTACTTAACTTATTCGGATACATTGAATACTTTTATTCTGAAAAAATACCAGTTAGCGAAATATGGGAAAGTATCACAACTGGAAGAACATTTGAGAGTGAGGCTCTACGCTCGTTACTTATGGCGTTTTGTTTTCGTTTCGACGATGACAAGCGTAACGAGGTTAGAAATCTGTGTGAAAAGTTAGAAACATACGCTTTTACAGAACGTAGATTCCAAATTACAATCCCTATCTGTTTAATGGCAATAGGTGATTTGGAAAGAGCAGAGGTTATGCTCAAACCTTTGATTGATTTCAGTAAGCCGTCCAATGAGCTTGGATGGTATATAGAATGTCTTTACAGAATGGGCAACAAAACAGACCAGTTATTGAAAATACTGGGGCGTTGGCGTCTTAATTTCGAGCCAAATCATGTCCACATTGAAAAAGAGCTGCATATTTTAGGATACATTCGGGATTATCAAGGCATTGAAGACGCTGCCAGAATTGGCTTGAAAGCCTTCCCAGGTAGCTATAAATATTGGTTCTCATTGATTAACGCAATGGTTCGGAGTGCCAAGCCAGAAAAAATAGAGGAAGCTAGGGAGCTCATGGCAAATGGAGCAATCATTATGGCTGCCAAAATGGAGTGGCAGCGAGCTTTCAGACTGGCAGGACTGTGTACGACAGTAAGTCTTCGCGAGTTAGGTAGAGAGATTTTGTATAACGTGCTACAGGCAAATTTTGACAACTCGTCGGTGAAGACAGCCTATATGACCACCGAAGTAATGGAAAAGGAATCTGAATCTTATGAACATCCTGAGGTGGCCACGGAGGACTGTGTTATACGGCTCATAGACGATGCTGGCAAGGATTCTGTACTTTCATTGAAGTCCTCTTTGATTGAGAGTAACCCCCTTGTGATGCTTGCCATAGGAAAGCGGGTTGGCGAATCATTTGTCCATAACAAGTCCCTGGGAAATGCGAAGACCTACACGATTACCATGATATTCGATAAGTACGTTGGTCAAAAAGTACTTCTGTATGACGAGTTGGAAAGAAACCCAGCAACTCAGCCTGAGGTAGAATCGATGAATATAATTGAGGAGGGTGGGTTCGATGGAATGATAGAGAAGTTTAAGAGTACCTTCGGCGCGGCGGGTTCCATTCGTAAGGATTCGGTAAATAAGTTGTTTGAAGAGTTCAAAAACAAGAAAATAGGGTTTACAGAACTGGCCGTTGTAATCCAAAATGATTATTATCAGACATGGCAATTTATTACGTCTGATTACAACGATGGGTTTCCGGTCGTTCCTCTAAATGTCAAACGATTAGCCTTCGATGAAAACAAGGAGATAGTGCTTGACTATTCAACATTATTCACGTTGATTAGAATAGAAGAGGTTACAGAGCTTACGTACAAGTATAAACCGTTTATTATATCACAGAGGATTGTCGATTCATTAAGAGGACAACTCCAAGAGATGAAATTGAGCCGTCCTGGAACTCATTCGATGAGTATAACCCTAGATTCTGTAACACCTATACTAATTCCTGATGATTTTTATATAAATAAGGAGAACGAATTGCAGAAAATTATTGATTGGGTTAATAAAAACACGAGAACAGAGGTGGTTCCAGAGATGTTCGAGTATTGTATTGATTCCCCCGAATTAGATGTTAATACACAAATAGTAGTAGAAACGGCTATGTTGGCTACTAAACCGAATCGAATTTTATTATCAGATGAGCTATTTTATCTGAACTATACCTTGAATTCGCTTGATATAAAAGTTTTATCCATAGAAAATTTCTTGCTAGATCATTTTCGTGATGAATATAAGGACGTTTTACTGCCGGAATTGTTGAAATTTAATTACAGAGGGTTAACTGTTGACAGTAGTGTTTTGATCGGTCTTCATGAAAAATCAAATACTGCATTGACAAAGTCATCGAACCAACACACGCTTTTTAACAAAAGCCTTTATGGAATCTGTCCCCTTTTTAATGATAACCCCAATAATATAGCATCTGTATCGAGGTTTCTAAAAAGTCTTTATTCCGAGCCTTTTGATTTATGGTACAAGCAGATGACGTCCAGAAGGGTACTTGGTTTTCTATTTGATGGAGCTAACGAAACCGTTCTGCCAAGACTTACAAAGCTAATTCAAAGAGATTTTAGGTTACTTGGTGACCATTTGGATCACGTAATTGAGGACGTGCAGTTCGTCTTGGGTGATCTCTAAATTTGTGATGATTGTAGTTCAGTTAGGTAAACCTTCTGAACTACGTTGCTGAGCGGGGTTTGTTCATTGGTCCTATCTGTATACCTTTCAAAAATTGCTTTTACATTATACGAACGACCGTTTAAAAAATGTAAAATTCCGCTATATTGCCCCCCAAACCAAAGACCTAAGACCGTGGAACACCAGAACGCCCCTTTGAAGTACGTCGCCTACTACCGCGTCTCGACCGCCCGCCAGGGCGCCTCGGGCCTGGGGCTGGGCGCGCAGAACACCGGCATCGCCTCCTTCCTGCGCGGCAGCGGGGAGGTCATCGGCGACTACACCGACGTCGAGTCGGGCAAGCGCAATAACCGTCCCGAACTGATGAAGGCCATTGCGCGCTGTAAAAAGGAAGGGGCGGTTCTGCTGATCGCCAAACTCGACCGGCTGTCGCGCAACGTGGCCTTCGTGTTCGCCCTCCGCGATTCGGGCGTGCCTTTCATATGCGCCGATATGCCCGAAGCAAATACCTTGACCATTGGAGTCATGGCTACCATGGCGCAGCACGAGCGGGAGGTGATTTCTGAGCGTACCAAACGGGCTTTGGCAGAATTGAAAAAAAGGGGAGTGGTGCTGGGTACCCCGGAGAACCTCACCCCGGAGGCCATCGCGAAGGGCAGGGACGTACGGCGGCATAACGCCCGTCAGGACGAGAACAACGTTCGGGCGGCGGCTTTGGCTAACTCCATGCGGATTTCCGGCCAGACCTGGACGGCCATCGCCAACGCGCTTAACAGTTATGGGTTCCTCACGCGGCGCGGCAAGTGGTTCCGGCCCGTGCAGGTGCAGAGGGTGGTGAAACTTTTCAGCGAGGATCAAGGATAGGCAGCGGCGTAGAAGGGTTTTCAAATTTCGCTGTCAAACGACCCTAACAGATAATATTCCATCTGTCAGGATTAATCACACCCATTCTATTTGTCTGAAAACGGAATCCCATTTATAATCGAGCCAATGGATTTTGCAGTTCCTCCACGTACCTCTGGCCCGAGTGGCAAAACCGACTGCTGAGGATTGGTCTGTTTTCTCTTTAATACCTTACTGATTTTCGGTGCCTTGGTTTGGTCGATTCCCAATGATTTGACCAAATAAGCGGTGTGGTTTTTGACCTTTGGCCGCAACCCATTGGCTAGTTCGGCATCTACTCGAAAAAATATCTCCAAATAGCTGTGTTCTGAAGCGATGAGGTCTTTCTGCCAGTTCTTTAATTTGTAATTGGCCATTAAACGCCAGGCGGTTGCTACGGCTTCATGTAGAGGCATCTCGTTGATGATGCGGCGATCTACCTCAATGGCTTCTACAGCCAGTTGGCGTGCCGTTCTAATGAAGAAAGTGAGTTCGATTATCCGTTTTCCTTCTTTCTTCGACGGCTTCCATTCAAGTAGAATGTCTGCCTTTTGCTCTAACTCGCGTTGGGCCACCATGAGAGCATTCTTTTTGAAATCGTAAAACGAATAGCCCTTCGGACAGTTCAAGATTGTCATAAGCTGCTCCACTTCGTAAGTGAACTGCAACTGCCGGCGATTTTGGAACATACTTACTATCTCAAATATTCGCTGGGCGTAAACCGAACTGAGCGACAGCATCACGTCGATGTCGTATTTGGTATAGCGCTGACCTAACTCTGCAAAATGGGGGACCATGTCGGCGAACATGGTCAGTTCAATGACGCGCTGGCCATCAACGGTTTCTGAGCGAACGCGGGGAAAGGGTGTAATGAAGTCGAATCTATTCTTTACATCGTCGCGATATATCAAACGTTTCGATTGAAGCGACTCGGCGGCTTCTGCGATTTGCTGGTGGTGGTTCCTAGTGAGCGAAGAGAAGGGAATGCTTACAATAACGTTGGCTGTGGGCCGTAATTCACCTTTTAAGGCAAGGTGGCCAATCTGATTCACGACCAGCACCACGATCTTTTTCTCCAGTTCAGTAAACTCTTGTTTCGACTCTGTGAATAGGTTGGGCTGATAATTGGTAGGACGTTTTGTGAACACCGGAGCCAATTGATCGTCAGCAACTTGATGAGCTTCCATAAAATTGGGTTGTGTCAGAATTGTCAAACCTCTGCGATTCCCAAACATACAAAAAAGAGTTTGTCAAATCAAAATCGGTTTTCATATTTCGGTTCTTCGCCAAATAAGAACGCCTCACCCTAAACCTCGTTTTTCTATTCAAATGTCGGAAAGGCATCTCACCCTAAACCTCGTTTTTCCGGCTTTGCAAAATTTATCCACCTCACCCTAAACCTCGGTTTTGCGAGTATTCTGAGTAAAAACCACCTATGAGTTATCAACAAAAGCACTAGTTATAAACATTTTTATGGACTAAAATTCCTCCCCCTAAACCTCGGTTTTCTATAATGCTCCCCTCAAACCTCGTTTTTCGACCCCCTAAACCTCGTTTTTCGACCCCCTAGACCTCGGTTTTCTATGTCTGCAATTCACCCTAAACCTCGTTTTTCCTCCCCCTAAACCTCGGTTTTATCTCTGTAATATATTGATATTAAGACTATTATAAGCCCTAAAATCAATCAAAAAAGATTGATAAAGAGATAAAAGATCAAACTTTTGCGATTCTATGTAAAAGGGAGAAAAAGATTTTGTTGGAATACCAACACTTATTTACCTTTGAGGTAAATAAGTCAAGCTTTTTTCCATTATGACTCAAGACAGCAGTTCCCGGCCCACCAATCGCACCAAAATCGTCGATTTAAACACTCTTCGGCCTATGCTCCAGACGCAGCGCGTACAGTTGGAGCCAATTACTAATCAGATTAGCGCGTTACCCAATGACCCTAAATTGGAATATTATTTCATCCCCGTCAATTTCATGAAGGAGTACAAAGCCTACCACCGCGAGGGAAAAACGCCCTTTAAGAACCTGAAATTGGTCAACTACGGTAAACCCGCCATTTCCCTCTCCTTTTTTAGTAAGCACAAGTACACTGTCAAGAAGGAGAATGAGCCGGAAAAAATATTGCTTCACCTCAAAAACCACCGGGAGGAACTGCTAGAGCAATCCCTTTTCAAGCAACTGGATAGCGAGCAATCGCGCCATCTCAAGCAAGTCGATGAACTTTTCCGTACGCTGCGGGAGAACCCAGACGCATATCAGACCTGTTTTTCAAATTATCATCATTATTATCGATACTGGTATTGCACCTTCCGGTACTTCGAGGATAAGACCGAGACAAAGGCTGAAACCGACAGCGCGCACCTGCTAAAACACACGGAACGGATCAAAGGTCAGGTTCACGAGCGGCTGAATGTCATTTTCATAGACCCCGACCATATTACCCGCCCTGTCCCTTACGACAACAAACGCGTGGATCGGGAGTTGGATACCTACCCCATCAAGATCAAGCAAGGTACCACGACCCTATATCTTAGAAAGGCTTAATTATTCTCCTTTTCGCGCATTTTACGTACTTTTGACTACGCGAAAAACGCGATATGACTTGTCTTAAAACGACCTCTGTTTTAGGCCCTCCCTTCTTTTTCAATCCGGTTGAATGCGCCCCACCAAAATAACCCTTTCCCAATTAGAGTCCTTCCTCCTGTCGGCTTGTGACATCCTGCGCGGCTCGATGGACGCCTCCGAATTTAAGGAATACGTCTTCGGGATGCTGTTCCTGAAAAGGCTGTCTGATGAATTCTACCAGCGGCGGAAGGCTCTGGAAAAAAGAGATCAGCCACCTCGACCCTGAACACCGTGCCGGCCTTTTGAAATATCGTCGCCGTGCAGCTACCGGACTACGAGAAAGCTAAGGCATGGCTGCGGGAGTACGGGCATCAGTTGAAGGTTGATTTTTGAAAGGCGTGAAGGTGAAACTTGATTATTGGGAGACAGAGGATTTCAATTTGATTGCTATCATCTGTTAGGGGCGCCGGAGATTCGATCCCTCCTTTCTTGAACTTATTTTGTTTCCAACCGGATTCGTTCACCGAACTCCGGCGTCTGAATCGACCGAATAACCTTACCCCGTTCGACCTTGATCTCTACCTGGGGCTTTTGGAAACCAAAGGGTTGTCTCTCAGTAAGAATGAAGGTTTTGCTCTGGACATCCTTTTCGGCCTGTTGCATGATTTGCTGCATTGTCCGGGCCATATCAGCGGGTGAGTTACCATTGAAGAGAACAAGCCCGGTTTCGTCTTTTATCGCATAGCGGAATTCGTCGCCCAACCTTACTTCCTGAGTCAGATCCATATTGAAATCTTTGGTGCAGGATTTTTCAATTTTAATCCGCTGGGCCAAACCGCTTACTTCCAACAAAAACCCACAGATAGCTGATAGCGGGGCGCAGGCTTGCGGTATGCTTATCTGCGTTTGCTTCCCTACTCTACCGACGGCAATTAACTGGCCGTTCAGTTCCTTTTGGCCTAATGTGCCAACGCCAGTTTGTGAAAATTGCGAAAGCACGGTATTGTTATACAATTCAATACGGTTCAGCAAGGCTTCACGAGTAGGGCGAAATGTTTCCGCTTCTGGCAAAAGATAGGCTACTCGATCCGGCCCACCTGCCGTGGTCTTTAATGGAAAATTGACCGCAGCTAATTGCTGGATAAACTGTAAATCATACTTATGGCCTTTGGTGTCACCGTCGAAACATAGAACAATGCACCATTTGGCCGTTTTTTCGAATGACCCAATGTAGCGCGTTATGGTGTTGACTTGCTGAAGCGTGAGTTGGCCGCCAGTCGAGAAATAAACCGAATTAAAATCGTTGTCCCCACTAATGCTTCGTAGTTGCCGATGGGAAAGGGCGTCGATCGCACTTTCCATTAAATAAAAGCTCTGCACTTTCGGCGGCGGGTTGGAAACAAACACGCTACTGAAGCGGTCGCTGCCGGGAGCGTGAACCTTCAAATTATCGTTTCGGAGTTCCAAACCCGTGACCTCGGTCGATTGGCCGTTGTAGTACGGAAAAGCAACATTGGAGAATTGATGGTAATTGCGTTCCGGGTGTTCCTTGACGGTGAGAAAGTCTTCAGTCCGGCTGCTTTCAGGATTGAAATGCGCTATATGGGTAACGACCTTGTTGACAAACTCAGGGCGTAGTAGGATTTCAGGCGCAATGTGTCGGGTGATGAGATAATTGTCCTCTTCCAGCGGCCGGACGTCAAACTTTTCCTTAGCAAAAGGCTGCTTGACACTCGACTCTGCCAACTTGGGGGTTAGCTGTTGATTCTGGCTGACGCGCGCCGGATCGACGCGTAGGTAATCGTAAAGGACATTCGTAATATTCTTGAACTCATGGTTCCCAGGCCGATCATAGATTGAAAAAACGGTTGAAAGCCTATTGCGAATGAAATCAATAATGGTACCAGAGTCGGTAAAGTCCCCGGCCCGTTGATATACCTGTTGCGAGGCATCCTGCGGGTTCTTAATGATGATTATATCCCCGAAGTCGGAATGTTCCAGAACCGGACGATTGCGACCCTTTCGTAGAAGGGGTTTGTATCCATACTGAACTGCCAACTCAATGATGGAGACATTGGCTCTCAATTCCTGCACCGGAATGAGGTTTGGAAATCGCTCCTTAAGTTCATCAAACTTGGTCATATGAATGAAAGCTTTCCGGACTCAAAAATACCAATCTTGATATCTGAGTGCAATTTATGCCTTACATTTGAATCAAAGACATTTGGTGGCTTTTCTGCTGACCTTTGGCCATCAATGCACTTAGACGAATAAGCTATCTACGCCGATGCACATCCAACTGATGTCGATTTTTCTGATCGCCGGATTTTTGGTTTCATGGCTCCAGTCCCGACACCTGAAAAAAACTTCCTGACTTCTGGCCAGTTTCGACTCGTCAGCGCAGTGGGGATTCTGTGCTTTCTGGCCGCCGTGTTCGTGGCCTTCAAGGGCTTGTTCGACTAATTTCCGGGCTTATGTCATGGGCGTCTCCCTGCGGGCCGGTCCTCTGCGGGGTACGCTGCGCTGCCGTCCTACGGACAGAACCTTCGGATCTCCCTCCAAGCACCTGACGCAAATCAAGGATGTACATTGACCCACCCTGCGGGTGCTTCACCCAGCTTTCATCCCACTTCCCCGGCCCTGAAACCCGAACATTGCGCCAAGAACCGCCCGCTAAATCCCGATGCGCCGTCGCCACAAAAGGCACCGCACACCGGGGCTGGCTGGTGCAACCATCGGGTTCGGCCCGCCCGTGGAGATTTCAGTCCGGGTTACGTCGCCCGCCCCACCCTGTATATAAGCAAAATCCTTGTTTTGATTTTCTGATTTGAACGTTGCAAAGAAAATGCACGAATCAGTCCGTCGGAAAGGCCGACGCCCTTCGGGTTGCTCAAAAAATAATCTCCACCCATTCGGGCGGTACGCCGCCCGACGGTTCGCCGCCCGGTAGTATTATTTTTTGGCAAGCCTTGCCCCCTGCCTGACCAGTGCATTAAAGGAAAGGCATGTTCAAGTCGAAAAAATTTTGTGGAGCGAGGCACGGCTATCGTGTCGAGAATGCACCCTTATTTAATTCGATTACATGAGATAGTAAGCGGTGACTTGTTGGGAGAAACAACTTTTTGAAGAGGTAAAAAAACACTCACACAAATTTGTGTGAATCATGTAAAGTACTTATCTTTAAAGAGTTAAATGAGTTCTCATCTACCAAATTTTCAGTCTTATGGACAAGGCAAAAAAAAACAAAAAACCGTCTTTCGACCTCTTCCAAACCATCACCGATCTGATTTGTGATCAAATTGCCCAGGGAGTCGCGCCGTGGAGTAAGCCCCGGCTCACGGTAAACCTCGGCGAGGGCGCGCACAGCCGCGCCGTTAACATGGTCAGCAAAAAGCCTTACGAGGGGATAAACGCGCTGATACTCGGTTGCAGCCCTTATAATCTGCCCCTATTTGTGACCTTCAAGCAAGCACGGGATTTAGGGGGCAGCATTCGGAAAGGTGCTAAGTCTTTACCTGTGGTGTACTGGCAGAAAAAAAAGGTCGAGAAAATCAGCGAATCCGGCAAGGTCAAAAAGGAAGAGCGGTTTTTGCTGCGCTATTATAACGTTTTCAATGTCATGGAAACGGATTTGGACTACTCCGCCTTTATCGCCCCAAAGCCAGCCGAGGCAGTGCCGACCGAGGCGCGGCTCATACCGTCCTGTGAGAGAATTGTGGAGGGCTACGCCGACCGCCCACTCTTGGTTCACCGTGATCAGCAAAAAATGTCCTACAGCATTGGCATGGACGTGGTCAATATGCCCGACCAAAACCGCTTCCAGTTGGCCGAGGAGTATTACCACATTTACTTTCATGAACTCGTTCACTCGACCCGGCACCCCAAGCGACTCAACCGCGCGGGCGGTAAGATCAACACCTTCGGCGGAGCGGAATACAGCAAAGAAGAACTCACGGCGGAGTTGGGCGCGTCCTTCCTGTCGGCCGTGGCCGGGATCGACACGCCCGAACTGCTCACCAATTCGGCAGCTTACCTCGAGAACTGGCTCAGCGTATTCAAAGGGGACAAGAAATTTCTCTTCGAATCCGCTGCCCTGGCCAGCAAAGCCACCAAATATATTCTTGGCGAAACGTACGCCGAGGCCGAGTAATCGGACACCAGGGCGCGGAAAAGCCGCGCCCTGGAAAATTTTGCCAGGGGGTACCCCCCTGAACCCCCAGTTTTCACCGTAGCGACGAATTGCTACAAGATTTCCAAATCCAAGCAGAATCTAGCCCGGATCGAAAACGTCCAATAGGGGAAAAGAATAACGCTTACGAGTCAATAAGAGTTAAAGACCACCTAGAGAGAAACGAAAGTTGAATTTCAGAGTCCTATTCTTAGTGGTGTTTTTGCTTTTGATCGGAGAATTTTACAGATTTGTAAGACATCAACCGCTGAGTGACATTGGAAAGGACGACCGAAGCCATCCGGGCCTTTTTTGCGGACGAGCAGCGGCGACCGCTGCTTAACCGATTTGGTATTGAAAAGGCGGCCGGGCTTCCCCCGCGCCGCCTTACTTCGTTGGAGAGATACCCCAGCACTGAGCTAACTGAGCAGGAAATCGATCGACTTGTCGAAGTGTTGGAAAGGCTGCAATTCCCTCCCACCCCGCCGCATGAAACTTGACGATATCTGTCCCTGATTTCCTATGAAATGTCTGATGACAGCTTACCTAACAATAACCGTACGGACGATCGTCGAGGCCGATGATGAAGAGCTGGCCCAGCAAATTGCGGTATTGATATGAAGATTAAAACACTGGGAGAGATTATCCAGGAGATAAGGAAAAGTAAGAAAATGACCCAAGCCGCACTCGGCGATCTGTCGGGCTGCTCGCGACAGTAACTGAGCGGCGTAGAGAATGGGACCCAGACGATTTCCGAGGAGCGGGCAGGCCAGATATTGGCCTGCCTGGGCCATGAACTGGCAACAGTTCACTACGCTCGCCCTATCGAGGATCACCTATCCAGATCACAAAAAAAAGAGGGGTGAAATTCCTTTTTTTGCTGGAAATGTTAAGCAATTTGCTTACCTTTATAAGGTTCCCAAACGGGGTCGGGCAGCATCAACCGTCTAAGGCAAATCGCTACAAAAACATTCACAACGTGTTCAATCAGGACTTTTATCCCACACCCTCCGAGCTGATCGGGACGATGATTGGTCAAAACGACCTTCAAGGAAAGACTATTCTCGAACCCGGCGCGGGTAAGGGCTACCCGCTGCCCGAACATATGCAGAAGAAAGAACCCTCATTTGAATTCTAAAAAACAGGTGGACTTTGGTCGTTATTTCGTTGCTTTTGTTAAGTGAATTACTTGCCTTGTATGAGTTGAAACTATTGAAGATTAGACTTTTAGACAAAATAATGGGCAAGATTTTAAAACAAATAACTGATCTGAAAAACAGTGAAGATCATTGCCGTCAGATATGGGAATGCGTCACGGGCCAGGAAAACGTACGGGGCGAGGAGATTTTTGGGTGCTGCCAGATCGAGGGAACGGAGGTGCAGATTGAGCGAGTCAATAGCATGGAGTACCGCCGCATATGCATCGACAATGATGGGACGGTCACGTATGAAACTGGTGAAGTCGCTCTGCCTTACAATCCGTTTGCATTGGTGGGCCTGCTGACCTCTCTGGGTTATGCGCCCCGCTGAAAGACAACTCCAATTTTTTAAAATACCTTTACCAACCCCATCGTAAAAGCAGACATTTTTTATCCCACCCAAGCCAGCCCGCCACCGGGGCAAGTCGTTGGGACAGCGGCTAATAACCGCGCTTTAAAAAGCGGCCTGAATCCATGCCTAGAGGGGGCAACGATCCCAGCCGCGCGCGGTTGCCGCCGACCCATTAAAAAAAACATCCGCGACCCTGCGCCCCGGCAAAATGCTTCCGGGCGGCGAGCCGCTTCGTTCGCCTTGTGCCAGGCTTCGGGCGCTGCGTCTTTTTTGAAACACGAAGCCGCTCCGGTTCTGCCCGGCTCCCACCCAATTTAAGGAGATAAGGACTTGCACCAACCCGCCCAGGCCCGTGCCCCGCCAGCAGCCGTCGACTCCTCCGCGACAGGGCATCGGGACAAAATCCGTCCCAAAAAAAGACCTGAGAACGGCATGCTGAAAAACGCCCGCCCATCCCAGGTCTGGGACGGGCCCGACCACCTGACCGCATCCGGGCTTCGCTCGCTTAAAGGAAGCTCACGCTGCCAGGATGCGGCAATGCTCCCCGAGTCGCCGACCGCCTTGGCTTTACCCGACCCTCCCACCGCTGCGGCGGGCCGTCCTATTTTAGGAGAATCGGATGATGGTTTTCTATTGAAGATTTTTTGATTTGAACGTTGCAAAGGAAATCAGGGGAGCGTTGCACGGGCAAGGCCGATGCCCTTCGGGTTGCTGGAAAAAATCTCCACCCTAGGGGCGGTACGCCGCCCGGTAGTATTTTTTTCGCAAGCCTGGCCCGCACCCCACCCCCCTGATTAAGAAAAAGGCATGTTCAAAGTCGAAAAAATTTTGTGGAGCGAGGCACGGCTATCTTTTCGGAAATGCGGCCTTGCATGCTTCAGTTCTATGAGGTCGTAAGCGGAAACTTTTGCGAAAAAAAACCTGAAAAAAAGCTAAAATATATTCACACAAATTTGTGTGAATCAAAAGATTTTCGTACTTTAGTAAGGTCATAAGGGAGTAAGGAACTCTCATTCTCATCTACCAAAACCACATTTCAAATATGGAATTTTTCAAGAGCAAAGGAGGAGGGCAATTCTTTAAACGCGTGGGCGACCGCGTGGTGATAGTTTGTAAGTATGGCTTCAACCCTAGTATTGAGGTCACCACTTACGACCCAAAATTACAGGTTGCGCTCGCGTGTCAGGACAGCGACGCGGCTGAATTTGCCCAAGCCTACGCCGAAGTTTTAGACAAGTTAGCCAGCTATTTTGATAGCCTGATCGCAGCGGCCTAAGCTATTTAATCGGAATCCAGCAATCCTTAAACCGGATCTTTTTCAAGTCTCATCTACCACTTTTTTCATTTTTCAACTATGGACTTTTTCACCAACAGCGACAGGAGCAAGGTAGTGAAAGTGCGCGACCTCGGAGAGCGCACTACGATAACGGCCACCGATGCCCAGAGTAATATTTCCCGTACCTACAGCCAGCCCGTCAGCTACTACCTCAAGCGGCTCAAAGAGCGCGGCTACCACGGTATCACGCCCGAGCGGTACGCCGAGGTTCGCGCCGCCCTTATCGCAGAACACAAGTACCATTTTTCCCCCGAATTTGGAAGGGCGATTTACGCACAGCTTGCTGCCTGAAAACTTCACAAAAATAAGGTAAAAAAGATTAACCAATATTGGTTAATTCAGATAAAAACCTTATATTTAATATGTTAAAGGAATCCGGCACTCCTCAAACCGACTTATTTTTTTCTTTTTCTCATCTACCAATTTTTTCTTTTTTCCTATGAACAAGAAAACCACCACCGCCAAAGCCATCGCCGCACAAGCAGCTAACCCCGAAACCGGAGAAATGCAGGAAATCAAGTATTTCCCAGGCACCCCGAAACAGTACCGCTTCAACGGACAAAACGGAATTTTTAACATCGACGGGATTGACGACATTGGCCCTACTCTGTCGATACACCCCATAGCCTGGAGGGTTTTCAAAGACGAACTTTTCGGGCGTCCCAAAATTGACGACTGGGCCGAGATTTTCTTTGTGGACGGGGAAGGTTGCCTTTCTTGCGTTATGTTCACTAATAGTTCGGTAACTGAACTGATGGATCTTTTGCCACGGCTGTATTATGCGGGCAAAAAGCTCTCCGACGTGATTCTCAATATTTCATGTGAGAAGAAGGTCACCGAGAAGATGGTCGATGGAAAAAAAGCAAAGGTCTCGTGGGCTTTGGCTAAGTTCAATTTCGAGGACGCCCCCGCTGAGGCGGTTGCCCACCTGACCAAGTTTGCCCAGGAAAACCCGATTTTTCGCCGCGACACCATTACGTCAAGAGTGGAGTACCGCACGTTTTCGGATACCTACGCGATAGCTACGGCGCAACTAATCTCCGGGAACCAAACCAGGGATGTAGAGGATCTCGGTGAGGTGGAGCAAGCCGCCGCCTAAAACGCTAACAGCAGCGGCCCCGCGTTTGAACGCGGGGCCGCATTACCTCTCCTCTTAGATTCCGCCTTTATGCTCATAACCCAAACCACCACCGCCACGCAGCCCGCCGCCTGGACGACCCATACCACCGCCCTAGCTCCTCCCGCGGCCGCTGACGCGGCGATTTTGCCCCAGCCCTGCCCTTATTGCGGATCCGAGGCGGGCGAGTATGAAGCCGAGGACGGGTATATGCGCTGTTACGATTGTGGCGGCATGTGAGCCTAAGAATTAAAGCAAAATACCCTTACATCATGACGATTAACGGATGTCCCCACGACCGCACCCAGGGCGACAACTACGGGCAGACCTGCGTGGACTGCGGCCAGGTGCTGGGCGGATACGGATTTTGGGGCGAGGGCCGCAAGACCTGCCTGCACCGCTTCGTGTCATCGCACGATCCTAAGTACGTAGAATGTCTGTACTGCCAGAAGACTATCGACGCCGACAAACTAGACTAATTACTGCCCCCGTTTCTGGGGCTTAATTCTTACGTATATGGACTATCGTTCATTAGCCCGAATCTCCAACAGCGATCTTTCGGAATTCTATAATTTCCTATTCAATATCCGAGACAATTTCTCTGAAAAGGCTTTGGAGTTGGGACGGGTCGTACACCAGCACATTCTCGAGCCGCACACGGTTGAAGGGCCTGAACCAGGTGTAAATATGGCCCAGGTCGAGAAAATGGTTCGCGCGGCACGTGCCGATCCATTTCTTAGCTGGGTCGTTCAGTTTTCCCAAAACGAGGGCGTAAGGCTCTGGGACGATGTGGCGACTGGATTGCGACTAAAAAGTAAGCTGGACAACGTTTATAAAAGTCGGTTGGTAACCGACCTGAAAACAACGTCGGCCCATAGCCGAGAGGAGTTTCTAAGAAGCTGCCAGCGCTATGATTACGACCGCCAAGCGGCATTCTATCTCGATGCCATCGCCGCCCCGGCCGCACATCGGCCCCGATTCTGTTTTCTGGCCATCCAGAAGCAAAAGCCCTTTTCTGTCTGGCGGTTCGATTTCGCGGACGATTCGGATTTCATAGCCCAGGGTCGCCAGAAATACCGCTTCCTGCTCGATCAATGGGCGCTGCGCGAGCGGCAGGGTCTCTCTTTCGTTCCATCCTCGTGGGCAGCGGAAGAGTCGCCCAGGATTCTTCTTTCTAGCACCCAAATCATTCACTAAGCCTTTTTGCAATCATGTCTAAAATAGAGAATCATCATATTTGTCCCGAAGGGCTTGACAGACCCGGCTCGCGCTATCCGTGAGGCTTTTCTTACTGCTGAGAGAAAAATAGAGGAACTGTCCGAACTGCGCTATTGTGAATCGACTTGATTGTTTCTCAGCAGCAACTGAGTGAGATGGAGTGGCCCGGTACGAAGGAATTAAAGGCGTTGGTCGCAGAACCGATTAACTAATTGTATTTTTGCAGGAAACGCAGTATTTGAACATAGAATATGAGCCAAATCTACTATTTCAAACGCCACCAAGAGGGAGATGCCTGGCATTACTACAAGCTGATGGATGATCGGATGCCGATTGCCTACGAGATGCTCAATTTTCCCAATGAGACACCAATAATCGAGACGGTAGAGCTTGACTTGGATTTCTTGGATTGCAAGACGCAGTATAACGCGCCCTGGGAGGTCGGAATACAGATTACGGCTGAGGAAGTACCAGCAGGCCTGGAAGAGAGCAACGCGGGGCGATTTCGAAGTGTATCTGCAAGGAAGGCGGGTAAAGGTACCGGATTAGGGCGTCTCCCTGCGGGCCGGTCTCTTCCGGGTTCGCTTCGCTCCGTCCTGCGGACATAGCCCTGCGGGACTTTCCTCCATCCCCCTGACACAAGAGAAAACTCACCGCACGTCTGCGGCCTGCGTCGCTTCGCGCACGCTCAAAAAGGGGGCTTCTAGGGTAAAGCAGAGCGATTTTCGTACCAGCCTAATTCATCGAATTCGATGAGTTTAAGATTTATAAAAACAGAAATAAAACATTAAATATTCACTAAAAAAGCACTAACCAATATTGGTTAATTCGCGTAAATCCCTTATATTTAGGTAGTTATTCATCTACCAAGATTTAGAAAATGGGAACGTACAAAAAAGCGAAGAAAACCAGTAGAGGTCAGGGAAATTACCAGGGCATGAATTGGATTAGACAGGAAAAGAGATTAACCATTTACCTGCGTGACGGGTTGGCCTGCGCATACTGCGGCGTATCGGTGGAGGAGGGCGCACAGCTTACGCTGGACCATATCAAGCCCCACAGCTTAGGCGGCACAAACAAGGAAACCAATTTGGTCACTTGTTGTCTCAAGTGCAACAGCAGCCGGGGCAACCGCACAATGGAGGAATTTAGTGCTGCCGCTGCCGCTTACCTCGACCACGGTCTCCAGGCGTCGGCCGTCGTGGCCCATGTTACAGCTTGTGCCAAACGCAAGCTCGACAAATAGGCAGCCAAAGCCATGATTGCCCGGCGCGGCTCGTGCTTCGAGGTGCTTGCCGCCGCCCGCCAAGGAGTGGAAATGTACTAGGAACCCAGGTTTAATTCCCCCGATTTCGGGGAAATTAAAATTTTTACCCCGGCCAGGTTACCAGGTTTTTCGGCCGGGGTAAATGAGTATGGAACGGCCCCGGCTATTGTTGCCGGGGCATTTGGTTTACAAAGATTCAATAACTTTGCCATGAAAAAAGCTCATGAAGTACTACGACCGACAGGCCATCCGCGCGTTTCTGAGCGACCCTCGGGTGCGGCCGCTACTAAGTTGGCGCGGAATCGAGAAAGCAGCCGGCCTAAACCCATACACCATCAAGAACCTTGTACGCCAGGACAAAGCACTCTCAGATCAGGAACACGAGCGGCTGACCGAAACGCTGGTCATGCTGGGCATTGATTACTGGGCTGAAAGCCTGGCAAAACAGAACGCATGAGTGCCAACATCCGCCGTGCCTTGGCCTTGGTTTATGTGATGGCCGCCCGATAAGGATTGGGTGGGTGCTGCAATCATTATCGATCATTCACCGGGCGTATCACCCGCTCGCTCACTTCCTTATTGTAAAGTTTGTATTCCCGCGCCTGGGCGGCCTTGCCCTCGCGTATGAAAACGGCATTGCAGTATTTGGCCCTGTCGTCGATGCGCTTATCTGAGGCCTCCTTAATCTGCCACTCGCGGAGTAGCTGTAGAATGCGCGTCGAGCCGATGTCTTTGGCGTAGAGACGTAGGTTGCGGTCAGAAACCTTGAATCGCCTCATCCCCTCAATGGCGTGGGCCGTTTTTGGGTGGTTCTGCCACTCAGAGGGCAACTCGTCAGTCTGTGGATGGAGCAGTTTGAAGTTCAGGGCGATTATTCTGGGACGGCCACGCCGCCCGCCGCCCTGCTCGTAGATAGGCTCGTAGTCAAAGGCTAAATTGGTGTCTTTCAACTCTTCTATCGGCTCGGTGACCGTGTAGGTAATCAAATCTTTGGTTGAAGGGTATTTCATCACAGGGTTGCCCTTTTTGTCCTTTTTGACCCGGTCGTAAATGTCCTTCTGCTCCCAGCAGTCCATTAGTTGGCGGTATTCATCAATACTTACGAACCATTCGCCCTTATCGCGGAACGCGGAAAGGATTTCGAAGAAACGCATCGAGTACCAACTTCTGAGATGCATATAGCTTTCGACCTGAAACTTGGAATAGTGGGCGATCTGGATGAAATAAGGGGCAAGCTGCGGATTGAGAAGCACCGTGACTATGCCGTCCTGGTAGCCGACACGCTCGTCTTTGGTGGTGTCCAGCAGGTTGCGGACGTACCACTCGTAATCCTTCGGGTTCTTGGAGTCCTTACTTCGGGGCTTCTGAAATTCCCACGTCACCCTGGCAAGTTCGCGTAGAGCTGCCTCGACATAATTGTATAAGGTCTGCGTGGACAAGTCAGACTTACTGGCCAGGTCGGATATCTTGAACTGATAGTGAGGGCGAAGCTCAAAGTCGTCGTCGCGTATCTGGTCAATTACCAAGGCCATGATGCGCTTGGCCATCGGCGTCATCTTTTTCTGACGGGCAAACGTGACGTTCCAATGCTGTTTGACCACCTGCTGGTGTTCGGGCTGATAAGTCAGAACTGCGGGTAGGGGCGGAAGAGTGTTTTTGTTGTCTGGTTCCAAATTGATTCCAATTATTGAGTAATGCAATATTAGGAGTAATGATTTTTATCTCCTAATAACTTACCGCAAAGCTCTCTTTAATGCCCGGTCGAGCTACCGCAGAACTCCTATTAATATTGGATTGTGTTACCATGGAACTCCTTTTAATACCTTCTGCACCTATATATATAAACTATAATTAGTTTTCCTACTATAATAGTTTTGTGTACAAAAAGAGCTTTTAGGGGGCGTTTGATTTGGAATGAATCCAAAAAAGAAGCGGAGAATGAGAAAACAAAAACAAGACAAGTAGAAATGTAAAAAAGCTGTGAACTAAAAAAATAGTTAATTCTGTTATAAAATACTGATTACCAGTTTGTTATTTTCTATTCGAGCAATATGCTTCAACTTTCCGTAGAACTTCATGATTTTCGCTATAAAATTTAACAACCAAAACATTCGGTATGTGTAAACATTTTGACTACTAGGTTATTATCTATAATAACGCTTGATTTTTTAGACATGTATGCGGATCTTTGGCAATTGTGCCAAGCGGGGTGAAATTACTGAAAAAAAAGTTCATGAAATAGAGCGATTATTTGTTTTAAAATACTTAAATTTAAGAAGTTAACAACTAATACAAATCTCTTTCATGGACGTTATATGCCCCCGCCATGCACCTATTTATGGAGCCCGCCCCGGTGATCTATTTCTGCTGGATCTGGATTCCGAAGCCTTTGCCATTGGAAACGAGTTGCTGATCCTGTACGGCCCGCCCGCTGAGGACGAGTCCTGGTTGGGTGATCACCGGGTCATTAACAAAACGGTCTTTGCAGCAGAGTCGCTTACCGATATGCTTAGTCGGATGGTTTTCGGAGAGCCGCGCGAAATCGGTTTAATAAAACTATACGCTTTCCTGGACAAGAATAGCCAGCAACGTGATGTCCGATGCTGCTTTGTGTGCGCCCGCTGTATCGAGCGTGAGAAGAAGACCTGGCCCTGGCCAAGCAAGCTCCGCCGTACGCCCAACCTTGGCCTGGCAGCCCGTTCGGTTGCATCCCCTACCCTACCCATGAAGAATCAAATGATTTAGGCATCTCCCACATAAGACTGAGAGCTATGGGTCTGAACGCAAAAACCCGACCAGTTGCCTGGTCGGGTTCGCCTCACAATTCTCATCTACCAAAGATTTAAATCAAGGGCGGGAGCAAATATATAAATTATTTCCAGACCCTAAACAGTGCATTAATGGCGGCTTTGCCTTCGTGACTAAAAGATCCTATTTGAGGCGCGAGCCTGATTCTTACCATGTCGCTACCATAAGACAATTTGACTTTGGTGCTAAAAAGTTTTGTTAAGCCAATAAATAAACCTACTTTTGGGTGTTGAAAAAGGTCTGAAATTAGGTGTAGAATTACACCCAAAATATACTAAAAAATTATATGATACTTACCGTAGGGGGCATAAAAGGCGGAACCGGAAAGACGACTATCGCGACCAATTTGACAATTTGGCTGGCCAGTCAAGGCGCGGATGTCTTGCTGGTAGATGCAGACGAGCAGGAGAGTGCCAGCGATTTTACGGCCTGGCGCGATGAAACAACCGACGGCCAAGCCGGCTATACTCTGGTGCAGCTTAACGGGGCAACTGTGCGCCGTCAGGTCGAGCAGCTGCGCCCCAAGTATGACCACATCATCATCGACACGGGGGGGCGTGACACGGCCAGCCAGCGTGCGGCTCTTTTTGCTTCTGACGCGTACCTGATTCCTTTTGCCCCCCGCAGCTACGAAATATGGACGCTTTCCAAGGTTCTCTCCCTGTTGGATGAAATCCAGGGTACCCGGGCCTCGCCGCTGCGCGTGTATTCATTCCTAAACAAAGCCGATGCCCGAGGCGTAGACAATAGCGATGCTACCAGCGTTCTGCTGGAAAGCGAGGGATTGAACTTAATAGACTTCCCGATTGTCAACCGCAAAGCATTCGCCTCGGCGGCCAGCAAAGGGCTGTCGGTTTTCGAGATGACACCCGCCGACGAGAAGGCCACTACTGAGGCCGAGCGCCTTTTCACTTATATTATGCAAACCCAAATCTGAGACTCATGTCCATCACCCCCCCACCCAAAAGAAAGGGGGCCACCGACCAGGCCCCAAGTTTGAATATTGCCAGCGAGCGGAAAATGGAGGAAGTCATCAACCGTGGTAGTACCGCGGTGGCTTCTAGACTTAGTTCCGAGAAAGATCAACCAACCGTAAAAAATTTCAACGTCCGTATTATGTCCGATCGTTTGAATGTAGTGAATAGCTTACGGGATCTACGGCCCAAAAAGCCCCTAAGCCCAAAGCCAGGCATCTCGTTGCAGGACTGGGTACTAGAAGCCATCGAGGAAAAAATCAAAAGAGAGCAGAAGAGTTTATCCTAATGCTGGATTACACCTATTTTAAGGTTGGTTTATAAACCTAGTTTCGCACCTAATTTTAGACCCAATTCTAAACTTGGTTTTAGACCTATTTTTGCACCTAGCAAATACCGATATTTTGACAATAATGAACCCGGCTTGGCTTGTGATAACTTTCAGCACCAGGTTGGGATATGCGACCGGGTCAATTTGGATGGCATCCATTCCTATTTCTGGCTACCACGACGCTGAAAGACTATTTTGCCGATTTCGAGAAGTTCAAATTGGGCTTTGGGCGGATCACACATTATTTTGGCATTAAGCTGAATTGAGAAAGGAGCAAATAGCAGTTTGAAGCAATGCCATCTGTCTAGACAGAGCCAATGGCTCAGGCACTAACCGAGCAGCCCGACCATGTGGCCTATGTAGCAAGAAGCCGCAGATCGACAGGGTGTTTCTCAAAAAAAACGGGCAAGCCGTTACTATTCAAAAACAGGTGTAAAAGTACACCTGTTTTTGAACCTAATTCTACACTTTATGTCAGTTGTAGAAACAGGTTCATAAACCTGCCTAATTTTTGCCGGAAGCCGTCGAGTCCGGTAGAATAAGCTGAACTCCCTTGAAGCCTATTGAACTGACTACTTCGTAGTTCGCCGCGTCGATGAAATAGGCCTTTTTTTCCTTGTCGTAATGTACGACCTGTTCCAGCTTTTCAAGCCGGGCGCGTTCGGTGTTACGGACGTAGAAAAAGACCCCTAGCAGGATTAGCACCAGAGGAACGAAATAGTACACTCCCCAGCCCCAACGCAGGAAGAATGCCGTGGCCGGGGAAGTGCCTTCGTAATGATGATGGTGGGCGTTGATGCTCCCCTTCATCTTTTCGAGTATCTGCTCATTCTGGATGTTGACACTGTCAAAGGCATTTAGCAGGGGCATAAACTCAGGAACGATGTCCCTTTCGGCTATGCCGTATTTCCGGGCGAAATCCACTTTGCTCTTTTCCATTTCACACGGTGGCCAGGGGTTCGAGCATATTACGCAGGCGAATCCGCGCCGCTATACTTTTTTGGGCATCCTCCAAAGTAGTCTCCCCGTTGGCCACCGACATGATAGTCAAAAACGGATTATCGTTATTGCGATGGCCGGACTTACCGACGATAAGAATGTTGGACTCATTGCCCAACCCCTTCTCGATAAGACGAGCGCGTAAGGCCTCGCTCTCTTTATCTGCCTTAAAGGTCACATCGTTGATGAGCATATTGACTTTGAAGCAATGTGCCAGTGAATTTGAAAGCGCTACGTAATAGTTTAGGTTCTCATTGACATTGTCATCGGCCCCGGAGACGATTACATTGAAAGTCATGTCAAGCCCCAGATCCCCGGCAATGTATTTCAAGTTATCGCCCGTTAGTTCCTCATCGGTTTCCAAGGCTTCACGAAGCACGTTGCTTTCGGGCGCACCTATGTCGAGGATCACCAGCGGGCGGTCGATCTGAGCGATTCCCTCGAAGACAGTAAAAAAGTGGGCTTTCTTATATTCGGCTGCTGCGTTGTAAATATCAACCACATGTACATTTTCCTCGCCAAGAACACGGGCGTGACGGTCGGCATTTTGATTGGCCTTCTGGGAGGAATCCAGCAGAACTACGGCTGTTTTTTCAGGTTCGCTGGTCAGCATTTTGAAATAGCCCATAAAACTCTTGCCTACTCCACCCTTGGCTTGCAGGAAGATGGAAACCTGTTTGTTTGCTTTTTTAGACATTGCTTCTGTATGATTGATTGGTAGATAAGAAAAAGCTGATTGGCTTGGAGCATCACGGCCTATGAATTGGATGCCTCTTTTGTCCCGAAAATGGGCCGGGGCTTCGGGGTGGGGGTGCGAAAGTCTTCGTCGATAATGAGCTTTCTACCTGGTTGGAACTGACTGGGTGAGGAGGGAGGCTGTTGATTATTTTCCTGGTTTTGTACAATCGGCCTAGCTAACGGAAAAGTGGCAGAGGCAAAGGGTTCAGCCGCCTTAGAAGCTTTCTCCAACTTGCGGCGGTAGTAGTGAAGAATGTATCTCAACCGCTTGCTTGTGATTTCCAGTTCGTGTTCGTCTAACAGCTTTTGGCTTATTTCCTCCATGCTTAGGAACTGATCGACCATCGGGGTGATGTGGTGGTATAAATCCATTCCCCATTTCCTGTTGCCTCGCGCCCGGAGTACTTTTATCTGCTCAATTGTTCTCATAGACCATATACTGAATAGTTCACAAAAAAACAGTATAAAAATGAACTGTCACAAATGTAGATGCCCAAGGTGAATAAAAAAAATCTCAAAAATTTTTTTCGGCCATTAATCGAACATTAGTCGGAACAGAGCAATTTTTCCAAACATTAGTCGGCTATTAATCGAACATTAACCGACAAACTAAAAAAGCCCCTATTATTAGCTTGAAATGACGCAGACCGCCATTTTGTGGGTTGGAAAGGAGTGGTTATGTTTGAGGGCGAACGAAGAGCAAGATGTGGTTTCGCGTACGCGAAACCGTGGCGCAAGCGCCAATCTTTCAAGGGGGTTTCCCCCTTTTACCCCCACCGGAGGATGGAAGGAACTGAGAAAGGAACCAAGAGTAAGGGCGGACGACCCAAGCTGGGAACGGCTAAGAAAACGGAGAGGGTCACCTTCAACGTCAACGCCAAGCAGTACGAAGGACTCGTTAAAAAGGCCGAAAGTGCGGGCCTGAGTTTGCCTGACTATGCACGGGATATGACCACGAACGGGTTCATCAAAGCCATTCACACGGTCGAGGCGCAGGCGCAGCGGGTGGACTTCATCCGGCTGTCCAACAACCTCAACCAACTGACCAGGCAGGCACACATCCAAGGGTTGAAGAATCTGGTGGCGCGCTTTGGGAATGCAATGGACGAGATAGACCTGATCTTAAAAAAATACAAAGTATGATCGCAAAGACACTGGGGGCAGGGGGCGGCTGGTCGGGCAAAGTCGAATACCTCTACGAGGGAAAGCTGGAAGAGCGCCAGGCTACCGATAAACGGGCCGAGGTGATCCTGCACAGCGAGAACGTGCGCGTACCCTACGACCATTCCGACAAGGCCGGGCGGCAGCGGATGAAGGCCGATTTCATCGCCCAGGCCCAAAGTTATAAGTGGGCCAGCAAAAAAGACAAGACCATCGGGGAACACGTACTTTCTTTCACGCCCGAGGATATGCGTACCCTGCGCAATAAAGAGGGGGTGCGTCAGGTAGCCAGCGAATACGTCAAGCTGCTGGGCCTGGAAAAAACCCAGCACGTAGCCATTCTGCACCAGGACACGGACAACCCGCACCTACACATCGTTTTTAACCGGGTGACCAACGAGGGCAAGAAATACAAGGATTCCCACGAGCGCCGCCGCGCCCTGGCGGCGGCTGTGGCCCTGAGCCAAAAGCACGGACTACACCTGGTGGGCGATCTGAAACCCGCTGCGGCAGACCACCGCACTAAAACCATGCGGGCGGGCATGGATGATTTGAAGGAACTGCAAGCCGAGCGGCCCATTCTTTCGCAGGCGCGCAACCTTCGGCATCTGGAGAAGCTGGCCGAGAAACAAGGACTGACGATGGAGGACAAGGGGGATAGAATTATTCTTGATGAGCAGGAATACAAATTGAGTGACCTGAATGCTATGTTCCAGGCCAATCGAAACGCAGCGTCAAAGACCAAGGTCACCCAGGACAAAGCTGTCAAAATCGGCCAGGCTTCTGAGATACTGGAGGCCCCGCCTCAGCCATCAGTTCCAACGGAAAAACCCGCCCGTGACGGATACGCCGAATATATGGAAGAGGTGCGCCGGGATATACCCATTCTGCAAATAGCCATCAGCGTCACGGAGGTGGAAAGAATGGCCACTCAGCAGGGAATCGCGTACGAGCGGGACCAGGAATGGGGAACGACCATTGGCGAGAGGACAGTTAGCAACCGCATAGTCGATGAGATTTTAGTAAGAAATGCCACCGAACTGAAAGCGGCAGCCGAGCGCTTGGCCGGGCTGGAAGCGGAATTGGCCCACGAGCAGCAACCGCTGGTACAATCCGCGCTGGAGTTGAAAAACACTCAGCCGGTTCAGAAAGAAGAAATGGGCCCGGAAACAGCTTCGTCATCAACACAAGAGGAGATGCCGGGGTTGCCCATCCTGAATCAAGCCGTTAGCCGCTGGCATTTGAAGGAACTTGCCCAGAAAGACGAGATAGACTACCATGAAAATCCCGATCAGGGAATTAGGCTGGGGGAATACGCAATAAGCGACCAGGCACTCGATGCACAGTTGGGAGCCAACCGGGATAATTACGAGCGGCAGCGGTACGAAGAAATCCGCCAGTCGCTGGGTGAGGTCGGGAAGGCCCACCGCCACGGGCAAACCGTTCTGGCAACAGGTGAGTGCGAGTACCGCTGTGCCGAAAAGCAAAGGGAAGCTCTTAAAAAGGCGGGTGTCGAGTACAATAAAGACGGTACGATCAGCTTCTCGAAGGACTCGCCGGAATACCAACAGCATCAAAAAGACCAGAGGTTGGCTCTGGATCAGGGCTACATCGGGCGCATGATTTCAAACGAGCAGGATCTGGCCCAAGAGAACCGCAGGGAGTATAAGGGTAACCGTCGCCGCCAGGGTAGCCGGCGTGCGCCCGACCACAAGCAGAAAATTGGCAAACTTAAATTGAGTACGGACAAATCAAAAAAGATGAGATTATGACATTTCTGACATTCCTGCAAATTGGCTGCGTGGTGGTTTTCGCCGCCTACGTGATTTCGGTAAATATGTTCAAAGGGGCCGACAATCCCACAGGCGCACGGCCCGAGCCGGAACCCTTTACGTTCTTTCCAAAGAAGCGGCAGGGGTTAATTAAGGAGCAACTGGATCGGGTACTCGACCCAGAGGGTCGGCGCAACGAAACTGCGACCAAGCCATGAGTATCCTGCTGCTGTGGCTGGCTATCAACACCGCCCCCGACACGTTGAACGTGGCCGGGCAAAGTGCGGCGGTGGACGTGGCGTCTTATGGCCGCATCCTGACCGCTAACCCAACCCAGGCCCTTCGCATCCCCTGCATCGTGCCTTTCGAAACCTATGATGCCACGATGGTAACCTCCCTGTTCGGAAACCGTTACCATCCCATTTTGCACCGGATGCGATCACACAACGGGCTGGATATTGGATGCGCGGTGCAGCCCGTTGTGGCCAGCGCTAGGGGAGTCGTTAGCCGCACGGGTTTCGACGCCCGAGGGCTGGGTAACTACGTCAAGATTATACACGGAAACGGCTACGAAACGACCTATGGACACCTGTCTGAAGTTTGGGTGCGGGTCGGCCAAATCCTGAACCTCAGCCAGCCGCTGGGTATGGCCGGAAAAACGGGCTTGGCCACAGGGGTACACCTGCATTACGAAATCCGCAAGCACGGGCGGTTGGCTGACCCGCTGGACTATTTGCTGCTGCTCTACCGCCAGGCCGAGACGACTCTCAGATAAGCTCGCCATCCTGCTCCCAGCGTATGAGATCGACGATGTCTTTCTTGATGGCAAAGAAATTCTCCTCGACCTGCGCCTCGGTCACCTCGCGCCTGGGCAGGTCTTTATAGGTCTTTTTCAATTCGTCGGTTTCGACGGCCACGTAGCCGTTAAAGAGTTTCTGACTGACCTCCTCCCCGTAGTTATCGGCGACTTTACCGACAAAGAAGCCCTGGCTCAGCGTGGCAATCTTCGAAGCAGGTACCAGTTGCTCCATGCGGCTGCTCTCCGAGACATTCACTTCGCTTTTCTGGAATGAGGTTGAAACAGTCCCCTGCTGGGTCTTGCCAAACATCTTGCTGAGGGTTTCGGCGCTGTCGGAGTTGACTGCGCCGCTGAAAATCGTGCCGCAAGTATTAAGGATCACCTTGGCCTGGTCGCGGCCATAATCCTTCGTCAGTTGTTCCATGTCCTGGATGCCCAGCCAGGTCGCCACTTTGTACGACCGGACGGTGGCGATAAAGCTGTCAAGACCCTTCAAATACATTGTCGGAAGCTCGTCAATAAAGAAGGCCGATTTCACCCCGCTTTCCTTATACTTATAGATAGAGCGCATGATCGTGGAAGTATAGACCGATAGGGCTGCGCCATAGACCGTCAGCCGCAGAGGGTTGTTGGCCAGGCACAGCACCTTGGGTCGCCGGGGGTTGTTGACATCGAGGTCGATGTCGTTTCCGGTCATTGTCCAGTAGATATTGGGCGAAGCCAGCCTGGCCAAAGCGTTTTGGCAACTGGCGACCTGCCCGGCCAACTGTTCGCCCGCTTTGTTCTCCCGGGCGACTTTGAAAATAGCCGAATAGGCATCCAACTCGGGATAACCTGCGACAATGTCGATGACCGTGTTGGGGTTTTGCGCGATGAACTCGATGCAGTGAGGTAGGGTGCAGATTGCCTTGCCCCCCAGCCGGGCAACATACTTCTTCTCCACCAGGCGCATATACCACATAATCAGCGTGAGGTAGTTGATGGCCGAATCGGCGAAAAAATCCCCCTCCTTACTGATCCAGGTGCGGTTCAGGTTCAGCAGCAGCAGCTTGGCCGTTTCGCTGGCCTCGTCAATGTTCTTGATGTACTCCGGCCCGATCGGATTGCAACGAGCGCTCACGCCTGGCTCGTCAAAATTAATCAGTGCGAATTGGGGCAGGATCGGCCCTTTGTCGCCGTCTTGCTTGCGTCCGAAAGCATACTTGTTATTGGTCAGGCTCTTGGCCAGGGCGTTATAGGCTTCCAGCGTCAGATCGGGGAATTTCACGTCGTAAACCACGGCAGCATAGCCCTTATAGATTGACTGCCAGATGGCGGGGTTGAGTACGGTGAAGGTTTTACCGCTGCCCTGCGAGCCAACGACCAGCACGGCGCGTTGCGGGTTGAGTACATTGACGTAACCCTCTCTCCACTTTCCCCCATATTGGAAAAGCGTCTTGTAGTTAACCGAGTGGTCGTTCTCGAGCAACTGCTGGAACTGGGGGAACTGCTCGTTGGTCGCATTGAAAACGTCCACGTCGGGAACAATGACCATCGAGCCGAAGATCAGCCCACCGTTGATAACTGCCATAAGGCCCAGAGCCTGAAGGCCTGTCAAGGTAAGAAACCCGCCGGTACCCAGACCACCCAGGGGCAGATAGGCTGCCCCAACGATCAGTACCGCTCCAATCAGGAGCATACTATTCCCCGTCGCCTTGCTGGCGCTAGTGCTGGCCTTGGGCCGGGAGACCATCGCCGTGGCCATCGCCAGAACCAGCAGCAGATAAGAGGCGGCATGGTCGGTGAAGAATGTTCGGCTCACGCCCAGGGCGCGGCTGAGCTTGCCGACAAAGTCGAGCACCGGTCGCAGACCAACACCGACTGAGTTCAGGAAATAACCCTCAAAACAAAAATAAGCATTGTATAGAATAATGAAAATTGAAACATACAGTAACAGGCTGTAAATCTGGTTAGAGTACTCCTTTTCCTTAGTTGTTACGGTAGTTTCCATTGAAAAAAGGTTTAATTTTTTGCCGAAGATAAGGAAATCATATTTGCAAAAGTTCACGTTTAAATAGTTATTTGCTGAACTTTTATCTTCCATTCATTTCCAACCTTTTCCAATCAATCCAAAAACTACTATGAAAGGGATTCGTGTTTCTGCCGCTCAGGCTGCCCAAATGATCGTTATGAGCGTTTTTGCCCAATCCGCCGTCATGGCACAAACCCCGGGAATCGAGGCGGGCGCAAGCGCACTCTCGTCGCTAACCACGTCGCTACAGGACTACATCGATCCAGTCACTACAGTAGTGTATGTCGTTGCCGCCGTGGTAGGGCTAGTCGGAGCACTTCGCGTTTTTGTCAATTGGCAAAACGGGAAGGAAAATGTCATGGCGACCGCCACGGGGTGGTTGGGCGCCTGTCTTTTCCTACTGATTGCCAATACGGTGCTGCGAGCAATGTTTGTAGCCTAAGTGTCTTCATTCATGCGGTAGGGAAGGGGCGCTCATCAGATGCCCTTCCTTTTTACTTTCTACTTCAATGAACAGGTCATTACGACTCTTCCTGCAACGGGGTATCCTGCTGGTGATCGCTCTGCTGCTGGTGACGATTGCCGTTGGCCAGTCTTTCGATTACGCCAACAGCAGCAACGGCAATCTGGGCATCCGCAGCCACATCACCCGGCCACTGGCCAGGCATATGCCGCTCATTTTCAAATTCACGATGACGATTGTGACCATCACGGGCATGGTCGTGGCCGGGCGTGTGTACACGCTCTGGCAGGCCGGGGAGGAAAACGTGACGGGCTTGGTCTCGCGCTGGGGATTCGGGCTTATCCTGGTTACGGCTCTCGTCTGGTTTCTCAAAGAGTATTTCAAGAACGTCAGCATGACGATTACCCCTGACATGAATTTCTGATGGGAATAGCCGAAGGAATACTAAGCGTCATACAGACGGTGATAATCGGAGCCTGCGGGGCTGCGGGCGTGGTTTCAGGGCTACGCATTTACGCCAAGTGGAACCGCGGCGAGGAGGTCACTCCCATGATCTTTTCCTGGCTGGTAGGTCTTTTGAGCGTGGGTGTGCTGATTTATGCTATCCGAACATACATCCTGGGCGGTGGGTTGCTGGGCGGCCTGGCGGTGGGCTGGTCGGGCCAGCTCAACTTGGAAGTCTATGAGTTTGCCATGCTGGCAGGCCTCGTGATCTCGATCGTCTCGATGCTCCGCATTTATCAGAAATACACCGGTGGGGAAGACGTCGTGCCGCTACTCTACCAGTGGGTCGGATCACTACTGTTCCTGTCAGTCATGGGCTATATCATCCAATCGCTGGTTCGCTTCTAAGCCACAAACCAAACTAATCTCACCGATATGATTAACCAGGTCACTAAGGGCGTTGACGATGACATCGAGTTTAAAGGCTTCAAAGGCCGGTATTTCTACCAACTGGCTGGCGCGGTGCTGGGCCTGTTGATGCTCATCTTCCTGCTCTACGCCACGGGCGTGAGCAGCATCCTGCTGCTGGTGTTCGCCGGCATAGCACTCCTTTGCGCCTACGCTTACATAAAGTTCCAGATGGATCGTAACGGCAAGTACGGACATATCCATAGTCAACACGACGCACCTACAAACATCATTATCAACGCGCCCTTTTACAAACTTATCCCGAAAGGCAGAAAGTAATGAAAGCCAAAAACATCGCCGACATCTTCCCCATCCTGTCTATCGACGACGATGGGCTGATCGTCACCAAAAATGCCGATTTGTGCGTAGCCTTTGCCATCGACTACCCCGAGGTTTTCGTCCAGAGCGAGAATAGCTATGAGACGGCCCTGGACTCGCTGTATCAGGCTGTAAAAAACTTGGGAGAAGGCTACATGGTACATAAGCAGGACTTCTTTATCGAGGATTCCTACCAGCCCGATTACAGCTACATTCAGGACAATGACTTCGTGCTGGGCCAGAACGAGAAAAATTTCCAAGACCGCCCCTTTCTCAACCACAAGGGCTACGTCTATGTCATACTACCCGCCAGCGACCCCACCAAGCGGGCCAGTACGGCCAGCAGTCTCTTCAAGCGCATGAGCGTACCTAAGGCACTGGTGAAGGGAAAAACTCTATCCTCCTTTCGCGAGAAGGTCAAGGGCTTCCACAGCACGGTCAACCAAAGCCGGGTAATGCGGGTCAGGAAGCTTGACCGCAACCAAATCGTGGGTAGCAGGGACACGGTGGGCCTACTTGACGAGTATTTCACGCTCAGCTTCGAGGACAAAAACCTTTACGACATTTCGAGCCAGGACGGGCAGTTTCGAGTGGGAAACCAAGCCAGCTACACCTTCGTGGTAAATGAATTGGACCAATACCCTCAGGAGCTACAGCCCATCGTTTCGTTTCGCGACTACACAACGGATCGCACCCGGATGCCGGCGAGTTACGGGTTGAACTTCGGACTGAATCTGCGAGTCAACCACGTTTACAACCAAGTCCTCTACATACCGAAGCAACAGGAAATGGCCGCGCGTATGCAGGGTGAAATCAAACGGCACTTCGCGTTTTCGGCCTATTCGCGCGATAACACCTTTTCGGTGCAGCAGAAAACGGATTTCCTCGACACGCTCAAAGGCGAGGCGACGCTGGCGGTGCTGGCCCATTACAATATTCAGACCTTCAGCAACAGCAGCGAGCAATTGGAGGAGCAGAAGGACATCGTCTCAGCAGCCATCCAGTCGACGGGCTTTATCTCTAAGGTAGCCACAACTTACGGCGAGCAGCTCTTTTGGTCGTGCATTCCAGGCAACACCGCCGAATTGGGCAACGACATGCTGGCAACGGTCTTTCTGGACAATGCCGTAGCACTGTGGAACCTCGAAACCGACTACAAGCAAAGCCCCTACCAGAATTCGGGCATTCTGATGACGGATCGTTTTGGAAGCCCCCGCCTGGTTGACATCTTTCACCAGCCGATGAGGGATAATTTAATCAGCAATCGCAATTTCGTGGTGGTCGGCCCCTCGGGGTCGGGCAAGTCGTTCACGATGAACAATATGCTGTATTACCTGCTTTCGAGCCGGGCGCACGTGACGATTGTGGACATCGGCCACTCCTACAAGCGGATGGGCGAGATCATGGGTGCGCGCTACATCACCCACTCCGAGTCCGAACCCATCCGGCTCAACCCCTTCTACTTCAAGGTCGATGAATACGGCTTCGATAGGGGAAAGGTCTCGGAACTGAAAGAAGAATTCAAGCAGGTTATCACCCAAGTACTTTTCATCCTTTTCAAGAAAGACGGGGATACGATCAGCAAAGCCGAGGAGGTCACGATCTTCAACATGGTCACTGAGTACTACAACTACCTCGACCGCCACCGAAACATTCGACCCTGCTTTAATTCTTTCTACGAATACGCCAAAGACATTTATCCCGAACACTTCGAGAAAACGGGCGGGCGCAATGGCGTGGAGTTCGACCTGGACGCTTTCTACTACGTACTGCGACCCTTCTACAAAGGAGGACAGTACGATTATCTGCTCAACGCCGAGGATGACATCGACTACTCGGAGGAACCCTTCGTGATTTACGAACTCGACAATATCAAGGACCACCCCATCCTTTTGCCAGTCGTCACGCTGATGATTACCAACACCTACGTGACCAAGCTATTCGGATTGCGGGGTGTTCTGAAAATCCTGGTCATTGAGGAAGCTTGGCGGGCAGTCAGCAGCGATTTCTTCGCCACCTTTTTGCTGTGGGCCTTTAAGACTGCCCGAAAGCACTTCGGGGCTATTGGCGTGGTCACCCAGGAAATCGAGGATTTGCTCAAATCGCCCATTATCAAAGATGCCATCGTCCAAAATACCGATGTAAAAATCCTTATGGATCTGAGCCGGTATCTGCAACAGGCCGAAGACGTGCTCAAACTCTTCAAAATCAACCAGGCCAATTTGCCGCAAATATTCTCAATCAACAAGTCGATGGTTGGCAACGACCGTGGCCCGTTTCGTGAATTGGCCCTCATTCTGGGCAATACCTGCAAGGTGTACGGCGTGGAGGTCAGCAAATACGGCGCGGCGCTGTTTACGACCGAACCCACGGAGGTCGATGAGATCAAACGGTTGGCCGCTGAGAAAGAGATCAGCCAGAAGGACGCAGCCCTGGAATGGGCTGAATCCCAGTAAGATGTTACCATTTACCAACAGATTTCTATTTTTCAACCAAACCATCTACCAAGCGAAATGAAAAAGCTGTCTATCCTGATGATCGCCGCTTTGCTGGCAATTCTGACCCCGGCCACGGCGCAGTTCGTGGTATCCGACCCGATGCACACGGGTGTAACGACGCTCATAAAAATGATAACCGATCCCAGCTTCAAAACGATGGTCAAGAACATCGAGAAGCTAAAAAGGGTGGCCTCAGCCGTACAGCAGTTCCACCGCGGAACGCAGGTCGTGCAGACCATTACCCAGGCCTCGCAGAAGATGGCGCAGCTCTCAGCCGCCGTCAGCCGCGACGGACACATTTACCCCGCCGAGTACGCCCTGATGGTCAAGGATGTCAACAACCTGGCCAAAATTGGCACCGAAATCCTGAAAGATATGCGCTCGGCCACCACGCAATCGGGCGGGGTATTGGAAATGACCGACGCGCAGCGCGTGGAGTTCATCGACAAAGCCTTCGACAAAGTCACCAAGTACGACAATCTGATTGATGCCTACTTCAACAAGGTCAAAGCCATGAGCATCCAGCGGTCCGGTAACTCGGCCGATTTGGCCAGCACAACCAGGCTATACGAGGTGGCTTACCGTTTGCCCCAGAGCGGTGGGGGAGGGGCCATCACGGCCCAGAGTGAGGGAATGGGCTACGACATGGGCTACGAGAACGACACGACCAGCATCCTGGACAAAGCCTACGATTCTCCGCAGGCCAAGGCTTTCCGCAAGAAGCAGCAGGAGTGCATGGACAATCAGGCCAACTATTACGACGAGCTGCAACTGGCTGAGGTCAAGAGCGAGGGTGAAGCCTTCAAGGCGCTGATGATGTCGGGCTACTCCTTTGAATTCAAGCCCTCTCGCATCACCAGCGATCTGAAGTCGGTCTGGAACTGGATCGACAGCGGCGGGCAAACGACAGAGGGAAAAAGCTCTGGTGGCGGTGGAGCGGACGTAAGCAGCCAGATCGAGGAGGGCATCAAAAACTTCATCGGACCGGACGGCAAGGTAATATCCAATGAGGAAATGATGGTGCTGATCAGGATCAAAGCGCGCGAACTGCTCAAGCCAGCCCGCGATGAACTGCGCAAGAAGTGGAAACTGGACGAGTGCATGACAATGGGCTACTGACAAACCCCAAATCCCTTACTATGGAATCCCTAATCACAATTATCGGCAAACTCTACGAGCAGCAGATACCAATGGCCAATACAATGGCCAAAGGCATTGAACCACTCATCCGGGTCTTTGCCGCCATCGGGGCGATGGTCTACATCTTTGGCCGAGTGATCGTGCAGATCGCCAACAGCCAGGACATTGACTTCTTTCCCCTGCTGCGGCCCTTCGTGCTGCTGCTGATGATTCCCTTTGCGCCGAATTTTTGCGACGCGATGGATGGTTTCGGCAACGAAATCCGCAGCCGGGTCAACACGGGGAATCTGGAAATCGCCGCCCGCGTCGAGCGGATGAACGAGCGGGTTCAGGATAAAATTGAAAAAAAATGGGCGGCCATCCGCAGCAATCCCGAAAAATACAAAGAGGCGTTTGGCCGGGATCAGGAGGACGACCAGGTAATGGGAACCGAATTCATGATTGACTTCAACATCTGGATGGCCCGCGCCCAAGAATCGGTCAAGTTCCAAATCCTGTCCGTCATCCAGGACATCTTGCTGGCGCTGATGTACATCGCCGAAAGCGCTCTGCTGTTAGTCAGCATTGCCTTTCGCATCGTGCTGCGGATGGGTTTTCCCATAGCCCTGGCACTGGCCGTATTTCCCGGCTTCACGATGGCGGTGGCCAACTGGTTCGGCAGCTACCTGAACTTCACGCTGCTGCCCGCCGTGGCGGCAATGTACAGTAGGTTGACATTCGGTTTGGTCGAGACTTACATCTCCTACTACGACGTGCCGCAGGCCTTGGACGCGATGGGTTCAGAGCTTCAGCAGCCGGAATTCCTGGGGGTGGCTTTCATCGCCCTGCTTATCATGGCACTGGTAGGCTACGTTCAGGTTCCCTCGATGACCTCGCTGCTGGTAAGCGTCGGCGGAGCGGGCAGCATGATCCAGGGTGCGACCCGCGGCGTGATGACAGCCGGCTCGCAGGGGAGGCGGGGCATGATAAGAGGCATGTCCTCGGCCAGAGGGGAGGCCCAGGGAGTGGGCAGAAGACTCGGTATTGGCAAGTGATGCCGCCATTTCATACAAATAACTTTATAGATCAACCCATGCATAATTACCACAAAAAGAACCTGGTCGAATACTATAAGCAATTGGTAGTGCTGTGTTCGGCAACTATCATTATCTCGACTGCCCTGACAATTTACCTCGTCAATAGGGGCTTCGACCGGGTGCGAGAGGCCATCGCCAGCACCTTCGTTTACAGTCCCACTCACGGGGCATCCGTTCACGTTTACTCAAAAGACACCGATTTATGGAAGACCTACTGAAACTCAAGCGTCATTTCGACCGGGTGAAAGTCGTCACAATTGTGGCCCTGCTGGCCTTGGCAGCGGTTTGCATCGCCACGCTGCTGATGTCCTTCCAGGAGGCGAACATCAATAGCCGCCGCATTTACATCGTAAACCGCAACGCCCAGTTTGAAGCCATCGCCGGCACTGTGCAAGCCAATCGGCCCGTCGAGATCGGCTATCACGTACGCCGTTTCCATGAACTATTCTTTACCGTTATCCCCGACGCCAAAGAGATTCAGGAAAGCACTCGACGGGCGTTCTATCTGGCCGACAACTCGGCCAAAAAACTCTATGATGACTTGCAAGAGCAAGATTTCTACAACGAGATCATTCAGGGTAACGTCGTGCAGAAGATCAAGGTGGATTCGGTGGTGACCAATTCGGCGACCTACCCCTACCAGGCCATCACTTACGCCACAATCACCCAAACGCGGGCAACGACTTCGGCCAGAAAGAAAATCATCTCCCGCTGCGAGTTGGAGGACGTGCCGCGCTCCTTAAGTAGCCCTAACGGGCTATTCATGCGCCGATTCAAAATCATCAGTTCAAGCTTATATAATGGCTTTTAACAATCACAAAGCAAAACGCAGAGAGGCGGAGGCAGACGCCCGCGGGCATGAACTGGGCCGCCGCTGGGCCAAAAACCTCAACGTCCGAACCCGGCTGCTCACTCAGCGGCTCAGCCGCTGGCAGCGCGCCAGTCCCCGCAATAAGCGGCTGGTGGCCGGGCTTCTTATTACGTTTTTCATTTCATATCTCATCTACCTGATCACTACCATCCTATCGTATTATGGAACAGCAGCAACCCACCAGTGAGATCGGCAGCGGCAAAGTTCGCCGAATGTCACAGCGTCAGTACCAAATGGTCATGCTCGTCGCCGGCCTTTTCGTGGCCGTGGGTACCATCCTCTGGGGAACGGGCGTCCTCAAAAGCAATCCCGCAGAAGCAGCAGCCCAGAGTGACCCAGCCAAAAACCA
>CAZCOG010000012.1:59477-131084 GCA_964500445.1 uncultured Persicitalea sp. | reverse complement strand
GAATATAAATATTTTTTTGTAGTAATGGTAGAAATAGCAATTATTGTCTCTTTAACAATAATACATAAACCCGTTTCAACTATGAAAAGAAAATTATCTATCAAAAACCTGCTAACCTTAGGGTTAGCATTACTGCTCAGCCTGCCTGGCGCGGCACAAGTCGCCCAGGTGACCGGAACGGTGACCAGTGCCGGGGAAAACCAGCCCCTACCCGGCGTTTCTGTGCTGGTCAAGGGTACCAATGTGGGTACTACTACGAACACCGAAGGTAGATTTTCTCTCAGTGCGGAGCCTGCCGCTACGCTGGTGTTTAGTTTTATTGGATACGGAACCAAAGAAGTTCCGCTGAACAACCGCTCGACGGTGGACGTAACGTTGGACGAAAGCTCCACGGCCCTGAACGAGGTAGTTGTAACTGCCCTGGGAATCAAAAAAGAGTCCAAAAAGCTCGGCTACGCCACTACGACCGTCGGCTCGGAAGCCATCACGGTCAACCGGACGCCCAACTTTATTAACACTCTGCAAGGCAAAATCGCAGGCGTGAACATCACCAGCCTGGGTACCGGGCCCGGTGGTACTTCCAAGATTCGCATCCGCGGTCAGTCGTCGTTTTCGGGCCAGAACTCGCCGCTGATCGTGGTGAATGGCGTACCCATCGACAATACCAACTTTGGTACTAACCCCAACAATCAGGCCGCCGACGGCTCCATTGCCGTGCGTGGCGGCGGCAATACCTCCGACGGCGGCGACGGCCTCAGCAGCATCAATCCCGATGACATCGAGAGCATGACGGTACTTAAGGGAGCCACAGCGGCGGCCCTCTACGGCTCGCGAGCTAAGGACGGCGTCATTATGGTCACGACTAAGACGCGCGGCGAGGGTCGGGGCATTGGTGTAAGCTATAACTCCAACTTCACGGTAGATACGCCATTGGATTTCACGGATTACCAATACGAGTACGGGCAGGGCGAGGGCGGCGTCCGTCCTACCACACCCAATCCTACTTCGGGACAGTGGTCGTTTGGAGAGAAGTTTCAACCGGGCATGACGCAGGTGCTTTTCGACGGCGTGACGGTACCCTATGAGCCGGTCTATGATCGTATTCGCAAGTTTTACCGCAATGGTACCAACTTCAACAACACACTGTCGCTGTCGTCCAACTCCGACAAGGGGGGCTTCAACCTTTCGCTGGCCAACATGGACAACAAGGGCATTATGCCCAACAACAGCTTCAACCGCAAAACGATCAATCTGGGCTTTGCCTACGACCTTTCCCAGAAACTTAGCGTGACGGGCAATATCAACTACTCCAATGAATACAACAAGAATCCACCGGTGATTGCCGAGCAGGATAACTCGGCACCTACCTCGCTGATGAACATGGCCAATTCCATGCCGCTGGATTTGCTGGATGAGAAAAAGTACAACGCCGACGGCGACGAGTTTGTCTATTCCCGCTTTCGCAACCGCACCAATCCTTACTGGGTACTGGCCGAGCAGTTTCAAAATATTCGCCGCGACCGGATTTTTGGCAACATCGCCGTTCGATACAAGTTCACCGACTGGCTATACGCCCAGTTGCGCGTAGGACAGGACTACTGGTCACGCGACCAGGACTATGCCAACCAGCCCACGGGCAAGGCCTCGCTCGGTCCGGCTCCGGAGGGTTTTGTCAATGGTATTTACACGCAGGAAGCCCGTCGTTTTCGTGAAATCAACAAAGATTTTCTCATTGGAGCCAACCGCCGATTTGGCCTATTCGGGATAGATTTGACACTGGGCGGCAACCAGATGTCACGCCGCTCTGACCTAAACAGCGTTCAGGTCACCGATTTTGTGGTACGTGACCTCTATACCGTACAAAACGGGCGAGTCAAAGACCCTCTCTACAGCTTGTCGGAGCGGGCAGTCAACTCGCTGTATGGGGCGGCCGAGTTTTCGTTCAAGGATTTTCTTTATCTGAACGTCACGGCCCGTAACGACTGGTTCTCGACCCTGTCCCCGGCTAACCGTAGTATCCTGTACCCTTCTATATCGGGTAGTTTTGTTTTCTCGCAGGCCGTCAACAGCCTTCCCAACTGGCTGAGTTTCGGAAAAGTACGTGCCGCTTACGCCGAAGTGGGGAGCGACACCGACGTGTCGCCCTACTCCAACAACCTGTTCTACGGCATCAACGCCAACCTTTTCCCGAATGTGGCGGGGGCCGGACAACCCGTGGGGAACATCACAGCTACTACGTTGCCCAATGCCAATCTGAAGCCTATGCGTACCAGCGAGGCGGAAGTGGGGCTTGAACTCAAAATGTTCAACAACCGCGTGGGACTGGATTTTGCCCTTTATAATAAGATAACAGAAGATCAGATCGTGGCCGCCCAGATTTCCAATGCATCCGGCTTCAATACTACGCTCATCAACAGCGGCCGCAGCCGTAACCGGGGTGCTGAACTGCTGCTGAATTTTGGTATTGTGCGCAGCAACGATTTCAATTGGGACTTTACATTTAGTGGTTCGTACAACGACACTAAAGTACTCAGTCTTTTGACCGATACACCCGGTGAGCGTATCACCGTGGGTACGCACGTATTCAACGGCGAACTGCGGCAGGTGGTGGGACAGCCTATGGCTCAGCTCTATGGCTTCGGCTTCAAGCGCGACGCACAGGGCCGTAAGATATTCGGTAACAGCGGTCTGCCGCTGCGCACCGACGATCTGATTTCCTTCGGTTCGGCCATTCCCAAATGGGTGGGAGGCTTTACTAATACCCTCAACTACAAGGGCATTAACCTATCGTTTCTCATCGACTTCAAACTGGGACATAACATGATGTCGGGTACCAACTTCAACGCTACCCGCCATGGTCTGCACAAAATGACCCTCGAAGGCCGCGAGGGCGGCGTGACTGGCGATGGAGTGAATCAACAGGGCGAGAAAAATACCGCCGTGGCTCCGGTGCAGTCCTATTGGGAGGTAGTACGTTCTCAGGCTTTGGTGGAGCCGATTGTATACAATGCTGGCTTTTGGAAACTTCGCCAGGTTACGCTCGGCTACGATTTTTCAAAATATCTGCCCGCCAAATCGCCGCTTAAAGGACTGCGCCTGAGTTTTGTGGCTAACAACGTCCTGCTGCTTAAAAAGTGGGTGCCTAATATCGACCCTGAATCGTTTGGCTACGGCTCCGACAATATCGTGGGACTGGAATCGACGGGACTGCCCACCACCCGCAGCATGGGCTTCAATTTGAATGTTAAGTTTTAAAATCAATTTGGAATTAGTGAATGTCGGAATTAGTGAATAATGTATTTTACAGTATGGATGATCATCTTGACTGAATGCTCACCCAACTAATTCCGACAGCCCAACATTCCATAATTCACTCATTGAAATTATGAAAAAGCTACCAATATTTCTCGGCATCTCGCTATGCCTGCTTGTGATGTCCTGCGATAAAGGCTTCGATGAACTCAATACGAATCCTACGGCGGCCACTACGGTCAATCCGGCCTTTTTGCTCAACAACGCGGTCATTAACGCATCGCACGTGGCCACGGTACTGCAGTACGACATGAGCATCGTACAACAGACGGTTACGCCCAACTCCGGCGTACTAACTGGTGCAAACTTCAATCAGGACGTTCGGGAATACACGCAGCAGACCTGGCTAAGGTACTACCCCAACGTGATTCGCTACACGAAAACGGCCATCGATTTGGCCTCCGGCGACCCGGCTCGCAGTAATCTGGTGAACATGGCCCGTATCTGGCAGGCCCACGGCTTCATGGTACTTACCGATACCTACGGAGATGTCCCTTATTTTGAAGCGGGAGTTGGCTTTGTCGATGGGATCACCAAACCCAAGTACGATCCCCAGGAAGCTATTTATAAGGATATTATCAAGGAGTTGACCGAAGCTTCGGCCGCGCTGGATGCTTCCAAGCCCAAAGAAAACGCCGATATTCTGTATCAGGGAGATATCGCCAAATGGAAAAAGCTGGGCTACTCCCTGTTGCTGCGGGCCGGGATGCGGCTCACAGAAGCTGATGCCGCGCTTGCTCAGGCCACCGTGAAAGCTGCTTTTGCGGGCGGGGTGATCGAAGATAACGCCAACAACGCGGTGGTTCGGCATAATGCCAACTATCAAAATGGCTTGGGCACCACCCTGAACGGAACCGAGGCTAACAACATTTATCTAGCGGCACCTTTCGTGAATTATCTGAAAAGCAACAACGACCCCAGGCTGGGTGCCATTGCTGTGCGCTACGTCAATGCGGCTTCCGGACCGCAACAGAATGCGGCCAACGCAGTCATCGATCCCGCCGTGCAGATCGGTATGCCCTTTGGCTTCGACAATGCCTCCATAGTCGCCCAGGCTGCCAGGGATGGAATTGCCAGTTTCTATGCGTACAGCCAGATCGACCGCACCCGCCTTGCCAAGCAGCAGTCGCCGATGTTTCTGGTGACCAACGCGATGAACAAGCTTTACCTGGCCGAGGCAGCGCAGCGTGGCTGGATTACGGGCTCAGCGGCGGAGTATTACAGCGCGGGCATCCGGGCGCATATGGAGCAAATGGCCCTGTACGACGAAAGGTCCGCGATTCCAAAAGCGTCCATTGACACTTATATCGCCGCCCACCCGCTCGATCCTGCCAAAGCTCTGGAGCAAATCAACACGCAGTACTGGGTAGCTTCCTTCATGAATGGGCCGGAATCGTTTGCCAACTGGCGGCGTAGCAGCTTCCCTAAGCTGACGCCTAACCCATTTCCGGGGAAGGAAATTAAAGGAGACTTTATTAACCGCCTGACTTATCCTAACTCCGAGGTGTCGGTGAATAGTGCCAACCTTAAGGAAGCTGCTGCTCGCATGGGAGCCGATGACCTGGATACCAAAGTGTGGTGGGATAAGTAGTGGCTCGGGGTTATCTTTGCACGCATTACTCGCAAAAAAATACCCCTGAACCATGACCAACCCCGAAATTATTGAAGCCCTTGAACTAACCGCCCGCCTGCTGGAACTCCACGGAGCGGATGCCTTTAAAATCAGAGCGTACAGCGCAGCAGCTTTTAACCTCGACAAATTGACGAATGTACAGATCGCCGAACTCTCGTTCGGCGATCTTATTAAAATTCAGGGTGTTGGGAAAGGCGTAGCCGGAAAAATAATTGAACTGGTCGAGAAGGGAAGTATTAAAGAAACCGAAGAATTGCTGGCCGCTACCCCGCCCGGGGTACTTGAAATGTTCAGGATCAAGGGCATCGGCCCCAAGAAGATCGCCGCCCTCTGGCACGAAACCGGTATCGATACTATTGCCGAACTGGAAGCTGCCTGTCTGGATGGCCGCATCGCAAAACTCAAAGGTTTTGGCGAAGGTACCCAGCAGAAAATCCTGGACTCGCTGGCGTTTCTGCGCAGCCAGCAAGGAAAGCTGCGGATGAACCAGGCCGAAACGCTCTCGCAGCTGATTCTGGATATTTTGGAACAAAACTTCGACCGCGTGGAAGTAGCCGGCGAAATGCGGCGCAAGACCGAAACCGTCGAAACGCTGCGCTTCCTCATACCCGCCGACTCGCCTGTGTCTGTACAGAAGGTACTTTCCAAAATTGAGGTACTTCATCAGGACGTCAGGAACTCCACACCCTTTGTCTGGCGGGGTAGAGCTTTCGATCAGGATATTTTGGTGGAAATTGTTTCAGTCGCTGCCGCCAAAATCGAGAATGAACTCTTCGTACGAAGCGCCGCCGAAGGTCACCTGGCACATCCCGCCACCGGGGGGCGCACGTTGCTGCAAATCGCCCGTACCGAAGCGGTAGCGGCGGAAGAAAAAATTTACGAGAAAGCCGGGCTACCCTTCATCGTTCCCGAAATGCGCGAGGGGTACGGAGAGTTTTCCTGGGCCGAGAAACACACATTCGCCGACCTCGTAACCTGGGACGACCTTAAAGGTATCCTGCACAACCACAGTACCTACTCCGACGGCAACAATACGCTCGAAGAAATGGCGACTTTCTGCCGCGATCTGGGCTTCGAGTACCTGGGCATCGCCGACCACTCCCAAACCGCCGCCTACGCCAACGGCCTCCGTCCCGACAAAGTACTGCAGCAACACGCCGAAATCGACCAGCTTAACGCCCGCTTCGCCGCCGAAAATCCGGAAAAGCCTTTCAAAATCCTGAAAGGCATCGAATCCGACATCCTCGGCGACGGGATGCTGGACTACGCCGCCGACGTATTAAGTACTTTCGACTACGTCGTCGCCTCCGTCCACAGCAACCTGACGATGTCGCTGGAAAAGGCGACGGAACGTTTGCTGACCGCCATTGCCAATCCCTACACGACTATCTTGGGACACCCAACGGGACGATTACTACTCTCTCGCGACGGCTACCCGATCGACTATCGTGCCATCATCGACGCTTGCGCCGAGCATAATGTCATTATGGAAATCAACGCCAGTCCCTGGCGGCTGGACCTGGACTGGCGATGGATTGGCTACTGTCTGGAAAAAGGCGTCAAACTGAGTATTAACCCAGACGCCCACAGCACCCAAGGGTACTTTGACATGCACTACGGCGTAGCGATGGGCCGCAAGGGTGGGTTGACCAGGGATATGACTTTTAATGCGTTGTCTTTGAGAGAGATGGAAGAATATTTTCTTCAGAAAGAAAAAGTATGAATTAATCTAATGTACCTTATTCTCTAGAAAAGCGCTCCTCCGAAAACTTTGCCCCCACCGGCGGGCGGTACTTTTGAAACGGAATCTTCAATAGATTGCCCACGTGCTCATTTTCATGCGGCGCCATGTGCGTATCGATGCCATACACCAGCTTGCTGCCGTCTTCCCGCGCAAAAGTACCAAACAGCCGATCCCAGATTGAGAAAATATTACCGAAATTCGTGTCCGTGTAGGGCTGCATGTAGTGATGATGGACGTGGTGCATATTGGGCGTCACGATGATCCAGCTAAGTACTTTGTCTACCGAAGCGGGTAGGTCGATATTGGCGTGATTGAACTGCGACAGAGCTACCGAAAGGGCCTGGTACAGAAACACCAGCCACATGGGCGCTCCCACGACTACCACGGCGGCGGTCGTGAACACGAAGCGAAACACGCTTTCACCGGGGTGGTGGCGGTTGGCGGTAGTCGTGTCCACGTGGGTATCGGTATGGTGAATCAGGTGAAAGCGCCACATCCAGCGTACCTTGTGCTCGGTCCAGTGTACGAAGTACGCGCCAATCAGGTCAAGCAGCAGCAGTCCTAACAGCCCGTAGGCCCAGAGTGGCATTTCGGGGAGCCATTGCAGCAGCCCGAAGTCGTGCGCGATGGCCCAGTCGCTGGATTTGACTAATATGAAGGCCATCGCGAAGTTGATAATAATAGTCGTGATGGTGAAAAATATATTGATCCCCGCGTGTTTCCATTTGTTATACTCAAACCGGAAAAGGGGCAGGGCTCCCTCAATCAGCCAGAACACCGTAATACCGCCCACCAAAATAGCTGTACGGTGGGAAGAGGGAATAGTAGCGAAGTAGTCGGCGAGTTGTTGCATATTTTGTAGGGGCGAACCTATGTGTTCGTCCGGCGTTGAATAAACAAAGGCAAAGAAATTTTGAACAAAAATAATATTTTATAAAACGTTTTCTATCCTGAAATATGAAATTGCAGGTCAAAAACTTGCGGAAAAGCTACGGATCCCACGAGGTACTTGCCATTCCCGAATGGCAAATAGACAAAGGAATCTACTGGATTCAGGGAGAGAACGGCGCGGGGAAATCTACCTTATTTCGTACCCTGTCGGGAATGCTGCCCTTTGAAGGAGAAGTACTTTTGGAGCAGAAATTTGACCTCAAACGCGACCCGGTCGCTTACCGCCTGCGGCTGAACCTGGGGGAGGCCGAGCCGCTGTATCCCGCCTTCCTTACGCCCGCCGATCTGCTGGCTTTCGTGGCAGAATCTAAGAAGAGCCCGGCCGGACAGTTGCCGGAACTGGTAGAAGCCCTGGGTATCAACTACCTGGATCAGCCGATGGGGGCGTGCTCGAGTGGCATGGTCAAGAAGACCTCGCTGGCGTTGGCATTTCTGGGCGAGCCTAGCGTAATCATCCTGGATGAGCCGCTGATTACCATTGATCTGGAAGCCCGGGGTAATTTATTTGCGCTTATCAAAAAGTACCACGCGCGGGGCGTGACGTTCCTGCTGTCGTCGCATCAGCCATTTGCTGAGACCGATTTGCCGCTCACCGCTGGTTTTGCATTACAGAACCGGACACTGGTTTCCCTGGAGGTATGAAAGTACTTCTCTTATCCACCGTCCGCGAATTCTACCGCCAGCGGGCCGGGTTCTTTCTGGTCACCGCATTTATTCTCTTCGGATTTTTATCGAGCCGCGAACACCATGCCTTCGCCCTGTTTTTCCTGACGGATGAGTGGGGGATGACCGCTCTCTTGATAATCTGGATCGCCTATACGCTGCTTTGCGCCCAATTTCTTAATAACCAATTGACTCGACCTGAATACGTTTTAATGCATCACGCGTATTTGTGGCCGTGGAGTAAGCGGGTAATGCGGGAAATCGTAATGGTCCTGGGATTTATTCTGCCCTTGCTCGGGTACGGAATGTATGTTTTGAGTATCGCCAGTCAGGAAGATTTGCTGGCGAACAGCTGGCCTATGTTTGCGTTTTGGTTGCTGCTGACTTTAGCGCTACTGGCTGTGACCGAGTGGCGCTGGCGGAATCCCGATGTGGCATCCTCAAACCGGAAAACAGATTTCCGGTTGCCCTTCAGGCGGCCGGTAAATTTTATTTTCTGGACACTTGAATGGCTGCTGCGCGAGCGGGGGTTTACGCTGCTTTTAAGCAAATTGGGCGTTTTTCTGTTTATGATTTCCGCCCTGGTTTACGACAGTACCGGAGTCTACGATCTGCGGCTTCCTGCTGTGGGCTTTTCGCTGGCTTACCTGCTCAATGCCGGACTTTCGTTCGAACTCTACCAATGGGAAAACGAAGTATGGCTATGGGGAAAATCGCTGCCATCTGGAACAACAATACGCTTTTCGCGGGTGATAATACTACATGCAATCCTGCTGCTCCCCGAAACCATATTGGCGATCCGCTACGGTACCCGCCTGGAATGGGGGGAACTGGCACAGCTCTACACGCTCGGACTTAGTGTTATTATCCTGTACCATGCCCAACTTTATCGGCGCCAACTACCGCTGGAAGAAACTCTGCAACCCGTGGCGATCGGTTTCATTATCCTTACCTTTGCTATATTATATAAAATTCCCGTTGCGCTGCTTGCCGGGATTCTGCTTGGCGGAGCCTTCGTAGGCTGGCGGCGCTGGTACTGCTAAAAGGGGCAGGAAGTCCGGGAAAATACAATTTACTTATCGCACGGACCACTCCGGCCCACCGGACCCCGTCAAAATTCAATACTATAATGACACCTCAAAAAACCGGCGACGGCGGCATCATTCTCACCAGTGCCGAAGACCTGCTGAACTGGGCGCGGCTTTCTTCGTTATGGCCGATGGGCTTCGGGCTGGCTTGCTGCGCCATCGAAATGATGGCTACTTTCGCCTCGCACTATGATCTCGAACGCTTCGGCATTTTCCCCCGCCCTTCGCCCCGCCAGTCTGACGTGATGATCGTGGCCGGTACCGTTACTTTCAAAATGGCCGACCGTATCCGGCGGCTTTACGAGCAGATGCCCGAACCGCGCTATGTGATCTCGATGGGGAGCTGTTCGAATTGCGGCGGGCCCTACTGGGAGCATGGTTACCACGTAGTGAAAGGTGTGGATCGCATAATTCCGGTGGATGTATACGTACCGGGCTGCCCGCCCCGCCCCGAGGCGCTGATCGGTGGATTTATGAAATTACAGGAAAAGATTCGCAGCGAGCATCCTTTGAGCCAGAATAAGCCCGCGCCCACTTTGCTGCTAGAGATGGAAGCAGCCAGGGTATGATTTGAATTATCTTTTCTATCTATTTAGAATAATTTCAAATAGTCTTGGGACTTGCTCGTAGAATCCCTATTTTTGTGCTCTTCATTCCAGAAAAAAGGGAATTCTTCGTGCACCAAACTAACGAACTATACCGCACTGCCAAAGGTACTTCCTGGCAGTGCGACCTCACTAACCGCATTCATCTGCAATTTGGGGAAACGCATATCGCATTTAAAATGCGCGATTTTTCTGTCTTCCAGCGCAAAGTACTTGCGATCAATATTCACGAACGCCTTTATGACCTCTCCGATGAGGGCGACTTCGAAATTATTGAGGCACCACAGCACGGACTTTCGCTGCAAGTAACGCTCTGCGACCTCATTCAGCTCCGCGAACTGCTTGATGGTACGAAATTTGCCCTCAAACTCAATAGCCTGCTGCACGAAGTACTCGGCGAAGTGTCGCTGATTTAAGTTAGAAAATCTCTCATGTAAGCTCAAATCTCACTTTCTTATAAAATAAATAAGGCGTGATTCTGGCTCATTTTCATTGTTAATTTTTTTAACCCTAGTATCGATATGAAAGATCTGGTAAGACTGCATACTTCCCTGACAGAAGAAATAGAAATGGCGCTGAACGCCCAGTGTAAAATGGAGGCCGAAGCTTCTCTGAAGTACCTGGCAATGGCCGCCTGGTTGGACCGCAACGGCTATGACTACTCGGCGGGCTACCTCTATGCACAGGCAGAGGAAGAGCGGGAACACTTCCTGAAAATATTCAAGTACATTACCAATGTAGGCGGCACAGCGATCACGCCCACCCCCAATGAAGTACAACAGGAGTTTGCTTCGCTGCGCGATGTCTTTGAAACGGCTCTACAGGGCGAAATTGCTGTCACCCATTCCATTAACCGCATCGTGGCCAAATGTCGCGAGTTGAATGACTACGCTACCGAGGAGTTTATGATGTGGTACGTGCGCGAGCAGCGTGAGGAAGAGCGCAACGCCCGCCGCGTAATGGAGCTGTTCGATCTCATCGATGCTGAAAGTGCCACCGGAAAATTTGTTTTGGACGAAGAAATCGGCAAAGTAGGAGGTACTTTAAGTTAATGATTCCAAGGTACTTTGTGATGACAGTTTCGACGATCTGCAATTTAAAGGAGGAGCCACATCGGCTCCTTTTTTAGGTAATATGATCTTTGAAAAGCTGTTGAATTTGCTTCTCTGTGACTTCGGTGTACCACGCATTAGCGGGCTGGAAACAGACGACCGGCGCTTGTTTGCAATGATCGGTACAGCCCATTTTGACGAGCTCCACTTCATTTTTCAAACCATTTGCCTTGATCGCCTCTTTGCAGAACTTTCTGATTTCGGAATGTTTGCCGCACTTTTTTCCGTCACAAATAAAAATTGTCTTCTCCGGGAAGCCCGATTTGCCCATAGGTACTTTATTTTCAAGATTTGTAAAAAAACAAACGTCCGCCCGTTAAGTTCGGCTTTAGTTATCTTTGTCGTATGAATTTTACTGATATCCATTTGTATTTGAGCGAACGACTGGGCGAAACCGCGTTCACCAAAGTCGTATTAGAGGTACCTCAGCCCTTCCTGGTAGTATCACCGGAGCGGTTGACTGAGGTCGCCGAGCTTCTATTTCGGGACGAGCGGCTTTTTTTCGATCAGTTGAGTTGTCTGACGGCGCTTGACAATGGCCCGGCTGCCACCGGAGCGCTGGCCGGAACAATGGAGGTGATCTACCATTTCAATTCCATTCCATTTGGGCATTCGCTGGTACTGAAGGTAGTTTTAGCAAGAAATAAAGAAGGCGAGCCATTGCCCGAAGTACCCACGCTGAGTCGTCTCTGGCGCACTGCCGACTGGCATGAGCGCGAAGCCTACGACCTGCTGGGAATCCGCTTCACGGGACATCCTGACCTGCGACGCATTCTATTGCCGACGGACTGGGAAGGTCATCCGCTACGGAAAGACTACGTGGAACAGGAATTGTACCATGGAATTAAAGTGAGTTATGACCGTGCTGGCGTACCAGTGATAAATTATGAATGATGAAATGCCTGGTTTTTCAAAGAGCCTTTTTGTAGCGTTTGTTTTATTTGTTTCCGTTTCATGGAGCAGAGCTGCTTTTGCGCAGCCCGATTCGGTAGTGATCAGCGGGCGGGTACTGAACCTGACCCCGCAGCTGTATCGGGAAGCTCCGGCGATTACCTTCACCCGAAACAACATACTGCAACCCCAAAGCGAGCTGACACGGCAGGCGCCGTTGCAGGCCGATGGTAGTTTCAGCGTCACGATGCCGCTGATCTATCCGCAGGAGGAAGTGTACTTGGATTACGGAGGAAAGGTCTACACGACTTTTCTGGCTGCGCCGGGTAAGCTGCAACTTACTTTCGATGCCGACTCGATGTACAAGGCCAAGCGGCTATTCTACTACGCGGGGGTTAATGCCGGGGCTAATAATCAGTACATTCAGTATATGACGGAAGAAGGGCGGCTGATGAAAGCAAACAAACGATACGGCGAGGCATTTTTTGACACATTCTGGGATTTGGACGCCGACGACGCCCGCCGGGCTTTGCAACGTCGCGCCGACCTGCGGATGTCGGCTCTGCTGCCGCTCTCGCAAAAGGGCGGCGTATCGCCGGATTTGCGAAAATGGGTGGAAGCGATTGTGAGCGAGGAGCAACTCTCTGCCCTGTATGAACACGCCCTGGTGACCAATACGGAAGTCAACAAAGCGACCGAAGATAGTCTGCGTCGCCTGGCTTCCGGGGTCATGACTTTTCAGCGGGTACAGTGGGTGGTGCGCTTTGGCGACTACGCCGACCGCCTGCTCGAAAAGCGAGCTTATCAGAATCCGACACGCTCCAAATCGTTACGGGTGGAAACGATGGCCGAGCTTATAAAGCGATATATCAAACCGCTGTCGGCGGAGGAAACCGCGCGGCTGAACGACATGATCCAGCAGGGCAGTGCCACATCGGGCGGGTTGGATTTTCTGAATACGCTTTATGCCCGTGATCGCCGCACCATGGATCTGGTGACATTGATTGAAAAGAGAAACCGCGCTTACGCCGACGAATTTGGCCAAACTGCCACCGACTTGTTGAATGCCCGATTGCTGGTGCAGCGGTTTTACCAATTGTCGCTGTCGGAACAGGAACTGACCTACGATTATATCAAAACCAAAATCGAAGTACCGACTATATCTCAGTCGATTGATGAACTTTACCAGCTGGAAGTCAAGGATAGTCTATACATCCGCCTTATTGAGAAGCGGACTGACCTGAGTGCTACGCCTACCGAAGTACTTAGCGGCATCTGGCTTTCGCAGTCGCGGGACAATGGGAAAGACTGGCTGAAAAATATCCAGAAACTATACGAAGGCAGAACGCTGTATGTACTCAAATGGAATCTCTTTGACGACCAAAGCCGCAACGAAGTACTTTACGCTCCTGCGCTCCGTGCTCAACTACCTACTGACGTTGAATTTCTGTACATTCACCTGCCGGATGTCGAAACGGTCAATAGTCCCGATCTCTGGAAGAAATTTATTGTCCGAAACAAACTGAAAGGCGTTCACATGTTCATTGACGGCAGCCAGACCGCGCAGCTCATGTTCAAGCTCAATCCGCTTGCCTATTCTACCTTTAGTATTATTGCGCCCAATGGCAAATACTACTCCCGCAATGCGCCCTCGCCCAGCAACGGACAACGGGCAGCGCAGGCCATTCTGGGCGCACGGGGCGGGCGGTAGGAGGGAATGTATATTGCCACCGTAAGAAACGGAACCCGTTCCCTGGTTAGTGGTAGTAGTTTTCGATGAAAAGATGAGGCAGGGATTGGCCAAATGAAATTCTTTAAAAAGGCCTGATTGTCAGATACAATTGGCTTTGCATTTTCTGCTAATCACCAGGTTTTTCTTCCTGAATTATCTCTCCCATAAATCCTTTTTATGGGACAAGGCAAGCCTTTTCCGTTCCTACGCCTTAACTTTGTGGAATTTTTGGGCCTACCCCTAGTGCCATCGTACATTATTTATCACTTATCATTCCCGTTTTCCCGTGCCGAAAAACCCCAACATCAAGTCCATCCTCATTATTGGTTCCGGTCCTATCGTCATTGGTCAAGCCTGCGAATTCGATTACGCCGGGTCACAGGCCGCCCGCTCGCTACGCGAAGAAGGCATAAAAGTAAGCCTGATCAACTCCAACCCGGCTACGATTATGACCGATCCGATCAACGCCGATCATGTGTACCTACTGCCGTTGGAGAAAAAGTACATCACGCAGATTCTGAAAGAACACCAGGATGCCGGAACACCCATCGACGCAGTACTACCCACGATGGGCGGCCAGACGGCCCTGAACCTGGCGATCGACTGTGAGAAGGCCGGAATTTGGAAAAAATACGGGGTAAAGCTCATTGGCGTTGATATCAGGGCCATCGAAACTACCGAAGACCGCGAGGCATTCCGACTCAAAATGTTGGAGCTGGGCGCGGGTGTTTGTCAGGGGCGCATCGCCCGATCCTTTCTGGAAGGCAAAGAAATTGCCCAGGAAATCGGCTTCCCGCTGGTCATTCGTCCTTCCTACACGCTGGGTGGCACGGGTGGTGGCTTCGTGGATAAGCCCGAGGACTTCGACCGCGCCCTTACCAACGGTTTGCACGCATCACCGACTCACGAAGTACTGGTGGAACAAAGTGTGTTGGGCTGGAAGGAATACGAGCTGGAACTACTGCGCGACGGCAACGGAAACTTCATCATCATCTGCTCTATCGAGAACTTCGACCCAATGGGAGTTCATACGGGAGACAGTATCACCGTGGCTCCGGCCATGACTTTGCCCGACACCACCTACCAGAAAATGCGCGACCTGGCCATCCGCTGCATGGCGGGTATCGGTTCCTTTGCGGGTGGGTGTAATATCCAGTTTTCGGTCAATCCCGAAACCGACGACATTATCGTCATCGAAATCAATCCGCGTGTGTCGCGCTCGTCGGCGCTGGCTTCTAAGGCTACGGGGTACCCCATTGCCAAAATTGCCGCGAAAATGGCCATTGGCTACAATCTCGACGAGCTGATCAACCCGATTACCGGTACGACCTCTGCCTTCTTCGAACCCAGCATCGACTACGTAATCGTGAAAGTACCTCGCTGGAATTTTGATAAATTCCACGGTGCCGACCGCTCGCTGGGCCTGCAGATGAAATCGGTGGGTGAGGCGATGGGCATCGGCCGTAATTTTCAGGAAGCCCTGCAGAAAGCCTGTCAGTCGCTGGAAATCCGGCGCAATGGCCTGGGGGCCGATGGCCGTGAACTCCGCGATCAGGAAAAAATCAAAAATAGCTTGGCGCACCCGAGCTGGGACCGGCTGTTCCATATTTACGATGCATTCAAAATTGGCCTTTCCTTTAAATCAATTCAAAAACTGACGAAGATCGACCCATGGTTCCTGCGTCAGATCGAGGAATTGATAGAGACTGAGCATGAAGTGCAAAAGTACGAGCTGGACGATATTCCCAAATCCCTTTTGCTGAAAGCGAAGCAGAAAGGCTACGCCGACCGCCAAATCGCGCATCTGTTGGGTGTGAAGGAAAGCAAGGTATACGAGAAGCGCAAAGAAATGGGAATCAAGCGCGTATACAAGTGCGTAGATACCTGCGCCGCCGAATTCGCTGCGGCCACGCCCTACTACTACTCGACTTTCAATACCTCGCAGGAGAATCCCGATAATGAATCCATCGTCAGCGACCGGAAGAAAGTCGTGGTGCTGGGTTCGGGGCCTAACCGTATCGGGCAGGGTATCGAATTCGATTACTCGTGCGTTCATGGCGTGCTGGCCGCGAAGGAAGCGGGCTACGAAACGATCATGATCAACTGTAATCCTGAAACGGTTTCGACTGACCCGGACATTTCGGACAAGCTGTACTTCGAGCCCGTATTCTGGGAGCATGTCTTCGACATCATCGAGCACGAAAAACCCGAAGGCGTCATCGTGCAGCTGGGTGGCCAAACGGCCCTGAAAATGGCTGAGAAACTGGACAAGTATGGTATCAAAATCATAGGCACGAGCTACCAAGCGCTCGACCTGGCCGAGGACCGGGGCCGTTTCTCGAACCTGCTGCGGGAGTTGGACATTCCGTACCCGAAATTTGGTACGGTGCGTACCTCCGATGCCGCTGTGGAATTGTCACGCGAACTAGGCTTTCCGCTGCTGGTGCGCCCTAGCTACGTACTGGGCGGACAGAGTATGAAAATCGTGATCAACGAGCAGGAACTCGAACAGCACGTCGTCAAAATTCTCCACGATATTCCCGACAACAATATCCTGCTCGACCACTTCCTGGAAGGAGCCATCGAGGCCGAAGCTGACGCCATCAGCGACGGCGAGGATGCGTACATCATCGGTGTCATGGAGCACATCGAACCGGCGGGCATCCACTCCGGCGACTCCCACGCCGCCCTGCCGCCTTTCGACTTATCGGAAGATTCGATTCAGAAGATCGAAGAATATAGCCGCCGGATTGCGTTGGCAATGGGCGTAAAGGGCTTGCTGAACGTGCAGTTTGCGGTGAAGGACGAGGTAGTTTACGTGATCGAAGCCAATCCCCGCGCTTCGCGCACGGTACCGTTTATCTGCAAAGCCTACCAAGAGCCTTACGTCAACTACGCTACCAAGCTTATGCTGGGTGACAAGAAAATTGCCGACTTTGACTTCAAGCCCGTTAAGAAAGGTTGGGCGATCAAAATCCCGGTATTCTCCTTCAATAAATTTCCGAATGTAAATAAAGAGCTCGGTCCCGAGATGAAATCCACCGGTGAAGGAATCTACTTCATCGATGATTTACAGGACGAATTCTTTTTGAAAGTGTACGGCGAGCGGAATATGTATATGAGCCGGTAGGGCTGTTGGCCATTGGCTGTCAGCTTTCGGCATCTTATTGTTTTAGCGGGTAGTTCTTCGGAACTACCCGCTTTTTTGTTGAGATAGAAGGTCAGGATTCAGAGCAATTCGTATGAAAGCGGCGGCTGTGGCTAAATTAATAAGTCGTTCTGTTGTTTTGGGAAAAAAGAGAGGATCGAACGGGTTAAAAAGTACCGCTATCACTAACCGAACAGACCCTCACTCCTCATCGATCATCGCCATCAACAACCGTTCTACTTCCCGGATTTTCTCCGGTTCGCCCGCTTTTTCGTAGCTAACAATCAGATTGCGAAGTACCCGCTGGACGATTTCGAGGTGCGTACAGGGTTGGTAAAAGGAGTCTTTGGGGCTGAGGTTGAGTTGGGCGATGTAGTGATCGATGTCGGTTTTGGAAAAAATAATCCCCCGATTGAAAACATTGATGTAAAACTGTGTGGTATCGCGCTTGTAGGTCAGGACGAACAAGTTAGGCAGGTTTACACCGTACACGGGCATTTGCAGCTTACGGGCGATGAGCATATAGATGACGCAAAGCGTGATCGGATTGCCCCGGCGACTCTCCATCACGATATTAATCATGGAATTGGAGGCCGAGTGGAAATTCTTGGTATTAGCCCCAAAGCCCAGAACGCTGTAAAATACCCCGTTTAGAGCTTTTACCTGATCCACCGGACTCATCTGACTACCAAATTGTTCCCAGACATCGTAGCGAAACTGGTCGATTTCGTCGCGCAGCTTTTGAAAATTAAGGTCGGGGTATTGGTAGGTGGCGATAATGGACATCCCTTCCAGCAAATCGAGCGACCCACCGTTTTTCCAATGCAGCAGCCGTTCGGCCATCCCGCTGAGTTGCAATTCGTGGATAAGCTCCTCGATGCGACGCTGTGCAATGGGGCTGAAGCTTTCTTCCCACTCTGTTTCCAGAAATGGAATGATGCCCTTGCCCATTGAACGTATTTTATTTTCGACCAGCGTGGTCACTTCTGCGTCGTCGTCGTCCAGCAGCGAGACCAGCGCCTTTATTTCATTTTCCTTCATGGCTCCTCGTTTCTATTCCCGTTTACGAATTCTTAAATAAAAACAATTTTTGAATAGCGGTCAAATTTTCTACTTTTGCCCGATAAAAAAATACCGATTCGACCCCAAAACGGGCATGCAGAGGCCCATTTACCCAAAATGATTGCATGAAAATACTCGTTACCGGCGGAACGGGATTCATTGGTTCGCACACCGTAGTAGAATTGCAGGCGGCAGGTTACCAGCCCGTCATTGCCGACAATCTTTACAATTCCAATCGGGAGGTGCTGACAGGCCTGAAAAATATTATTGGGCAGGACATTCCTTTTTTTGAAATTGATTGTACCGACGAAAGTGCGGTAAAGCAGCTTTTTGAAAAGGAAAAATTTGACGGTGTCATCCATTTTGCCGCTTACAAAGCCGTGGGAGAATCGGTTGCGAAGCCCTTAAAGTACTACCAGAATAACCTCGACTCTCTGCTGGTACTGCTGAAAATCATGCACGAATTTGGGGTCAGTAATTTCGTCTTCTCGTCTTCCTGCACAGTGTACGGCCAGCCCGAGGCGCTGCCCGTTACGGAGGATACACCACGCCAGCCCGCTACTTCTCCCTATGGTAATACCAAGGTCATGTGCGAGGACATTATCCGCGATTACGTACATTCCAAACCGAAACTGAAAGCCATTTCGCTCCGCTATTTCAATCCGATTGGGGCGCATTCTTCGGCCGAAATCGGCGAACTACCCTCCGGCGTGCCCAGTAATCTGGTACCGTACCTTACCCAGGCAGCGGCGGGTTTGCGCGACAAGCTGGTGGTGTTCGGCGACGATTACGATACCTCGGATGGTACCTGCGTTCGTGATTTTATTCATGTGGTAGACCTGGCCAAAGCGCACGTGAAGGCTATCGAGCTTTTGGAAAAACAAACGGAGGATAATTTCTACGATGTATTTAACGTTGGCACGGGCCACGGCAATACTGTCCTGGAATTGATCAATACTTTTGAAGAGGCCAACGGGGTGAAACTTAACTATACGATTGGTCCGCGCCGTCCCGGCGATGTCGAAAAAATTTGGGCGCAGTCGGATAAGGCCAATACCGTTTTGGACTGGAAAGCTGAGAAATCACTAGCCGAATCTCTGCAAGATGCCTGGCGCTGGCAGTTAAAATTGGTTTAAAAGTTTAAATGTTGAAAGGTTTAAGGTTCCACTTCAACTTTTAAACCCTTCAACCCTTCAAAAATTTCATGAAAAAAATACTGATAACGGGTGGGGCAGGATTCATTGGTTCGCACGTGGTGCGGCGGTTTGTGAATCAGTATCCCGACTACCATATTTATAATCTCGATGCGCTGACCTACGCAGGAAATCTGGAAAACCTGCGGGATGTAGAGGACAAGGCTAACTACACCTTCGTTAAAGGCGACATCACCGACGCCGTCTTTCTGGACGACCTTTTCGCGGAGCATGATTTCTACGGGGTCGTTCACCTGGCTGCCGAGTCGCACGTTGACCGCTCCATCAGTGATCCGCTGGCGTTTGTGGTCACCAACGTGATCGGTACGGTCAACCTGCTCAACGCCGCCCGGAAAGCCTGGAAGGGCGACTTGGATAACCATGGTGCGACCAACCGTCTTTTCTACCACGTTTCGACGGATGAGGTCTACGGCGAACTACACGATCCCAATGAGTTTTTTCTGGAAACGACCAGTTACGATCCGCGTTCGCCCTATTCGGCCTCCAAGGCGTCGTCCGACCATTTTGTGCGGGCTTACCACAATACTTACAAGTTGCCCGTGGTGATTTCCAATTGTTCCAATAACTACGGCCCCAACCACTTTCCCGAGAAGCTGATCCCGCTGATGATTCACAACATCATGCAGAAAAAGCCGCTGCCTGTGTATGGCAAAGGTGAAAACGTACGGGACTGGCTTTATGTCGAAGACCACGCCCGCGCCATTGATACGATATTTCATCGGGGAAAAGTGGGAGAGACCTACAACATCGGCGGCCATAATGAGTGGAAAAACCTCGATCTGGTGCTGTTGCTCTGTAAGATTATGGACGAAAAGCTGGGGCGTGAACCCGGCACCGCCAAAGCGCTCATTACCTATGTCACTGACCGCGCTGGCCATGACCTGCGCTACGCCATCGACGCCACGCGCCTGAAAACCGAACTAGGCTGGGAACCTTCCCTCCAATTCGAGGAAGGTCTTGAAAAAACCGTGGACTGGTACCTGCAAAACCAGGCATGGCTTGATAATGTGACGTCGGGTAATTACAAAAAGTACTACGAAGAAATGTACGGTTAAACTAGTTGACAGTGGACAGTGGACGGTGAAGAGTTAGCATTTTCTTTGAAAACTAACTTAAGCCCTGTCAACTGTCAACTGTCAACCGTCAACTCAATGAAAGGAATCATACTCGCCGGGGGATCCGGCACGCGACTACATCCACTTACATTGGCCGTCAGCAAGCAATTGATGCCGGTTTACGATAAGCCAATGATTTATTATCCGCTGTCGGTACTGATGCTGGCGGGGATTAGGGAAATCCTGATCATATCGACGCCGCACGATCTGCCGCACTTTGAAAAACTACTCGGTGACGGTGAGCGGCTTGGTTGTTCTTTTTCGTATGCCGAGCAGCCTAGTCCTGACGGACTGGCGCAAGCGTTTATCATCGGAGCCGACTTTATCGGCAACGACAAAGTGGCGCTAATCCTGGGCGACAACATTTTCTACGGCTCGGGTTTTACCCGGCTTCTGCAATCTAATAATGATCCCGAAGGGGGCGTGGTATACGCCTATCAGGTGCAGGACCCCGAACGCTATGGCGTGGTGGAGTTCGACAAGGATTTGAAAGCGATTTCCATTGAGGAAAAGCCGGAAAAGCCCAAATCCAACTACGCTATTCCGGGGCTGTACTTTTACGATAATCAGGTCGTGGAAATTGCCAAAAATATTAAGCCTTCGCCACGCGGCGAGCTGGAAATAACGGATGTCAACCGCGAGTACCTGAATCGCGGTCAACTGAAAGTCGGCGTACTGGACCGCGGAACGGCCTGGCTCGACACGGGTACTTTCCAGTCGCTGATGCAGGCCGGCCAGTTCGTGCAGGTCATCGAGGAGCGGCAGGGTTTGAAAATCGGCTGTATTGAAGAAGTGGCCTACCGCATGGGATTTATTTCTGCGGATCAGCTCAGCGAAATTGCCGCGCCATTGGTAAAGAGTGGCTACGGGAAGTATCTCCAGCATTTGCTCGAACAGTAGTTGTCTAGATCGAAAAGGCATTAAATATCGGGGCTTTTTTGCAGGAATTTGGGAAAGCCAGCGTTGTGTTGGTTTATTTGAAGGGATGGTAGTTTACTGAATTACTGCGATCACTCCCGCATAAAATTTTTAACCAGGAAAAATGGGGCGAATGCCCTGGCACACACTGAACAAGAAAATTAAAAATTATCTGCTCACGGACGTAAGCAGGGAAACGCATGCCCAAATTCTACGCATACTTTCCTGCCAACCTCACGACCGCTTACCAGCCTTGTTTTTACGATTGACCCAGTCCCGGCGCATTTGCGAAACCGGGAGTTAAGGGGACTCATTCGAATTTTTTTGCTCTACCCGAATACGCTTCTTGTATTGTCCTTCGCTCTAAGTTAAGTACCATTCCCCTCCTTATCGATACCTACATACCTTAACTGACGCTGAAAAAAACAATTATTGCTCTTATTACGAACTGACAGTCTGAAAGTAAAACTAGGTTGGCTCATCTCAGCCGGCAAGGCGTTGTGGCTCGGGAAGGTAATAAGTTATGCTTCTCAAAATCCTGGTAAGCATGCCGCTGTACCTTTTGAATTCAGTATAAAAGGAGCGGATAAATCATGGAAAAGTCAGCTTGATTTCCAGTCAGGGCTGGTATGATGATTTTATAGGCAGTTTCTATAGTACGCAGACCAAAAACTACACACACACTAATAGGTCAAATCATGAATGCAAAGCTTGTTTTTTCCTTATTCCTAAGGAAACTTCTGTTTATTATTACCACACTAGTCTTAATTTATCTACCAAGTAGAGCGCAGTCACAGCCCCTCCCAGTCGTACCGGATCATTTGATTTTTGGTGGAATAAATGTCCACTTCAATAAGCGGGCAAAACGGCTTATCGAAGCTAATATTCAGGGGCTCATGATTGACAGAAGATTGTGGGAATCAAAAGTTAACCGCACGGCACTATATTCTCCTATCCTTGAAGATATACTTACCCAGGAAGGCGTTCCACTCGACTTCAAGTACTTAGCCGTTCAGGAGAGTTCACTCATGGCCGATGCGGTTTCCATTGTTGCAGAAGTAGGGTTTTGGCAATTCAAGCGAGAAACTGCCGCCGAAATGGGGCTGATAATGAACAAGCAGGTGGACGAGCGCAAGAACATCGTCGCCTCGACCCACGCAGCCGCGCGCCTGCTTAAGCGCAGCAATTCCCACTTTAATAACTGGTTCTCGACGTTATACACGTATTATTCAGGGATTGATGTCAATAACAGAAACATTCCCAAAAGTTGGTCTTATGCTAAAGAGGTGATGGTCAACGGTCGCATGGACCAATACATTCTCAACTTTTTCGCTCATAAAATCGCGATCGAGGCGGCTCAGCAATCGTATTCAGACACAACTGTTCTGCTTCAGTATCCTGATGCCGGGGGGCGTACTCTGGAATCCATAGCCAGCGAGTTTACCCTTGATCCTGTCGAGCTCCGCCAGTATAATCGCTGGCTCGAGGCAGATAAAATTCCCGACGATGGCTATACAGTCATGTTACCGGTGCCTTTCAACCGGAAGGAAGTGATACTGCAAAAGCTATCCAGTAAAATGGCCCCTCCTGTACCAGCTAATTTCGTAGTAGAGGATATTGGCTTTCCAGTTTTACGAAAAGTGAGCATCTCATCCAAAAGAAGCAACGATCCTACCTATTATGAAATAAACGGGCTTCCGGGCGTACAGGCCAGATTGGATGACGATGCCGCCGCCCTGGCCAAAGCAGCCAAAGTAAGTTTGTCGGGTTTTCTCAAATACAACGATCTCGATAGCCCCGGACCACTCACGCCGGGAGCGGTGTATTATCTGGCAAAAAAAAATAAGGTAGCCGTGATACCTTTTCATGTGGTCAGGGAAGGAGAAACGATTTGGAGTATTTCTCAACTTTATGGGGTTAGAGCCAGCCAACTGCTGAAATACAACCGAATCAATAACAGCAATCAGCGCTTGCAGGTTGGCCGGCTTATGTGGCTCATGAAACAGCGTCCTGAGGATATGCCGGTAGAAATAATAAGTCGTCCTTACCCACAGAACGAAATTTCTGCTGATAGTTCACAGGCCATTAGCGGAGTTGACAGCAGCGATCTGGAAGTACCTGGTAGTTCGTTCCGCTCGCCACAGTCGGTGGAAAACGACTCAAACGCCACTACAAGGGTAACTCCCGAATCTCTGGCCAATGAGCCCGAAGATTCGACAATGGCCCGACCAGCGTATAAAATACCCATTACAGTCGTGAACGAGCAGGAGGAAGTCAGCGCTCTTTTGAAGGATTTAATGTCTTCCGATGAAGAAATCAAGATGTTAATTGTAGTGATATCTAAAATCAAAGAACCGACAGCTGCTGTGGCCGTTCCCGGATCGACACCCATAAAGGTAATTCGGACAACAGAACCTGACCTACCTGCACTAACCCAATCCGGAGAGAAGGAGTCAAAGGGTAGTAGCGTGTCTCCCGAGTATCATACTGTAGAATTCGGACAGACATATTTTAGCATTGCGCAGCTTTACGATGTAGAGGTAAACGATTTGCTTGCCTGGAATCATCTTACAACCCGAAATCTACTTGAAGTTGGGCAGCGCCTGATCGTCAGTCCTGTTCCCGACTCCTTTCGTGCTCCCGTAGTCAAAGACCAGTACATACTCCACAAAGTGCGTCCAGGCGAAACACTTTTCCGGATTGCCCAGATTTACAATGTAGATATGGGCAAGATTAAGCAACTCAATAATATGTCCAGTAACATCGTGATACTCGGGGAAACGATGAAAATCCCCAAAAAGTAACGTTCAACCTATCCAGAAAACGCTAAACTTTGCTCTGCACGGTAACTTCATCGGGACAAAAACGGGTCTCAGATCCCCGCATTTTTTATAAGAATTCGGGAAAATCGGCGTTGTTTGGTATATTTGAAGTGATGGTTACCTACTAAATTTCTGCCGTCGCTCCCCGTATGGAATTTCTACCCAGGGAAATTGAGGCCTACGCCGAGGCGCATACCGAGTCCGAAAGTGATCTGTTGCGACACGTTAGCCGCGAAACTCACGCCAAAATTATGCGCCCCCGGATGCTGTCCGGACACGCGCAGGGCAGATTGTTAGCCCTTTTTTCCCGGCTACTACGACCACGGCGCATTCTTGAAATTGGTACTTACACCGGTTACTCTGCACTTTGTCTTTGCGAAGGCCTGACCGACGACGGCCTGCTCATCACTTTGGATCGCAACGAAGAACTGGAAAACTTTACCCGAAATATTTTTGCCAAATCCGAATTCTCCTCCCGCATCGATTTCCGCATTGGGGCAGCGCTCGACATCATTCCCACGCTCGAAGAAGTATTCGACCTGGTTTTTATCGACGCCGATAAAGTCAATTATCGTGCTTATTACGATTTAATGATAGAAAAAATAAAGCCCGGTGGATTAATTCTGGCCGACAATGTACTTTGGAGCGGCAAGGTCGCCGATCCGCTTGCGCACAAGCCCGATAAGGAAACTCCGGCTTTATTGGCCTTTAATGATTATGTCAGAAATGATCCGCGGGTCAAATGTCTTCTTCTCCCTTTGAGAGACGGAATTATGATTGCCCAGGTACTTTGAATTGTATACCTTATTCTAACCCTATGAATTACAGAACTATCAACCCATTTCGCCAGCTTATAGCGATTCTTTGCGCATTGGCTATCGGCTGGCCAAGTGTGCAGGCACAGGAAATTCCCGATGTCCCTGACAACGTCATGTTCGGCGGCATCAATGTCCGGTTCGACAACCGAGCGAAGCGGGCGATCGAAGCCGACATTCGCAGTCTAATGTCGAACAAGCGATTTTGGGAGGCCAAAATGGATCGTGCCATTCTCTACTTTCCTATTCTGGAAGGTGTCCTGATTGAAGAAGAAGTACCTCTCGACTTCAAGTACCTGGCCGTGCAGGAAAGTTCGCTCACGCCCGACGCCGTGTCCACATCCGACGCCGTGGGTTTCTGGCAATTCAAAAAAGAAACCGCGCAGGAGTTAGGCCTTTTGGTAAACAATCAGGTAGATGAACGCAAGAGCATTACCGCTTCTACCCGCGCCGCCGCCCGCTATCTGAAACGGAGTAACGAGCAATACAATAACTGGGTATCGGCCCTGTATTCTTACTATTTGGGAGTAGGGGGTATCAAAGAAATTATCCCGAAAAACTGGGCTTACGCCAAGGAAATTACGCTTGATGGCAAGACCGATCAATACGTGCTGCGCTTTTTTGCCCACAAAATTGCGCTGGAAGCAGGCATGGAACGTTATCGCACCGCCAATTCCGTGGTTTTGCTGGAATATCGCAAAGGCCGGGGGCGGTCTTTTTCTTCCATTGCCCGTGAGCTAAGCCTTGACCCGCTCGAAATACGTCGCTACAATTTATGGACGGACTCAGACCAAATCCCTGCCGACCGAGACTATATTGTGACTCTGCCCGTAGCTTCAGATCAGATCAATAACGTTCGTGAATTGCTTCTAATCACGCGCGAAGATCCAACCGTTAGTTTCGCCGACGAAGACATTGGTTTTCCGATTTTGAGCAAAGCAAGTGTCCAGCTGAAAGGACGCAACGACCCGGTTTTTTACGAAATCAACAGTCTGCCCGGTATTCAGGCCCGGCCCGGCGACAAGGCTGCCGATCTGGCCAAAGCGGCCAAAGTCAGGACATCCAGTTTTCTGAAATACAATGATTTGGGAAGCCGCGATCCGTTGGTTCCTGGCGATGTGTATTATTTGGCCAAGAAAAACAAAAAAGCCATGGTGCCGTTCCATACGGTTCGCGAAGGAGAAACCATCCGTAGTATTTCCCAGATTTATGGCGTCAGGACGGGCCGTCTGTTGAAATACAATCGTATTAGTAACCGCAACCAGCGTTTGCAAACGGGACGGGTCATGTGGCTGATGAAACGGAGGCCGGCTAATAAACCTGTCGAAATCATTAGCGTGCCCCCAGCGGGGAGTTCTGCGCCGGGTCGCCCTTCTCCCAATATCACCGCGCCCGCCGACCGGACGAACACGCAGCCGGAACTTATTGGTTCTACCAGCGATATACCGAAAAACGCCAGCGAAAGAAAAAAGTACAAGCCTATATTGGCCGATGAGTCAACTACTGAGCCTGCAAATACTCCTGATGTGAGCTCGCCTGAGGTAACCGAAGAAACACCGCGCGAGAGCGGTGTTTACACCAAGCCTAGCACATCAGCTACTACAAACCCAACCCGCACATCGAGCGCAAACAACGACCGTATCGTTATTATCGAACAGCAGGGCGCCGGGGATAAAACGCCGGCTTTCGACTCCGAACCCGCCCGAACCAGCACGGCTCGTCCGGCTACGCCGCGGAGCAATCCGAGTCCGACCACCAGCAGCCCAAGTACTTCGACCAGCCGTCCCAGCACAACGTACAGTCCTCCCGCTGCTTCGGGTAGTTCCAATCCCAACTACCACTCTGTTGAATCGGGACAGACGTATTATAGCATTTCCAAACTTTACAACGTCGAGGTCAACGACCTGCTGGCCTGGAACGGGCTAACTACCAATGATAAACTGGCCGTGGGGCAGAAACTGATCGTAAATCCGGCTGCCACCGCCAGCCGTGCACCCGTAAGGTCGGGAGATTACATTATGCACAAAGTAGTATCGGGAGAAACGCTATTCCGTATTTCCAAAAACTATGGTGTTTCCATGCAGGAAATCCAGAACCTCAACAATATGGCGGATAGTAATGTGAAGTTGGGAGAGACTTTGAAGATACCTAGAAAATAAGTGATTGAGTTCTGAGTGGAGCCGCCCAAAGATAGCAAAGTAGGATGCGCCACTGGGAATAATGCACTTTGCTACTCTGAAACTTTGCTACCCTACAAATACCATGATTCTAATTGATAATACCTGCATCAGCGACGACATTGCCGACCAGTTCTTCGTTTGCAATCTCGATAAGTGCAAGGGCGCTTGCTGCGTAGAGGGCGACTCGGGAGCACCCCTGGAAGATCATGAACTACCTGTCATGAAGCGGATATACCGCCACGTGGAGCCTTACCTGTCTGAAAAAGGTAAGGCCGTCATTGCGGCCGAAGGCGTTTATACCAAAGATTGGGAAGGCGATATAGTTACGCCCGTGATCGAGGGGAAAGAATGCGCTTACGCTTTTTACGATGATAAGAATATTTTGAAATGCGGCATTGAGGCAGCCTACAACGATGGCAAAATCGACTTCAAAAAACCCATTTCCTGTCATCTCTATCCCATCAGAGTCACCAAGTATGAACAGTACCATGCCATCAACTACGACCGTTGGGATATCTGTAACCCTGCCTGTGCCTTTGGCGCGGAGTTGGGTGTACCCCTTTATAAGTTTTTGAAGGAGCCACTCATCCGGGCTTACGGTGAAGCCTGGTACGAAGAATTGGTCAGGGAAGTAGAAGAAAAAATCGCGGCAGCTGATGGCGCAAAGTGACTTTTTCGAGAATGTCTATGAAGTAGTTAAGCTCGTGCCAGAGGGTAGGGTAACTACCTACGGTGCCATTGCGGCGTATTTGGGATCAAAACGAGGCGCCCGTATGGTAGGCTGGGCCATGAACAACGCTCATGGAAGGCCTGATGTACCCGCCCATCGGGTAGTTAACCGAAACGGAGTTCTGACCGGAAAAAATTTCTTTGGGAGCAGCACCGAAATGCAGGAGTTACTCGAAGCAGAAGGTGTAAAAATAGAAGACGACCAATTGGTCGCCTTTCAGGAATATTTTTGGGATCCGGGAATTGAGCTGTTATAAACCTAGCTGCTTATTCGATTCGTTTTTCATTTTCTTGTCTTCCAAATATTCTACGTAGTAGGAACACCAGATGCCCGCTGTGATCGAGGCCATAAAGAATAGCAATGCTTCCATGAAAGTCTTGTATGTGTAGTTTCGTTTGATTTTACAGCGATCCACTGATAAAAAATCAAACCAGACTTAACAAACTCCCCATCTTTAGAAAAATGGGGAACTGATTTCACATCTTTTCTCACAGTTTGCGCAATTGATTTCCACGCATTCCCAGCGATATCAGCCATAGACCGATAAATACCAATACGCCATTCAAGATTAACCGCTCGAAACCTAATTTATAGCCGTCCAGCCAGGCGGCTGAGTTTTGGTTGATGATGTAGGTCAATATCGGCGCGACAATGCAGACGATCGGCACGAGTCGATCGCGGACGGGTAGTTTCAGCAACATGCCGAAGCTAAAAAGGCCCAGCAGAGGTCCGTAGGTGTAGCCCGCCAGATCGAATACCGCCGTAATTACTTCTTTGCTGTTCAGTTGGTTAAAAACCAAAATTGCCAGATAAAAGAGCACCGAAAAACCGATATGTACCCAGAACTTGATCCGCGATCGCTGGGCTTCGGGCTTTCCTTCTACGTTCATAAAATCCACGCAGAAAGCGGTTGTCAGTGCAGTCAGGGCGGAGTCGGAACTGGCGTAGGTCGCGGCGGTGATTCCGAGCAGGAAAGTAATTCCCACCAGTAGTCCAAGATTGTTGAGAGCCAGCATAGGACAAAAATCACCCGTCTTTTCCCGGAAAGGAATTCCCTTTTCAGCCGCATAGAGGTACAGTAAGGCCCCCAGCGACAGGAAGAGCAGATTGACGACAACTAACACGACTGTAAACCAGAACATATTCTTCTGCGCTTCGCCGATATTCTTGCAGGTAAGGTTTTTTTGCATGAGATCCTGATCCATGCCCGTCATCACGATGGCTATGAATGCCCCGCCAAAAAACTGTTTGAAGAAGTTTTTTGGGTCGTTGGCATTCCAATAAAATATCTTGGAGTACTCGCTATCGCGGACGGTGGAAACCATCTCGGAAAAGCCAGAAAGGTTGAGTTCACGAGCTACGAGCACGATGGTAAGTACAACCGCCGTGACCAGAAAGGTAGTTTGAAGTGTATCTGTGATGATAATCGTTTTGATACCGCCCTTGAATGTATATATCCAAATCAGCAGGATAGTGATTGCCACGGCGGCTTCAAACGGCACACCCAGGGGGCCGAACAGGGCAATTTGTAATACGCCCGCGGCTACGTAAAGTCTTACTGCCGATCCCAATGTACGTGACAGCAGGAAAAATGCCGACCCCGACTTATAAGACCAGAAACCAAAGCGCTGATCGAAATACGAATAAATGGAAATAAGATTCAGCCGGTAATATAGTGGCATGAGTATAGTACCTATTACTAGGTAGCCCAGAATGTAGCCCAAAACTACCTGAAAATAGGAAAACTGAATATTCAGCACCGCGCCCGGGACCGATACGAAAGTGATACCGGACAATGAAGTACCAATCATTCCGAAAGCCACGAGGTACCAGGGCGACTGACGGTTGGCGGTAAAAAAAGTAGCGGTGTCGGCACCCCGGGAAGTGTAGATAGAGACGAGAATCAGCATCCCGAAGTAAGCGACCAGAATAGCAAGGGCAATGTAAGGATTCATTAATAGAAAAGTGATGAATAGTGAAATACAGGAGGGGCCGGACTAAGCCATTTATTGGGTAATTTGTTGGTTTTGAAAGGGCATAAACCTTCGAAAAGTGCTGTTTTTTGATTAATTTTGCAAGCAAACGTAAATTTGACTGGAATGCAAACTGATATAGATACCGACATTGAACTTTTGGAAGAAACCGTGGAAACGGAAGTGCGCTCGCTCGTGGTGTTCAATGATGAAGTAAATACATTTGACTGGGTGATTGAGACACTGATTAAAGTCTGTGATCATGCCCCGGAGCAAGCCGAGCAATGTACTTTGATTATCCATTTCAAGGGAAAATGCTCTGTGAAAGAAGGTGAATTTGATTCACTGGTAGGGATGCGGAATGAGATTTGCCGTCGGGGCATCTCGGCAGAAATCCTTTGATGCTGCTACTGCCTACTTCACGCCCGCTACTGTATGAATTACCCTTCGCAATTGATTGAAAATGCCGTCAACGAGATTTCCAAGTTGCCTGGTATTGGTAAGAAGACGGCCCTTCGCCTGACTTTACACCTGCTGAAAAGGGAGGAACCACAAACCCGGACGCTGGCGGATGCATTGCTGGCCATGCGCACCCAAACCCGTTTTTGCAGTCGCTGCCATAACATATCCGACGGTGAACTTTGTAATATTTGCAGTAGTCCCAAGCGTGACCCTTCTTTACTGTGTGTGGTCGTAGATACCCGTGATGTGCTGGCAATCGAGAATACAAGCCAGTTTAATGGTACTTACCACGTTCTGGGAGGGATTATATCTCCTTTGGAAGGCATTGGCCCCGCTGACCTTAACATTGAGTCTTTATTAAGTCGAATCGACAATGAGGAAGTGAAGGAGGTTATTCTAGCCCTTAATCCTACGATGGAGGGTGATACGACCGCCTTTTACCTTCAGAAAAAGCTAAAACCCACGGGGATAAAGATTAGTACCATCGCCCGGGGAGTACCTATTGGTGGTGACCTTGAATACGCCGATGAAGTGACACTGGGCAGAAGTATCGTGAGCCGCGTGGCCTACGATTAGTACTTGTATTTGGGAATCACGCATGGTTAGCTTTTTAAGTAGATTTTGCTTATTCTCTGGTAATCAACCAGAAATATAGTAAGGTACAATTGTTTTGTTCTTCAGGTGTAAAATGTTTTTTATCAATCCAAAAACCAAAACAATGAAAATCAAATTATTAAGCGTTCTGGCAATTGTCTCTGTAATGGCTGCGAGTTGCCAGCAATCCAACACAAGCGATGGTGAAACAGATACGGCCATGCAGGACAGTTCTGCTATTACCATGGAAAGACTGGAAGGTTCGGCGCAATTTCCTGCGTCTTCTCTGACTCTGGAAAGGCCAACCGAAACCAATATAAGTACTGCGGGTGAGGTTGATTTTGCGTTCAAAGTTGGTGATTACGATTTAGGAACACAGACCGACAGCCCGGTGAAAAGTATGCTGGCTAATTCTGGCAAAGGACAGCATATTCACTTTATCCTGGATAATGATCCTTATTCGGCGCATTATGAGCCTGAATTTAAAAAAGAAATATCGGCGGGAACTCATTATCTGGTGGCTTTCCTAAGCCGTTCCTATCACGAATCGGTAAAGAATAGTAATTCATTCGTTGCCAAAAAGATAGTGGTTGGCGATGCCGGAACGGACAACATGAATGTCGATCTGGATAAGCCAACTTTGATTTACAGCCGCCCCAAAGGAGAGTATAGCGGTGCGGACACCGAAAATTTGCTGCTCGATTTCTTTTTACTAAATACTACCTTATCGGAAAATGGTAATAAGGTCCGGGCTACTATCAACGGCAAGGAATTTATGATTACCGAGTGGGCGCCACAAGTCATCAAGGGGCTGCCCAAAGGTGAGGTAACCGTCAAGCTTGAGCTCCTTGATGCCAGCGGAAATTTGATTCCCGGTGGATTTAATGAAGTAACTCGGACGGTAACACTGAAAGAGTGAGCCTGGCATCCCTGTTTTTCGATTAGAAATAATTCCGTGTAAATCCTGCACGGAATTATTTTTTTGCCCAATCTTAAAATTCTTTCCCAGAACTTTACAGGATTGATGCCTTAATGGTTTTGAAAAGGCCCGGCAAACCTTTTAAATATGTTTTAATTCTTTTTCAAACTCTAACCTCTTCCAAAAATGAATCGAATCGAGTTTTTACGTTCGCTGGCGGGTACCACACTGGCCGTTGGCGCATTGTCCACGCAGTCGGCCTGCCAGACTTCTTCCAAGGAAAGTGCCGAGATGATGGCTCCTTTTTCTCAAAACCCCCTTCCTTACGACTTTGGAGCATTGGAGCCTTCTATCGACTCGCAAACGATGGAAATCCACTATACCAAACACGCTAAAGGATACGTGGACAAACTCAACGCAGCCGTAACCGGTACGGAGTACGAGAAAATGAGCCTGAGCGATATTCTGAAAAATATCGGCAATGCTCCCGAAGCGATTCGTAACAACGGTGGCGGCCATTGGAACCACAGTTTTTTCTGGAAAGCGATGGCACCTGGTAAGGGCGGTACACCAACGGGTGCCGTCGCCGACGCTATCAACGGGCAGTTTGGTTCATTTGATAGCTTCAAAGAAGCCTTCGGAAAAGAAGCAACGGGCCGCTTCGGTTCGGGCTGGGCATGGCTGGTAGAACAGGATGGAAAACTTGCCATCGGCTCGACACCCAACCAGGACAATCCACTGATGGGAATCTCAGAGTTCAAGGGGACGCCTCTATTGGGCCTGGACGTTTGGGAGCATGCCTATTACCTCAAATATCAGAACAAGCGCGGCGACTATGTCGGTGCGTTCTGGGACATCGTCAATTGGGATCGCGTCGCGGAGCTAATGAAGAATGGAAAAGCCTGATTTTAGATTTTTTAGATTACTACGTATTCTGCAAAGAAAAGAGGCCCGGACAATTCCAGGCCTCTTTTTTTAAAAAAACGATCAAGCAGTGCTTATTCAGCAGGAACTACGTTGATTTTCACCGTGTGCTTCACTTCCTTATGCAGGTCGATGACAGCGTCGTAAGTACCAACCGTTTTTACTTCATCCACCATGATTTTCTTACGGTCGATGTCAAAACCTTTGGCTTTCAGAGCGTCAGCTACCTGGGTATTGGTAACACGACCGAAAATGCGGCCGCTTTCACCTACTACAGCAGGAATGTTGATTTCCGCTTCACCGATAGCAGCAGCCATTTCCTCGGCCTCCTTCTTCAGCTTTTCGGCCTTGTGCGCCGCCTGGCGGATGTTTTCTTCCACTACCTTACGGTTAGAAGAATTAGCCAGCAGAGCATAGCCCTGAGGAATCAGGTAGTTGCGACCATAGCCAGGCTTGACCGACACGATGTCGTTTTTATAGCCAACTTTGGCAATATCTGTTAATAATATAATTTCCATTTCGGGTCTCTTTTACGTAATTACTTCAATTGATCGGCTACAAACGGCATCAGAGCCAAGTGGCGCGACCGTTTGATGGCTTGAGCCACTTTACGCTGGTACTTCAGGCTGGTGCCGGTCAGGCGACGGGGCAGGATCCGGCCTTGCTCATTAACGAGCTTCAAAAGGAAATTGGGATCCTTATAGTCGATGTATTTAATACCTGCCTTTCTGAAACGGCAGTACTTCTTGCGATTCTGGGTCTTGTCGATTGGTTCGTTTACAAGTGTCATGGCTTATGCTTCAGCTGGTTTTTGAGATTCATCAATGGCGGCTTCCTTTTGCTTGTTCATCAAGCCCTTACGCTTTTTCTCGTTGTAGGCGATGGCGTGCTTGTCAAGTACGACGGTCATGTGACGGATCACACGCTCATCGCGGCGGAATTCGGTATCGAGCACCGCGATCAGGTTGCCCGGTGCGGTGTACTCCATCAAATTGTAGAAGCCCGTGTTCTTCTTTTGGATAGGGTAGGCCAGCTTGCGCAGTCCCCAGTCTTCCTCGTGTACCAGTTCCGCGCCGTTGTCGGTGAGGATTTTGCGGAACTTGTCAACGGCGTCCCTCATCTGGGCCTCAGATAAGATGGGAGTTAAAATGAACACCGTTTCATACTGATTGTTCATACGAAATGAATTGTTTATTTGTTAATTTTCTCAAAATGAGGGTGCGAAAGTAAGAGTTTTCGACGGAAAAAGCAAGATGGAAGCATTTAAAGTTTAAAGTTTAGGGGTTTACGAGCTTGAAATTCTGGGGTTTAAGAAACTTACTCCACAAAAACGCGTGCACTCGTCAACTCTATTTGACTGTAAAGTCTCCCTGCCCGATCTTGAACCCTTCGCTGTATAGTTCAACGGTATACTTGCCATCTTTGAAGGGCACCCCGCCCCGGCCGTACATAATATCCATCGTTTGGCCGGTATTGTTGAAGTTGATAGACTCCTTGGAACTATAAATCATTTCCCGGCCATTGTGGATAAATGCTCCCGAACCCGTGGCCATGTCGGACAGTACCGCGCCGTCGGGGTCGAGAATGCGGAGATATACTTCTTTACGGTCCTGCTTGGCTACGGCATTGGGGGCCAGACGGAAGTCAATTCTCAGTTTGTCGATGCGACGGGCCTTGTAACTACCCCCATCGCGCTCCTTGCCTTTGGACGAAAGGGCGTTTACCGTAATATTCTCGGCCCGCAGGGCAGAGGCAATCGTTACTTTCTCGTTTAATTCGCGGTTCTGTACGGCGTAATTGGTGACTGAGTCGGAGAGCAATTGTTTTTCACCTTCCAGGCCGGTGACGGCCTGGCTCAGTTCCTCATTTTTGGCTGTTACTATGCCGAGTTCCTCTTTCAATTGGGCGATTTCGGTATCCTTCTGATTCAGGATTGACTCGTAGTTCCGGATTTTATCTTCGTATTTTTTGACTGAGATATTATTGGCATTTCGCAGCGCCTGCCGATCGCGCTCCAGCTCCTGCTTTAATACAATCAGCGAATCGACGCTGCCGCCCAATTGTTGGATTTCAGCAATTTTGGCATCCAACTGCACTGAGATCGAATCAAGTTTGTTCTTGGTGGACAGAACCTCGTCGGTCTTGGCAGCGATGATGGTATCTTTGTCGCGGTTGTTCTGCCTTTCCTGGTAGTAGAAATAAAACAGCACGACATTCAGAATAGCCAAAACGGCCAAAGCTGCCCAAAGCAGGGTTCGCCGGTCTTGTTTTTGATCTTGATTGTAGTCCATACGAAGTTTCAGTTAGGTTAAAGCAATCGTGGTAGAAAGGGTAATTTAATTAAGCCGCAAATATACCATTTTATTTTTACACCAATTATAAGTGCCTAATAATCAGAATTATAAAATAGAATATGTCCGTTAAAGAAAATATTGCCGAAATTGAGGGCCAGTTAAGTCCAGGTGTCACGCTGGTGGCCGTCACCAAAACCAAGCCTGTCGAAATTTTGCAGCAAGCCTACGATGCGGGCTGTAAAATATTCGGTGAAAACAAGGTCCAGGAAATGGTGGAAAAATACGAAGTACTGCCCAAGGATATCGAATGGCACATGATTGGCCATTTGCAGACTAACAAGGTAAAGTACCTCGCGCCTTTCGTCTCACTCGTTCATTCGGTAGATAGCCTCAAAGTACTGAAAGAAATCAACAAGCAAGCCAAAAAAAACAACCGCACCATCGACTGTCTGCTGCAAATCCATATCGCCGAGGAAGAAACCAAATTTGGTTTATCGGAGCAAGAGGTAGTGGAACTTTTGGATTCCAAAGAATTTACCGCTATGCATAATGTCCGTATTTTGGGATTGATGGGAATGGCTACTTACGACGCGCCTGAATCCCAGCTTCGAAAAGAATTTGGCGGGCTGCGGCGATTGTTTGAGGAATTGAAGAATGGGGGAAGTTCCGAAGTTCCAGACGGGGCCGCCCGGCGAGGTGGGGACGCAGAATCTTACAAAGTGAAAATGGAAGTACTTTCAATGGGCATGAGCAACGACTTCCCGATTGCTGTAATAGAAGGTAGTACGATGGTACGCGTAGGCAGCGCTATTTTCGGGGCCAGAAAATAATAAAGTTCTAAAAACGAAATTACTCTTTTGCTGGAACAGAAAGCTTCCGGTCAATGGCTTTCAATACCATTTCAAGTGGTAGTTGCGAGCAGGGAACACCTTCCTGGCGAATCAGAACGCAATTCTTCCCATTGCCATAGGCACCGGAATAAGGATTGTAGGCCGTAAATTCGTTCAACGAACCCATAAGTATAAAGCCGAAAGTGCCGCTGGCATTGGCAAGGTGCGCCGGGCCGCTGTCCAGCCCGATGAAGTACTCGGCTCGCCGAATCACCTCCCCCGTTTCGAGAATCGACAATTGACCGCATAGGTTGCGGTAAGCGGGGTGGGTGACGGATAAATTACTCGCCAGGCCAATTTCAATGATGGGTAGTTCGTACTTGTCCGCTATTTCCGGGAGTAGCGCGTTCCAGCGCTCTGCGGGCCAGTCTTTGGGAGCGTAGTTCGACTGGCAATGCACCGCGATGAAGCGTTCGGGCAGACCGAGGGAATCTACTTTCCGACGATGCCGCTCCTGCAAATACAGCCGCGGCTGATCATCGTCCGGTACCGGCAATCCGCCGACTTTGGCAAATACTTCCAGCAAATTCCCGAAGTTGAAATAGGTATGCACATTTATACCTTTCGCTACCGCTACCGGATTTTCTACAAACACGTCGCAAACCGGACAGTGGTTGTTGTTGCGGAATTGCAATTCGTATACTTTATCGAAAACTCCTGTTTCCAGCAGCACCCGCCGCTGGGTCACGCAGAATTCCGGGAACGACTCGTCCACATTCGGATTGGTATCCACCAATTCCCGAAAAACAGGTTTGACAAACCAAACGATATGGGCATCGGGGTGCAAGGCCCGAATCTGGCGCGACAGCGGCTCGACGGCTACAATATCGCCGAAGTGCTCCGTGCGAACCACGGCGATCAACTCTTTATTCAGGCTGCGCTTTTTTGAACTGAAATAAAGTTGCGCCCGGTAGGCCAGGAGATGCGCTTTGGCGATATGGCTATACTTGCGGTAGCGGTGCGTCCAGAGGGCGGTAAAGGATTGCAGGCTCATTCGTGTGCGACGTTCATTTGCGCCGCAAGTTAGGGAAGAAAATTGTTTTGGGGGTTGCGCCTGGCGTTTGGTACTTTCTTATGGCTGAAAGATAGAGTTTTGCATATGTACAGAATTGTACATTATGGAGGTAGATATTAAAACTACCTCCTGTTACCCCAGCAGCTCCATCACCGCCTGCCCTTTGCCATCCGGCGTCGTATAAAAAGGACGTCTCTCAACCTCGTAGTTGGTATCCGGCGGAATACCCAGCGCGTGGTAGATTGTCTGATGGATACCATCGATCTTGACGGGATTTTCGATGGATTTGCAGGGGCGCTCGTCGGCGGTTTTACCGTAAACGAAGCCGCGCTTTACGCCACCTCCGAACATGAGCATGGAGCAGCCATCGGTGAAGTGGCGGTGCATCCCGTAAAATTTCATGTCGGAGAGAATATCCGGCTGGTTGACCTGTTCCTTTACCTTCTGATCGGGACGACCTTCCACCATCATATCACGGCTGAACTCGCTGGCAAGTACGATCATCGTACGGTCGAGGTGACCGCTTTTGTCAAGGTCCTGAATGAGTTGTGCCACGGGGCCGTCGATCATTTTCTTCATATCCGCCATACGGGTGTGTCCGTTTTCGTGGGTGTCAAAGCCCATGAATGGTTCGTATTCGGTCGTGACGCTGATGAAGCGCGCTCCCTGTTCGGTGAGCCGCCTTGCCAAAAGGCACCCCAGGCCAAATTTTCCGGTGTTGTACTTGTCGTAGCTTTCCTTCGGTTCGGTGCTTAGGTCGAAGGCTTTGGCCTCAGGTGAGTTCAAGAGCATGTACGCTTGCTCCATCGAGCGTCGCAGCGATTCCTTCTGGTAGTCGCTGCCATACTCGCCCATCGGGCTGCTGCTGATCAGATCATTGTATAGCTGATTGCGTCGCTCGAAGCGTTTGGCGTCCATACCTACGGGCGGGCGGACGCTATCCAGTCCCTGCGTCGGATCAGGAATGAAGAAGGGACCGAACTCATTGCCCAGAAATCCCGCGGTATGAAAAGCTTTCAATTCCTCCGCTTCACCAACGGTGAACCGTTGTCCTATGTCTATGAAAGCCGGAATTACTGGGTTTTTGGGGCCTAGTTCTTTGGCAATCCATGCCCCGATGTGCGGCGCGGCCACGGTTTGCGGTGGTTCGTAGCAGGTGTGCCAGTTGTACTGGTGGCGGGAGTGAAGGATATGTCCAAGATCAGCGGCTACGTAAGAGCGAATCAAAGTACCTTTGTCCATCACTTTACCGATGGATTCCAGCCCTTCGGAAAAGTGGATACCATCGAGGGCCGTTGGTACGGAAGGAAAGGTACTTAGTACCCGGTTGCCCTCCATATCTTTTTCAAAGGGCGTATATCGTTTCGGGTCGAAAGTTTCGGTGTGGGCCATGCCTCCGGCCATCCACAACAGGATCACCGTGTCGGCGGTGCCATCGGTGCGGCCCTGCACTTTGCTGCAACTTGATAAAAAACTGGACACCGGCGCACCCGCCGCTAAAGCAGCCAGCGTGGCGGCGCTTGTGCGCTGTAAAAATTCTCTGCGATTCCAAGTCGATTTCATCATGTGGTACGGGCAACTTGCCCGTCTTTGGTAAATAATGCTCTCTCAGTTAAATTCTTGAAACTACCCTCTTCGACAATGGGGCAGTGCATAGATTCACTTATGGCTTCTGCCGCCATTCTGCTTTTTCTAAAAAATCAATTGAAACTCAGGATGAAGCACAATCGCCCAGGCTAAATCCTGAATTCCTTCTACGCTGGGATTCTTGCCCAGGATTCCTGTTGCTACCGCCAGTTCTTTTGGGACCGGATTGCGGCTCAACGCCCGGCGATAAAGCGCTTTTACTAATGCTTCAGACTGCGGGTACTTTGCTTGCCACTTTGATGCACCTTGCTCAATGGAAGAATTGAACTTCTCCCCGTTTGTGAGTTCAAGCGCCTGTAAAAGATTGGCTTGCGAACTTCGGCTGGTACTTACTGTTTCGCGGTTGGGGCGACCCAAAGCGGTAAGAAAAGGGTCGTTTTTAACCAAAGAGGCACGGGGGAAAGGGATTTCCTGCGTGATGGTTTCGGGCAGGCGCTCAACTACCACCGCGGTGTCGGGATACACGGGATTGAAGGCCACGCTCACGGCGTCGGCGAACTGTTCGGCGGTGAGGCGGCGGCGTACCATGCCGTTGAAAACGTAATTGGGGGCCATGAGCAGATCCGGCTCCTTCACACTAACGGAAGGCATTTGATAAGTTTTAGAAGTCAGGATAGTGAAAATCAGTTTTTTGATGTCATAGCCATTTTGCACGAAATCATAGGCCAGCCAATCAAGCAGGTCCTGACTCCACGGCAGGTTGTCCATTACATCGACGGGCTCGACGATGCCGCGCCCCATAAGCTGCTCCCAAATCCGGTTGACCAGGGTCCGGTATAGGCGCCCGTCCTTGGGCTGTACCAGAAAATCGGCCAATTCGCGAAGCCGCTGCTCGGTAGGAGCATCCACGCTGATCTCTCCCAACTCATCAAAAAGAATAGCTCGTCCCGCCATTTTGCCGGTAGGTTGGTCGCAGCGGTTGATTTCCAGAAGTGTATCGGCAAAGACATTGGCAAAGGCGTAGGCATCGGCCAACTTCCAGTCGCTCACGAAACTGTCGTGGCAGGAAGCACATTTTAAATTCAGGCCTAAAAACACCTGCGCCACGTTCTGGGCCGCCTGCATCTCAGTCCTTTGGCTGGAATTGATGGTACCTCGCCATTTAATACCTTTCACGAATCCGGCTGATTCTTCGGTAGGGCTGACGAGTTCACGCACAAACCAGTTGTAAGGTTTATTGGTTTTGAGCGAGTTATAGAGCCATTTGGTAATATCGCTGCGCCCACCTGTAATGTACCCCGTGCCCGAGTAGTCGTTGCGCAGGGCGTCGTTCCAGAAAGTCAGCCAGTGCTGCGCGTAATCTTCATTGCGGTTTAGCAATTCCCGAACGAGTATTTCGCGCTTATCGGGCCTGGTGTCAGCCATGAAGGCTACCACTTTTTGGGGCGGCGGCAACAGACCAATGATATCCAGGAATACCCGGCGAATATAGATCCGGTCACTCACGGGTTTGCGCCAGTCGATGTTGTTATTTTTGAAATAAACATTGACGAACCGGTCGACTGGATTTGTAAGCCCGGCGGTGACAGGTGGTAGGGTAGGATTGCGGGGAGCAAGCGGAGCAACCCGGAAAATGCTCTTTTCTTCTCCGCTGGGCCAGGGCGCACCTTCCTCGATCCAGAATTCGAGAAGGGCTACCTCCTTATCCGTAAGTCGTTTGCCTTTACTCGGCATGGCCTCTTTGTGACCCACGGGCAGCGTGATACGGCGGATTAACTCGCTTTTTTCGGGTTGACGGGCTACTACGATGATACCGTTCTCGCCGCCTTTGTCGATGTATTCCCGCTTGTCGAGTCTTAGTCCGCCTTTGCTCTTGGTAGCTCCGTGGCAACTGTAACAGTTGTGCGCCAGGATGGAGCGTACTTCCAGGCTCAATTCTGCTACCTGCGTATCGGAAAGAGGCTGGCCGCTGCTGGAAGCGAACGAGAATTGATTTACGTTAAAATCGGTTTCCTGTGCTTCTTTATCGAGCGGCAGGACGCTGGTTAGATAATCTTCTCCGTGAGTGAGCATGGCGCCAAGGTGACCAGCCACCGTAACACCGGCTACTGTAAAAACTAGAAGACTACGGTATAAAGCAACGCGACCCGAGCGTAACAGCCACCAAGTCAGCAGTGAAAGCCACATGGTCGCGATCCCTGCCCACTGGTGAAAAAGTACCGCATCGCCGCCATAGTCTTCCTGGTTGGCCAGCAGTAAGCCAAAGATTACTGCCACAACTGAACTACCCGCCCCAATCCAAACTAACACGGATGTACCAGCGCGGAAGCTGTTTTTCCCGCTCCGCCAATCAAGTACTTCCAGGAACAGGGCCACGCAAAGCAGCCCTACCGGAAAATGCACGATGAGCGGGTGCAGCCGCCCCAGTAACTGCCAAAGCCAAAAATCTTGTATCACTTCCTGCATCAGAGGTTATGGTTCTTCTTGATAAGAAAAAAGGTAATGGAGGAGAAGTTCTACTAAAAAAGAAGGTCTGCCGACGCCAATAGACACCGACAGACCTCATCAAATTATCAAAAAGAACGGGAATGTGTTAATCACCCATGGACGTTGTCAACGACCCACTACGCTTTGCATTAAGCTCCCAGTGTCCAGTCCCCGCGATAGTTACGCTTTACAAACTGGTTGGCGGGTTCGTAGTTAGTGATTTTCATATTCTTGCCATCCCACAGCAGCTTTTTGCGACCGGGGAAAGTGAAACCCTTTCCTTCTGGGCCCGGCTCACGAAGCGTATAACTACGGATACCGAGATTACCCATAATTACAGTTTCAGTTAGTGGCCCGGCGTAATCGAAGGACGACCGCAACTCTTTGTGTTCCTTACTATTGAAACCTGCTTTACAGGCGTCGGTCCAGGCGACATGGTGACCATACTCAGGCAATGGTGTGTACTTGGTATCGAATTCACCGCTCTTGGTCATTTCCAGTTTTTTGCCGTCTTTGGTGTAAAGCTTTGGTACCAGACCATAAGTACCGCAGGTCATCACGCCCTTATCGCCAATCAAAATGGCGCCGTTGGAGCTGTCATCGTCGCCCAGCGGATCGTTGGCTGGAATCAATTCGGGGTGGGCGGGGCGCAGGCCGCCATCGTACCACACCATCGTAACTTCCGATTTGTTGTTTTTAGTGGCCGGGAATTTCAGTTGCGTGCGCGACGAGGGTGGGCAGCCCTCCGGAATGTACTCAGGGTTCCAGTCTTTCAGAAACACCGAACCTACGCTGCATTCTACTTCTGTGGGGTAGCCCAGCCCCAGAACCCGGAAGGGAGGATCGATCAGGTGACAGCCCATGTCGCCAAGAGCGCCCGTACCAAAATGCCACCATCCCCGCCACTTGAAGGGGTGGTAGGCAGGAGTGTATTCTACCCAGGGGGCCGTGCCTACCCACAAATCCCAGTCGATTGTGGAAGGGGCAGGGCCTTTGCCCTCGGGTACCGGAATACCCTGCGGCCACACGGGGCGGTTGGTCCAGACATGTACTTCGTTTACGGTGCCGATAAGTCCTTTCTTGAACCAATCGATCATTTGCTGCTGGCCGGGGTTCGAAGCACCCTGGTTACCCATCTGCGTCACAACTTTGTACTTGCGGGCTGCTTCGGTCAGCATTCGGGCTTCGTAGATGTCGTGTGTCAGCGGCTTTTGGCCGTACACGTGCTTGCCGAGCTGCATGGCAGTCATCATGGCCACAGCGTGCTGGTGGTCGGGTGTCGAGACCGTCACTGCGTCGATGTCTTTGCCCATCTCGTCGAACATCTTGCGGAAGTCCTTGTATTTCTTGGCGTTGGGATGTGCTTCGAAGCTCTGCTTGCCGCGCTCCCAGTCTACGTCGCAGAGGGCCACGATATTCTCTGCGCCATTGTTATAGGTGTTCCTCAGATCGGAAGAACCTTTGCCACCAATACCGATGCTGGCGATGTTCAGCTTATCGCTCGGGGCGCGGAAGCCTTTGCCCAGCACGTGGCGCGGCACTATAAAAAAGCTGCCGAGGGCCGACGCACCCACTGCCGCTGCAGTACTGTTTTGTAAAAATTTGCGCCGCGAAACGGTGCCTTTTTGGTCGTTATGATCCATTATTGATGGTTAACTAGGTTTTTGAAATAACGTACAAAATATTAAAAGGAAATAAGCGCAGAGAATTACCCTTAGAAAATCTGAGTTTTATTTGGAAAGGCTGCGCTTCAGATTTCTTAACGTTTTTTCAAGACCATTCTTGTAATCAGTGAGCGGACTATAACCCGTTCGACCCGTAACGGGCTGGCTGAGGTAGGTGTTTTCGATCAGTTCGCCCGTGAGGATGTTGGTCGGACGGCGCATGTACATTTTCTCGATTGGAAGGTCCGACCAGATGGGAGAGTAATACATGCAATCTTTGAAAAAATAATGCGTCACCTGACTATGCCGGGTACTTCCGGGACGCAAAATGGGTTCTCCGCCGTGGAACAGATTAGCCGACCAAATCAGCGCCTGCCCTTTCTTGACGTGAAAAACTTCCTTTTTTTGCCCGGTAGCCTCCATCAAATCCTGCACGAAGTTCTCGTAAACGAGGTATTGGTTGTATTGCGTAACGTCTTTTGAACCTTGTAGGCTGATGTCGGCCATGTCGTAAAAGGGTAGTTTGTGGCTGCCAGGGTAGTAATGCAGCGGACCATTCGACTCGTCGGTATCTTCCAGGGCCACCCACACCCCGCACATAAAGCGCTGTGGCACCGAATAAAAGTGGATAGAATCGCTATGCGTTTTCTGCTGCGAACCTACATGAAAATTGAGTGTCTGGAAGGGAAAAGGCTCCCGTCGATACAGGATTCGCAGCATATCCATGATCCGCTCGCAGCCCGCTACTTCCTTCACCAACGGCGTTATTCTCCAGGCGTCCTGAATCCTCGGATCGTTATAGTGTGGCTCCAGTAGCTCGATAATCCGGTCAAAGGTACTTTCCGGTAGCCCGGTTTCCACAATGAGGTAGCCACGCTCGGCGTATTGGCGGGCCATTTCCTTGGTGGCTTCATCCAGTGGCGATTCTTCCAGTTCCCGCTGGAAAAAGGGCGAATCTATCCAGGGAGTATTCATGTGGTAGTCTTTCATTTTGGGGGGACAAGTGATAAATGAAAAATGCGGCTAAGAAATTGGGTGGTATGACTTTGTATAGGTACGAAAGAAACTCGAAGTTAATCAAAATTGCTATTCGGAAACGGTATGTTCTGGATTAAATACCCAGTTTTGGCTACGGTTATAGTAAAAAACAAAAAAAGCCATGAAGTGGCAATCCGCCTTCCACTTCGAGAAACTTCATTTCGCACAAATTCATATCATACCTAATACATGGTTCATTTAAACCCGTGGGTAGAATTTTTTTCCAAGTCGTCAATACTGAAAATTCCAAAAAGAAGGTGCCGCCGCCTAAAACACTCCTACCAACGCACTCAAATGTTTGATTCCCTCCGTTATCTCCGCCACAAAATTCTTGCCCTTACTCAAAAATCGCTGGTAGTTTTCCTGCTGGCTCTGAACTCCAATCCACTGTATGCACAGGCCATAGACTCGCTGGCCCTGGATCGCCTTTCGGATGCGGTGGTCGAACTGCAGAATTCCGAACTCATGCGAAACGGCGTTTTTGCGTTTTGTTTGAAATCTACCAAAAATAGCCGCACAATTCTGGGTATTAATCAGGAACAGTCGGTTCCGTCAGCTTCTACGCTGAAACTGGTCTCGACTGCTACTGTTTTATCAGTACTGGGCGGGGATTACACCTACCAAACTTACCTTGAATACGACGGACAGATCGTTCGGGACACGCTGCGCGGCAACTTGTACCTACGAGGCACGGGCGACCCGTCGCTTGGCAGCGACCGTTTCGACGGCGTCCCCGATGGCGACCAGTTGCTCAACCGCTGGTCGGTAGCCGTTCGGCGGGCAGGCATCCGCTATGTCCAAGGGCAGGTCATGGCCGATCCTACGATTTTTGATGACAAAAACCTGGCTGATACCTGGGTATGGGGAGACTTGGGTAACTATTACGGTGCCGGGGTGCAGGGACTTAATTTTCGCGAAAATCTTTACCGTGTTTCCTTCAAAGCGGGCCGCAACGTGGGCGACCCGACGGAGGTGGTTAGCTTGGAACCCGATTTATCTTATCTGAAAATGGAAAACCGTGTCACTACGGGCGAGGCCGGGTCGGGCGATCAGGTGTATATCTACGCCAGTCCCCTGGGCGAGCAAGTACTGCTGACCGGAACCGTACCGCGCGGGTCGACCTCGTTTACTGTCAAAGGGGCGGTACCCCGCCCGGCCTACGCCGCAGTTTTTGGGCTTACCCTGGCCCTGAAAGCCGACGGTGTCGGGATTGCAGGCGAGCCCGGCGTACTGCCAAAATATCAGGCTGTTGCCGCTCCGCGTACTGTCATTGACCAGTACAGCTCGCCCACATTGCGTGAACTTGCCCAACAAACTAACTGGTGGAGTATTAATCTTTATGCCGATGCCTTCCTGAAAACGGCGGGTGTTCGCCTCAGTGGAAAGGCGGACTTCGACGATGCCGCCGAAGCCGAGGCGGAGTATTGGCGTAAAAAAGGTGCTGATATGCGCGGTTTTTTTGTCAAAGACGGCAGCGGCCTATCGCCTACCGGATCACTCACGGCGCAGAATCTCACTGATGTCCTTAACGCCGCCACCAAAGACAAGAATTTTACTGATTTCTACAATAGCATCGCCGTTCTCGGTGAAACCGGAACCGTCCGAAACATTGGCCGACGTACTAAGGCCGCTGGCAACGTTCGGGCCAAGAGTGGCTCTATCGGCGGCACCCGCGCCTACGCGGGCTACGTCACTACCAGGGAAGGTGAACGCCTTAGTTTTACGATGATCGCTCACAAGTACCTGCCGGATGGCAGCCGCACGGTGAGTCTTCGGCTTAGAGAATTGCTGGTACTTTTGGGGGAATTGTAATATTAGGATGGATTAGGGTCAAACGGTTAATGGGTAATCGAAACTCTAAGGTTTCTTTTCTTATGGATGCCTCAATTTAGAAACCTTTAACCCATTAACCGTTTGACCCTTAACCTTCAGTTTCTAATAACACCATTGTTTTTTACCCCAACTTTTCCACCGTAAGGTTCTGATTCGTATAAATGCACAAATCTCCCGCAATCATCAGCCCTTCACGGACCATTTCTTCGGCGGTGAGTTGGGAGGCGTGCTTTTTAAGAGCAGTGGCGGCAGAAAGGGCATAGTTCCCGCCTGATCCAATAGCGGCGATACCGTTTTCAGGTTCCAACACATCGCCTGTGCCGGAGATGACCAGAATTTCTTCCTGATTGGCCGTAATTATCATCGCTTCCAGCTTGCGCAGGTAGCGATCGGTGCGCCATTCTTTGGCGAGTTCAATGGCGGCCCGTTTCATGTTGCCACCATAAGCGTTGAGCTTTTCCTCAAATTTTTCCAGCAGCGAAAAGGCGTCCGCCGTGGACCCGGCGAAGCCGACCAGGATTTTACCGCCTTGCAGGACACGGACTTTCTTGACATTACTTTTGGCGACTGTATTTCCCATCGTGGCCTGTCCGTCGGCCCCAAGGGCCAGCATCCCATTATGCAGTACGCCCAGGACGGTGGTAGCATGTATCTTTTCCATTTTGATATATAGTGATTGGAGGTTCTTACCTAAAAAAAATGATTCTGGCCGGAGCCTGAATCGAGAACTATAACCGGGTTTAGCAGGGGAACGTTCAGGATGGAGACCTTACAGATCTTCTTTTGGCGTATGGTGCCCACTTTTACTAAGACCTCACGATAGCTTATCCTGGCTTCGTTGGCGCGACACGTGATTGGAAAACTTGGCGCGTAGCGATTCGGCCAGATGCGGCAGCGAAGCCAGGCGGGCAATGAGTTCGTAATCTCCTTTTTGTTTTGAAACGACATCGTTTACCGTTTGGATCGTGATGTCAGTTTCGGCGGCTTCTGTAAGTGTCAGAGTATCTCCCGCCGCAATGAGCCCCGTTTCGACCACCCGAAAATAAATGCCTGGATGCCCCAGTTGAGCAAATCGCCGGGTCATGCCAGGATCGTCGAAGCGTACGTTTAACTTATAACACGGAAACCGGGGTTGAACCGCTCGCAAGAGTGCCGTCCCCGCCCGAAAAAGATCGCCGATCCGTACTTCGGATTCGAGTAGTCCTTCGGTCGTGATGTTCTCACCAAAAAGTCCGGGCGTCCAGTCGGAGCGGGGAATTTTAGCTTTCCAAACTGCATAATGCGTCAGATCGTAGGCATAAACCGCCTTATCAGGCCCACCGTGAACAGTTAAGTCGGCCTGGCGATCACCCCGCAAATTGACAAAATCCAGCGGGATTGGCCCGGCTACGGATTCTTTAAAAATGCCCGTGGTAACCATCCGTCCGCCCCACTCGACCATACGGGGCAGCCCGACGTTGACAGAATGAATTTGCACTGCTCAGTACGTTTTTAAAAATCAGGAATTTGTTAATTTTTAGGCTTGGAGTTCCGCTTCGGGTCTTTGGCCGATTGTTCCTCGCGAACTGTCTGATTGAGGTGGGGTTGAACTAATACGGCATCCCACAAGGTATCGCCACATTCATCCTGAATGAAGATCTCCTCATCATCCTTTGTTTTTTTTGGTGAAGTAGTATTCATATGTGCCGGGGTTTTTCCAGATGTTGAGAAAATGAAGATTATTGCCAGTTTATTCCGGAATTAGAGTAATAACGGTATCAAATAGGCGAACGTTCAGGATGAATCAGGAGATAGAGTAGGGAGGATGGTGGTGCCTACTTTTGGTGGCAAAGGTGACAATGCTAAACTAACTATCAGAATGATGCGAAATGGACTTATTTTCTTACTATTGGTAGTTTGCGTTCTGGCTTCCTGCCGAAATCGGGAAGAGAAAAAAAGGTGATGGTAAAGTAGACGAAAGTCAATTCCTTACCTTTCGAAATAATCTTCTCAAATCAATCGCCGGATTTCCTTATGCCTCTTCTCTTTATCATACTTCTGTCGTCATCAGCCCTCGCTATTATCGCAAAAAAATATCTGGGAAGTCATGTCTTTGGTCACCTACCCACCGGAGCCCGACTGGAACGTATCAAAGAATCCTCAAACTACCGCGAAGGCGCTTTTCAAAATATTAGCCCCACACCCGTCATGGCCAAAGGTAGTATGGCGAGCAGCATGCGGGATTATCTGCGGCCCGGCAAAGATCGCCAGCCGAGCCAGCCGCTGCCTTCTGTAAAAGTTGACCTAAGTACCTTACCAGTTGATGAGGCCACGGTAGTTTGGTTTGGGCATTCCTCGTATTTGCTCAGAATTGCGGGCAAGGTAATCTTGGTAGATCCGGTATTCAGCGGGAATGCTTCGCCCGTTTCTTTTTTTGGTAAAAACTACCCCGGAAGTAATGTCTATAGCGTGGATGACATGCCCGAAATCGATATTTTACTACTTACGCACGACCACTACGACCACCTTGATTACGATACCATCAGCAAATTACGTCCCAAAGTAAAGCAGGTTGTGGCTTCGCTGGGCGTAGGAGCGCACCTGGAACGCTGGGATTACTCGCCCGAAATGATACAGGAGTTGGCCTGGAACGAGGAGGCGCAACTCCCAGGCGACATCCGCCTGACGGCCCTGCCGGCGCGGCACTTCTCGGGGCGCCTCTTCAAGCGCGGACAAACCCTCTGGTCTTCGTTTGTATTGGAGTTGCCACATTATAAGTTTTACTTGGGTGGAGATTCAGGTTACGATACGCATTTTGCCGAAATTGGTGAGAAATACGGTCCCTTCGACCTGGCGATTTTGGAATGTGGGCAGTACAACCAAAACTGGCCCTATATCCATATGATGCCCGAGCAGACCGCTCAGGCCGCTCTCGACTTAGGGGCCAAAGTGTTGTTGCCCGTGCATTGGGGCAAGTTCACGCTGGCTTTGCATCCCTGGTATGAGCCTATCGAACGGGTGTCGAAGCGGGCGCAGGAATTGGGGTTACAGCTGGTTACACCTATGATCGGGCAACCTTGGGATATGGGCGAGAAACTACCTGACAAACCGTGGTGGCGTTAATTCAGGGAAAACTGCTAGGATAGGTTCGATTCATTACTAAAACACATTAAATATTTGTTGATTAATTTTCTCAAAAATGTGGCTACATAGGGGTGTGTCTACACCTTTTGTACAGGATTCCTGCATTAATGCAGGAATCCTGTTTCGTTTTGGGGAATGGCACAGAAGTTTTGATCCGTGCGTCAATCATCCCAAATAGGTTTGTAAAATTTAAACAGAGTAGTCATGGAGGAGAGGAAGAGGAGCAATTTAAAGAGAGCGGCTTATCGCTTTTGGGTCGAGTACCATCAGTATTTCGAAGGTGCTTCGACCCGACGCATGAGAAGACGCGCCAGAGCGCGACGAATGCTTTCGGGCAGCTTTGACGAGCTGGGTATTTTCAAAAGAATGCAGCTGGCCGGAATCTATTGAAAGGGCATTTTTCCTTTCAAGAATGAAAAATATATAATCTATTATGAATGATGAAATTATAAAAGCGACCTCCTCGGGTCAATTTAAAATAGGGGGTGAATTGACTATCAATAGATTGGGATTCGGAGCCATGCGCATCACGGGAAGCGGAATTTGGGGCCCACCTGATAACCGTAAAGAGGCTCTGCGTGTACTGCGCTGCTTACCCGAACTTGGCGTTAACTTTATCGACACGGCTGATAGCTATGGGCCCAATATTTCCGAAGAACTCATCGCTGAGGCGCTTCATCCCTATCCACAGGGAATGTTTATTGCCACGAAAGGAGGACTAACCCGTCCCGGTCCAAACAAATGGGAGCCGAACGGGCGACCTGAGTACCTGCGGTCAGCTTTGGAGGGTAGTTTGAAACGTCTTAAAGTGGAACGCATCGATTTGTATCAGCTTCATCGGATTGACTCCGAAGTACCGATGGAAGATAGTCTTGGGGTTCTGAAAGATGCCCAGGAAGAAGGGCTGATTCGCTATATCGGATTGTCGGAAGTAAGCGCGGAGCAATTAGAACAAGCCAGTGAGACAATAAAGGTTGCCACTGTGCAGAATATGTACAACCTGAACGAACGCCAGTGGGAAGATTCCCTGACATGGTGTGAGGAAAATAACGCAGGCTTTATTCCCTGGTATCCGCTTTCGGCAGGAAGCATTAACAGCCAGAAGAGCATTCAGAAAGTAGCTAAGAAACACGAGGCTACGGAATATCAGGTGGCATTAGCGTGGCTATTGAAACACTCGCCCATGATGCTGCCAATTCCCGGTACTTCATCGGTTGCGCATTTAGAAGAAAATGTTGCTGCTGCTGCTTTGCAGCTGGACGAGGAAGATATGCGTGAATTGAATGAAGCCACTGCCTGATAAAGACATATATCCACAACCATACATAAGAAAAACCCGCTTTGGCCAAAGCGGGTTTTTCTGTTTTAAAAGGTAAGCCTTTTAGCGAAGAAAATAAGATTGAAAACCAGAAGGGCGATCCTGGGGCTTTGTTGAGTGGGAAGGTACTATCCGGTTTTGGCAAATAACTCAACTTCTACCTGTTAGGCTAAAATATCGTTCACGACCTGCCCGTGAACATCCGTCAGGCGGAAGCGCCGCCCCTGAAACTTATAAGTCAGGCGCTCGTGATCGACGCCCAGCAAGTGTAGCATGGTGGCCTGGAAATCGTGGACATGAACGGGATTTTGGGTGATGTTGTAGCTGAAATCGTCCGTTTCGCCGTAGCTGATACCGGACTTGACACCCGCCCCGGCCATCCACATCGTGAAGCAGCGCGGGTGATGGTCGCGACCGTAGTTGTCTTCTGTCAGTTGTCCCTGTGAATAGACCGTACGGCCAAACTCTCCGCCCCAAATTACCAGTGTATCTTCTAGCAGTCCGCGTTGCTTGAGGTCTTTCACCAAAGCTGCTGTGGCTTGGTCAGTATTTTTAAATTGATTCTTAATACCACCCGGCAATCCGTTGTGCTGATCCCAGCCCTGGTGGTAGAGCTGCACGAACTTTACGTCTTTTTCCAATAATTTTCTCGCCAGCAGGCAGTTGGCTGCATAAGTACCCGCGTCGCGGCTGTCCGGGCCATACATTTCGAAAATTGAATCCGGCTCATCCGAAGTATCCATTACCTCCGGTACGGAAGTTTGCATCCGATAGGCCATTTCATACTGGGCGATACGCGCATCGACTTCCGGGTCGCCGATGGCGGCGTTTTGCAGTTCATTGAGTTGTTTCAGGTATTTCAACATCTCGCGGCGATCGTCGCCGTCGTAGCCCTCCGGGTTATTCAGGAATAGCACGGGATCTTTGCCCGAGCGGAACTGCACACCCTGGTGCTCAGTGGGCAGGAAGCCATTGCCCCACAACCGGGCGTAAAGCGGCTGACCGCTGGCATTTTTGGATACCAACGAAATGAAGGTAGGCAAATTCTCGTTGCTCGATCCCAGCCCGTAGCTCACCCAGGAACCAATGGACGGACGCCCCGGTAGTTGACTACCGGTCTGAAAAAACGTGATGGCCGGATCGTGATTAATAGCATCGGTGTAGAGCGACTTTACGATGCACAGATCGTCTACGATCCCGGCGGTATAGGGCATTAGCTCGCTGACCCAGGTTTGGGACTTTCCGTATTGGGCAAATTTATAGAATGAAGGCGCAATCGGCAGACTACTCTGATTAGCGCTCATGCCCGTCAGCCGCTGACCTTTTCGGACTGAATCAGGCAATTGCTTCGCAAACATTTCGTTCAGCTTCGGCTTGTAGTCGAAAGTCTCCAGCTGCGACGGCCCACCGCTCATGAAAAGATAAACGACGCGCTTGGCCATGGGCGCAAAATGCGGCAAAGCCCGCAGGATGGCTTCCTGCGAATCTTCGGAGAGTTCGCCGGGCTGCTGCGTAGCCGCCGCCCCGGCACCAAACAATTTATTGGCACCAAACAGCGAACCCAGTGCCAAGGCTCCCAGACCCAGTGAAGTCTTATTCAGAAAATGACGACGGTCAAGTTTGTCATTTAACTCATTGAACTCGGGCGTACGCAGCCGGAATTCATCGTCGTGTTTATGATGATGGCTCATTCTCTTTGATCTTACCTTTTCGTAATGGTGGCGTCAGAGTTCATGATGGTACTTGCGACTACGGCGTTGGCGGCGAGTTCGGCAGCGTTCAAAGATTTGTCAACCTTATATTGACCCGCTTTGAGCCAGCCGTTTGCCTTTTTAGGTTCTCTGGTAAATAAGGCAATTTGATCGGCCTGCATTTTTAGTAACAAACTTGTTTCCTTTTGGTTGGGATGCCGGCCCGTCAGCTTACGGTAGGTGTGGGTGATGGCGGTTTGCGGATTTTTCTCCCGCGTCATTTGCTCGCCAAGTACTTTGGCCGCTTCCACGTAGGTCGGGTCGTTGAGCGTCACCAGCGCTTGCAGTGGTGTGTTGGTTTTCTGGCGACGGACGATGCACGAACTACGCGACGTGGCGTCAAAAGTACCCAGCGTTGGATTTGGAACGGAGCGCTTCACCACTACGTACACGCTGCGTTTATAAACGACATCACCGCTGTCCTGCTCATATTTCGCACCGTTTATCTTCCACAATCCTTCCGGCTGGTAGGGCTTTATGCTTTTGCCACCAATCTCATAGTTCATCAGACCACTGGCAGCCAGTGCATTGTCGCGCATCATTTCGGCGGTCAGGCGGCGGGCGGGGCCCCTTGCCAGCATTCGGTTTTGTGGGTCCGAGTCCAAAAGTACCCGTGGGGCGTTGGAATCCTGCCGGTAGGTGGCCGACATCACGATCGTCTTGACCAATTGTTTCACGTCCCAACCTGAGTCCCGGAAAGTAAGTGCCAGCCAGTCGAGTAGTTTAGGATGTGACGGCATCTCACCCTGATTGCCAAAATCTTCGGCGGTTTTGACCAGGCCTACGCCGAAAAACAGTTGCCAGTAGCGATTCACCGCCACGCGGGCCGTCAGTGGATTGTCTTTGTGTGTTACCCAAAGGGCCAAGCCGTATCGGTTTTTGGGTAGATTCTTGGGGAAAGCAAAAATCTGCTCCGGTGTGCCGGGATAAACCTTGGCGCCCGGAGCATCGTAATTGCCGCGCTCCAGCACGTAAGCTTGCTTGGGTTTGGGCGTTTCCTGCATGATCATCAACTCCTGTACCTTTTCGGTACTGTCGGCGAGGACCATACGGGTTTTTATCAACTTCTTCCTAGCCGCCAGGGTAGGCGCGTGGATCGCCGAGAAATAGTATTCTTTCAAAGTCGACTTATCCTCGGCCGTAAGTTCAGCGGGCGTTTTATCAGCAATGCTTTCCCAACGTTTTTTCTCTCCCACAATCCCGACCTCGTAGGGTGTCAATGCCCGGTTGTATACTACGATATCGTCCACCCGGCCATCTTTGAAGCCGTAGCCCCGCCACCATCCACCGATCTGCAAGCCTGGTTGCGGCTTTACCTGCACGGTGTCGAAAAGAATTGCCTTGGTCAACTGATCTTTCGTGACCAGCATCGGCATGGGTTCGCCGTCAAGATAGAGTTTAAGTCCGGCGGCTTTAGACGAGCCGTTGTAGGTCATCGTGAGCTGAATCCATTTGTCACGGGGTACTTCCTGGCGGCTAATTTTTGTAATCGCGTTGGATGGTGCCACATGCGCCATGCTCATTTCCAGTTTATTATCTTTTAAATACACGTGGTACCCCCGGAAGTTATAGAGCCGCTCCGCCTGGCTTTTATGAAAAATCACTCCTTCTTTCATTTCCTTCGGGATGTTGACCCACATGCCCACGCTGAACGGCTCCGACTTACTGAAAATGCCGACGCGGTCCAGGTCCAGCCAGGCATCGCCGTCCAGATGAACGCCCGGCCCGCGGTGGCCATCTACGAATTCCTCCTTTTGTTTGTTGTTGCCTTGCAGCGTCGTGTAGGCCAGTTGCCTGGGGTTGATTTCATTTTTTAATGAATTATTATCAAAACTGAATTTAGCCTGCAAACCAGCTTTGGGAATGCTCTGACTTTTCAGGTTGGCGTAGGCTTTCGATTTTAGCCAATTCTCGAAATCGCCTTCCCCTTTTTTCTGGGCATCTGCTAATTGACTCGTTTGCTGCCGGACTTTATTTTTCATAAAATCCAGAATGGAATCCTGCTCGGGTGTGGGCAGTAGCATCGTGGGTGCAGGCATGGCATTGTCCCAGGAGATCTGCCCGGCCTCGTCGATATTGTTGAAGAAGCTGGAAAGCTGGTAGTAGTTCTTCTGAGAAATGGGATCGTACTTGTGGTCGTGGCACTTGGCGCAGCCCACCGATAGGCCAATGAAGGCATCGCCAAAGGTATTGGTGCGGTCCAGCACGTACTCGGTTTGGAACTCTTTCTCGATAATGCCGCCTTCGAGGTTCTGCTGGTGATTGCGGTTGAAGGCCGTGGCGATAAGCATTTCTTTGGTCGGCGAAGTATCATGTGGCCCTTTCATCAAATCTCCGGCCAATTGCCACTGGATGAATTGGTCGTACGGCTGGTTTTCGTTCAGTGCCTTGATGACCCAGTCGCGGTAGGGCGACATATCGCGCAGCCGATCCACCGTGTAGCCATGGGAGTCGGCGAAGCGGGCCAGATCCAGCCAGTCGGCGGCCATGCGCTCGCCGTAGTGAGGCGATTTAAGCAGGCGATCTACCAGTTTTTCGTAAGCGTTGGTACTTTTATCCTGCTTGAAGTCGTCAATTTCGGCCAGCATGGGCGGCAGTCCGGTGATGTCGAAAGTTACCCGGCGAATGAGGGTTTCCCTGTCGGCTTCCTTTCTGGGGGCCATCTTTTTCTCTTCCAGGCGTGCAGCCACAAAATTGTCGATCGGGTTTTTGACCCAATCAGCGTGCTGCACAGTCGGGATTTCGGGCATCACGGGTTTCTCGAACGCCCAGTGCGGTTTGTAAACGGCCCCTTCGTCGATCCATCTGATAAGTACTGCCTTCTCATAGGCCGTCAGGCTCAGGTGCGATTCGGGCGTGGGCATCACCACTTCGGGATCGGTGGCGACGATGCGGCGAAATACTTCGCTGTTGCGCAGACTGCCGGGATCGATGGCCACCTTGCCGGGCGACTCGGGTAGTTCGTCGTAAGCATTGGCGGCCAGATCGAGGCGGAGACCGGCCTTTTGCTTGGCCATGTCGGGTCCGTGGCAGGCAAAGCACTTATCCGACAGGATAGGCTTCACATCCCGATTGTAATCCAGTTCCTTCGGCACCAAATCCATCGCCGCGATAACATCCTCCGGCAAATCGGGTTGGCAGGAGAAGGTAGTGAAAGCAATTAGGAAGATTACGATTACTCTAAAGCACATCGGGCCTTGTGATTATGGTAATCTACAAAGATAAAGAATAATAAATTCTAAGATTTGTTCGATTCTGGCGCAGCGTTTTTGCCGTTCCTATACCTCCACTATCGCTTTGATCAATTGCTGGTCAGGCTCCATGAATGTTGTAAAATCTTTGGTAAGATGATCAAAGTCAGTGCGATGAGAAATCCAAGGCGATGTGTCAATTTCTCCGCCTTCTATCAGTGAGATGATTTTACTGAAATCTGCCGGAAGTGAATTGCGGCTGCTGAGCAGCGTCACCTCCCGCTTGTGAAAATTGGGATCGTGAAATTCGACCTCGCCCTGGAAAAGCCCCACGAATACAATCTTGCCGCCGTGGGCAATCAGATTAAAGGCATTCAGCATCGAGTTGCGGTTCCCCGTAGCGTCGAAGATTACCGTGGGCAAATCGCCGCTAAAATACTCCCGCAAATATTCAGGAGTTAATGGATTTTGTACAACAATGCTTTTGTCCGAAATGCCGTGCTGACTAATGAAATCAAGGCGGCTTTCGAACCTGTCCGCCACGGCCACAGTGGCTCCGCTTAGCTTACAAAACTGAGCAACTGACAGGCCGATTGGCCCGGCGCCAATGACAAGTACCAGGTCTTCGGCCTTCACACTTGCCCGATTGGTGGCGTGGAGACCAATGCCCAGCGTTTCAACCAGGGCCAGCTTGTCGAATGAAAGTACTTCGGATTTATGCAGCTTGTGGGCAGGTACTTTGAGGTACTCCGTCATGCCACCATCGGTATGGACGCCCAGCACTTGAAGGCGTTCGCAGCAGTTGGAATGGCCGCTACGGCAAGCCTGACATTCGTTGCAGTTGAGATAGGGTTCTACCGCCACGTGATCACCAATTTTCAGCGTAGAATTGCTCCCGACAGCTACTACTTCAGCTCCCAATTCATGTCCGAGCACGCGTGGGTAGGAAAAGAAGGGCTGATTCCCCCTGAATGCGTGGTAGTCTGTACCGCATATCCCGATTTTTTTGATTTTTATGATGGCTTCGCCGGCTTCAGCCGCTTCCGGTTCAGCTCGTTCGGTCATGTGAAATTTACCCGGTTCTTTTAAGATGATCGTTTTCATAGGTAATGGATTGAAAGATGAGGTGGACTTAAAATAAATTATAGAATCTGCTGGCGTTCAGGCCGAAGATCTTTACTTTTTCTTCTTCGGAAAAATTCAGCGTATATTTTTCTACGATGCCCTTCACCGCCGGGTAGTTTCCCGCCACCAGGCAGACGGGCCAATCGGAGCCGAACATCAGGCGGTCTGTGCCAAAGGCTTGGAAGGCGACATCAAGGTAGGGAAGGAGTTGCTCGTAGGTCCAGTTTTGGTAGTCGGCTTCTGTGATCATACCCGATATTTTGCAAAGGACGTTGTCGTGCGCAGCCAGAGCGTTCAGGTCTTTTTTCCAATCGGCTATATTCCCGGCTTTGATGTAGGGCTTGGCCAAATGGTCAAGAACAAAGCGCTGTTCGGGACATTGCGCTACGAGCTTGATGGCGTTCGGAAGCTGATGGGGGAAGATCAGAATGTCGTAGGTGTAGCCGTGCTGATGCAGTAGTTTAACGCCACGCACGAAGGTCGGCCGCAGCATGAAATCTTCTGATTCTCCTTGCAACACGTGCCGGAATCCTTTCAATAGCTGGCGTCCCTGGTACTTTTCCAACTTTGCACTCAAATCATCGGCTTGCAAATCGACCCAGCCCACGACGCCTTTTATGAAATCATTTTCTTTGGCCAGTTTGAGCAGGAACTCCGTCTCGGCGTCGTCCTGCGCAGCTTGCACGGCAACACAGCCGTCGATATTGTTTTGGGCTAGAACAGGTTTTAAATCTTCGGGCAGGAAATCACGCCGAATGACCTTCATTTGGTCATCGATCCAGGCGTCGCGAACAGGGTCGAAGTACCAGAAGTGCTGATGGGCGTCGATTTTCACAGGGAATTTCAGATTATTGGTAAAGTACTTATCCAACAAAAGAGACCCCAATGAATCATTTACTGTGCCGGATAAATTACCTTTTTATCCCAAGTGCTATAATGACTTTGACATTATAGCACTTGGGATAAAACTACATAGCGGAAGCAAGACTGAGAATGGAAGAGGTTTCGTTACTGAAAAATGATTCAAAAAATCGTCATTTGAATACCTCCGAAAGATTTATCTCAATATCCAGATTGGTATCTTTAAGTACTTCGCGGTCGTGGAAGAAAGAATAATTGAAGGGGTCGTGGTAGACGAAGATAGCGCGGAAATCGGGAAGGACGATCCAACAGGATTTCACGCCAAAGTAAAAATACGGCTCCAATTTGGCCACCATATCCGCCGAACTCTGCGACGGAGACTGAATCTCGACTGCCAACAAAGGTGGGTCGAGGCGACGGGCGGGATCGTTTTTGAAATCGAGCGGCATCGCGGGATAAAGAACTAAGTCGGGCGTGCTGCCATCAGGCTTTGTGTCAAGCGTAACCTCGCTGGCAATCCGAAATTGATCGGGGTATTTGACAGCCAATTGCACGATCAAATTTGCTTGAATGGCACCATGTATGAGTCTGGGCATAGGCTTTCCCCTTTCTAGTTCGTACTGCGAAATTTCCCGCTCTTCGACGGTTTCTACGATTTCTGCCATGATCCTGAAGCTGTTTTTTCAAATATAACGAAAATCAAGCATCTACAACGACACACCACGCTTCCAGGGAATAAAGTCATCCTGATTATTAAGTACCGCTTTTACGGTGGTTTCGCCGCTGGCCACGGAGATTACGAAATCCATGAGACGCTCGGCGGCGGCGGGGATACTTTCGCTGCCTTCGATGATACCCCCCGTGTTGAAATCCATGATGTCGTTCATCTTGTTGAATAGCTTGCTGTTGCTGGCTACCTTCACAACGGGCGCAATGGGATTCCCCGTGGGGGTACCCAAGCCGGTAGTAAACAGCACAACGGTCGCCCCCGAGCCAACTTCGGCGGTGGTGGACTCCACGTCGTTGCCGGGCGTGCAGAGAAGCGTCAGGCCGGGTTTGGTAGCTTTTTCGGGATAGTCCAGCACATCTACAACGGGCGAGGAGCCGCCCTTTTTCGCCGCTCCGGCCGACTTGATGGCATCGGTGATCAGACCGTCCTTGATGTTGCCGGGAGAAGGGTTCATGTCGAAGCCCGAACCCGCTGCCGTGGCGCGCTGGCTGTACGTACCCATGAGGTGAGCGAACCGCTCGGCGGTGGGCCGGTCCACGCAGCGGTCGGCGAGGTTTTGCTCTACGCCACAGAGTTCAGGAAATTCGGCCAGCATTACTTTTCCCTGCAACGCCACCAGCATATCGGAAAAGTACCCCAAAGTTGGGTTGGCCGAAATACCCGAAAATCCATCCGAACCGCCGCATTCCAGACCTACGCAAAGTTTGGACAGTGGTGCATCAGCCCGTTCCAGTTCATTCGCTTCTTTCAAACCCAGCAAGGTCTGTTTCAGAGCCAGATCGATGATGTCGTCTTTGCCGCCGAGTGTCTGATGGTTCAGGATATGTACAGGACGGTCGAAACCAGGTACACGCTTCTGAATTTCCTGGGTCAGGATACTTTCTTCGGCGTTCTGGCAGCCCAGGCTAAGTACCGTCGCTCCGGCTACATTGGGATGCGTGATGTAGCCCGCCAGCAAACCGCACAGCGCCTGCGCATCCTGCCGCGTTCCGCCGCATCCTGACTGGTGGGTAATGAATTTGATACCGTCGACGTTCGGGAAAACAGCGGAAACGGCTTTTTTCTTGGGAGTGGAAGGTAGTTCCGTTTGAAGAATCTCACTCCCTTGTCCGGCCTGGATCATCGCCAGAATCTTCTCCGCTTTGTCCTGGTAAGGCGTGGTAGTTTCGTAGCCCAGCGCTTTGATAAGCGCTTTTTTCAGCGTATCCACATTGTGATTTTCGCAAAATACCAGCGGCACCACCAGCCAGTAGTTTGCCGTACCGACGCTCCCATCGCTACGATGGAAGCCTTTGAAAGTGGCCTTCTCGTACTTTGATACATCAGGAGCCAGCCATTGGTAAGTACTCTCGCGTACCGTCAGCGGGTTGGCGGCGTGTTTGGTGTTGAATACATTCAGCCAACTACCACGCCGGATTTCGTTTTGCGCCTTACCGACGAGCACTCCGTACATATGTACTTCGTCGCCTGGTGCGAAGTCACGGGCGGCAAATTTATGTTTGGCTGCAATGTCCTCGGTCAGCGTATAGGATTCACCATCAAGCGCCAGTTCTTCGCCTTTTTTCAGGTCGGTGAGGGCGACGATGACGTTGTCTGAAGGATGTACTTTTAATATTTTATTCACGAACAGTCTGATTAAACAAATCCAGTCCGAATTGCGGACTTTCCATAATATCGTTCAAAAATGCGGTTACGTCGTCCTGAAAGCCTTCGAGTTTGCTCAGGTCCGTTTCCCACAATTCTTCGGCTTGCAGGATATTGCCAACCAAAGTTGGCACATCATCAGTCGAATTCCAAAACGTCATTAATTGTTCCGCTTCGGGGTCGTTCAAAACATAATCCTGGCCGTTGGCGTGACCATAGTACTTGCCGTTTTCTGCGCGTACCACTTTCATAAACCGTAAATAACTGGCGAAGCCAAAAGCCATATGCGATCGTTCGGTGGGCGACTTGGCGTACCAGCTTTCGATCAGTTTGACGCAACGCATCTTAATTTTGGAAGTGTAGTTCAGACTGATCGATAACCACTTATGGTCTAAATGCGTGTTGCTGAATCGGTCGATCACTGCTTCGGCAAAGGCATCGATTTCAGAGGCGTCAATATTCGGATCGAGGCTCTTGGCAATCTCATCAAACATCAACCCGCGAATGAATTCCAGAAATGCCTCGTCGCTCATCGCTTCTTTAACCGTCACGAAGCCAGCCAGGTGGGCCAGACCGGTACAGAAAGTATGCGGTGCGTTGAGGAGTCTCAGCTTCAATTCCTTGTACTTCTCAATGGACGATTCGATCTTGACACCCGCATCCACTTCGTGAAAGGATAGCTTCGACTTGATACTACCGTCGCCCTCAATGGCCCACAGGCGGTAGGGCTCGGCCATGAGCATCAGGTCGTCGCGGTAGCCGAACTCAGCTTCCAATTCTGTCTTCAAATCGCCCGTTATCTCACCAGGTACGATGCGATCTACTAGCGAGTTGCAGAATCGGTTGGCTTCGTTGAGCCAACTTACGAAGGCCACGTCCAGCCGATTGTAGGCCGCCAGTTGGTTGACGATGCCATGCAACATCTTGCCGTTTTCAGATATTAACTCGGTCGGCACCACGATCAAACCCTTCTGGGTATCACCGCCGAAGGCCTCGTAGCGCTTGTGCAAAATCGCGAGCAACTTCGCCGGAAACGAAGAAGGAGGGTTTCCAAAAATAGATTCTTCCTCGTAGGTAATACCAACTTCGGTAGTGTTGGAAACCACTACCGTCAGATCTGGGCTCTGGGCGACGGTCAGGATTTCGTCCCACTCGTCGGAGGCGGTAAGTACCCGGCTGATGGCGCAGTTTATGATGTTTTCTTCTACTTCTTTTCCATTCGCGATACCCCGTACGACGGTCGTAAAGCAGCCATCCTGGTCACTATAAGCAGAAATGTCGCCTCGTGAGGTAGATTTGACTACGACTACGCGTCCTTTGAAGACACCCTGCTTGTTGGCCTTGTCTATAAAGTACAGTGGTAGTCCCCGTAGCAGTACGCCCGTTCCGAAAAACAGGGCTTTTTCGGGATAGCTAAAAACCTCCTGATTTGGTGCGTTTTGTTTATTTAATGAGTTCATTCGATGGTTTGTGTAGTTGTTTCCTTCTTATGGACTGCTAATCCCGGTACCTTTCCCCGACAAAGCTATTTAAAATGATATCACAAAAATAAGTGGCAAATGGCGGTTTGCATTTTTTGAGATGATAGAACCGGCAGATTGCTCCGTTCTACATACGATCCCGCTCAAATCACGGTAGTTTGAACACCCGCTCCATCAGTGCCCATTTCTCACCCGGTTTGGTTCCCGGCACGGCCTGCTGAAAACCCCACATAAGTTCTTCCCATTCTACCGATTTAGGGTCCTGGTTAATCTCATCCATGCGTTCGAATGAGAAGGTGTCATCCACTTCCATAATCATGAACATCCGGTTGCCGAACAGGTAAATCTCCATGTCTACTACGCCCGCTTTGCGGATATTCTGGTTGATTTCCGGCCAAAGGTTTTCGGGAGCGTGGTGCTGCTTGTATTTTTCGATCAGTTCGGGATCGTCTTTCAAGTCAAGGGCAAGGCAGTAGCGGGTCATGTTTTTAAGGGAGAGTGGAGGGGGCTTTTGCTTTATATTATTGAACGTGAGTACATGAATATAACCTACTTTAAAATTTGCAGGTATCACTGACTTTGGGTGTGAACAGACATACTTAAACAAGTAAAAAAAGACCAATAATTACTTACCAAGGTCTATCACTTAAGAAATCAGTACTTGTTTATGGCCAAACTTTCATTCAGAAATATATTTCTTGCGGTTGGGGTGATCGTGTGGAGCAGTCTGTTATTTTCCTTCGACTCCGGCCCGAAAGTACCTGCCAAGCCCAATTTCGTATTCTTTTTTGCCGATGATCTGACCTATCGCGCTCTGCACTATATGGGTAATGAGCAGGTCAAAACACCAAATCTGGATCGCTTGGCCGCGCGTGGCACCAACTTTACGCACGCCTACAACATGGGGGGCTGGAACGGGGCGATCTGTACTGCTTCGCGTTCGATGCTGGTATCGGGAATGTCAGTCTGGCACGTCAATCAGCACCGCGAAAAATGGTCGGCGGGCGACACCGCCGCTCTGAACACTACCTGGCCCAAACTGCTGGAAAAAGCGGGCTATGACACTTATATGTCGGGTAAATGGCACGTAGATGCCCCGGCTCCAAAAGTATTCGGACGCACTGAGCATATCCGGGGAGGAATGCCCAAAGATTCCTATTCCAGTCCCGAAGCCCAGGCTGCTTTCGCTCAGGCAAGAGCGGGCAAAATTACCTGGGCTGAGGCCATGCCCAACGGCTACAACCGTCCCCTTTCGGCGGATGACAAATCCTGGTCACCGACCGATAGTAGCCAAGGCGGCTTTTGGGAAGGCGGCAAACATTGGACTGAGGTAGTTGCCGACGACGCGGCGGATTTTGCCCGGCAGGCAAGCCAAAGTAAACGTCCCTTTTTCATATACCTGGCCTTTAACGCCGCGCATGATCCACGGCAATCGCCCCAGAAGTACATCGATATGTACCCTTTGGAAAGCATCAAAATTCCAGAGAGTTTTCAGCCCGACTACCCTTTGCACGACGAAATCGGCGTTGGCCCCAAGCTACGCGATGAAGCCCTTGCACCCTTTCCACGCACCGAGTTAGCCATCAAAACGCATTTGCAGGAATATTACGCCATCATCAGTCACCTCGATGCCCAGATTGGTAAGATCATGGACGATCTGGAAGCCAGAGGACTACTGGGAAATACCTACATTTTCTTTGCCGCCGACCACGGACTGGCCGTCGGTAGGCACGGCCTGCTGGGCAAGCAGAGTATGTACGACCATAGTTTGCGGACCCCATTGCTGATGGTCGGACCGGGCGTTTCGGCGGGGAAAACGGTGGCGCAGGATGTGTATTATCAGGATATTATGCCCACTACACTGGAATTGGCCGGAATTCCAAAACCCGGTTTTGTGGAATTTAAAAGTCTGTTGCCACTGGCCAAAGGTACCCAAACGGGCAAGTCTTACGAAGCCATCTATGGCGCTTACATAAATTTTCAGCGAATGGTAAGGCAGGACGATTTTAAGCTGATCGCGTACCCAAAAGCGAATAAACTTCTGCTTTTTGATTTGAAAAAAGATCCCGAAGAAATGAACAACCTGGCTGATCTGCCGAAGTACCAGGCCAGGAAAAAAGCGCTGTTTGCGGAGTTGTTGAAACTGCAAAAAAAATACGACGACCAGCTAGATTTGACGGCAATGCAGCCTTGAAAATACTTTTTTTCGTCTTCGTCCCGACTTTGGGTAAAATATTCGAGGGTACTTTGAATATAACCGGATCTAAAAATTGAAAAACTTGCTTAACTTGTCCCTGAACCAATCCTTTCTAATATGAAAAAATTATCAACTCCTCTTCTATTATTCTTAGCCTTACTTGGCCTGAGCAGCTTTCAACCTGGCGAATCGGTGGCCGATCTCGTAGCTGACTGGCAGCGAGCCAAGGAATTTACCAAAGAGTACCTCGAGGCAATGCCTGCCGACGGTCTCGACTACAAGCCTACCCCTGAGATTCGCTCTTTTAAAGAGCAAATGCTTCACCTGGCTGGGGGGAATTTTAATTTTGCCTCTGCTGCCTCAGGAAAAGAGAACCCTTACAAGGGTAAGAATCTGGAAAAAATGGACGAATACAATTCCAAAGAAGCTTTGATCAAAGTAGTTATGGAAAGCTATGACTATGCCATCGCGGCTCTTTTCGGTACTTCGGATGCTGACATGAATGCCAATATCAAACTCTTCGGCCGCGACATGACGCGAGGCCTGGCGTACGCCAAAGCTTTTGAGCATCAGACCCATCATCGCGGGCAAGCTACCATCTACATTCGAATGAAGGGTATCAAGCCGCCTAATGAAAAGCTGTTTTAACCAATCAGTGGACCAAAATGCTTTGTATGGCGCAGTCGGATTTTAGCCCGACTGCGCTTTTTTTTGCTCTTTAATACCTGATATTGTAAGCCGGAATCGAACCCAAAGTGATATGATCCACTAAAAATGCTGATAGAAAACCCGCTAAACCTAATTAAAACAGTTTTCAACGCGAAGCCACTTCTGACTCTCTGGGTTTGAATTTTTGCGGTACCGGATTATTAATCGGCTTGATCGACATGAGGTAGGTGTAGATGGCCCCCAAGTCCTCCGGTTTCATGCCGCCGTACATTGTCCAGGGCATGATGGTCTGCATTTCGTTAGGGCCGACTTTATGGGGAACATAGCCGCTGTCGGCATAGGCCCGAAACCGGTTCACAAAAGCCTCCTTGGTCCAGCTACCAATGCCCGTTGCCTTGTCGGATGTAATATTCGCTGAGTACACGGTCCCCGTTGGGAGGTCAAATGCCCTGCCGCCCGAGAACATTTTCTCAGGAACAATTTGGCCCTGCTCGGCAGGTGTATGGCACTCGGCACAGCCGGCCATCGTAATCAGGTATTCGCCCGTGGCCAGTTCGTCACCGGGCGCGGGTAGGGGCATGGGGTTTGCCTTTTTGGGAATAGTGTTAAGAATAAAATTCATCGGAAAATCCGGCTTGGAGTCGGCAGGCTTGCTTTCAATGGGTTGAATGGTCCGAAGATAGGCCACTATGCTCTTAACATCCTCTTCGTTCATGCGGCCATAGTAGGGGTAGGGCATGACCGGAAAAAAGGCGTGGCCGTCCCGGCTGACGCCCGTAGTGATGGCCCTATAAATTTCGCCATCGGTCCAGTTGCCTATTCCATACGGCGTGATGTTCTTGGACGTAAATGAGCCCGGAAAACCCATCTTCTGGTCAAAAAGCTCGCCGCCTTTGCCTACTGTACCGGGCACCATAGGGCCTGAAAACCGGGAATAATCGCGGGTACCGTGGCAATCGGCACAGAGGGCCACGTGCTGGGCCAGGTACTCACCTCGTTCGACGCGCGCAGGCGTAATTTCTACTTTCATTTCGGGTGCCTCGCCCACATCGGGTAGGGCCAGTTTGACATAAGTCATACCACCAATGACAACGAGAATAAGCAGGCCAAACAGAATACCGAGGACTTTAAGGATTTTTTTCATAACAGAAGAAAGGGTTGAGTAGAGGATAAAGGGTTTAACTTTCTGGTAAAAATAGGAATTTTCAAAATACTATGTAATAAATATTTGAGGGCATGTACATGAAAAAATAGGCATGAATTTTTCTTCAATGCCTATTTCAAAGCCGTTTTTTGGGTACCTATTGCCCAATAAATTCAAATATCCATCATAGCCGAAGTCATTTCTTAGCCAAAGAAACAGCAAGGTAGTCTGGATTGGCCTGTCATGAGCTGGGAAGCTATTGACTATAGTACCCATCGATGCGCTGCAAAGCCCAACGGTGAATACTATACGTAGACAGCCTGACTAACTACCTGTAAATCGTAGTGGTGAAAGTATTTAAGAAGCCAAAAATGTGATCTATCTTTTATTCTTCCTCAAGATAAGAGGGGTCCAGGTTGTTTTCGGCATACCAGTGAGCCGGATCTTTTTCGAGTTTTTCGACCATAACGGGCAGGCGATCAAGCAGGCGGTGGCGCGCTTCCCAATCCAGCATCTCACGGGCCCGCGAGACATCAAGTTCGTAATGGTCGTCGGCGCGGTCAATCATCCAGGGCTTAATGAAAGCGTCACCGACCAGATTCATTCCATAGGAGCCTGCTTTGGCCAATAACTCGGGTACTTCGACCGTCAACCAATCCTGGCCATGAAGAAGGCTGCCGATTTTTACCTGCAAATCCTCGTAGCTGGGTGTTTCGGGCTCACCAATATTGATGGCTACTGTTTCGGGAAGCGTATGGCGGCGTTCAATGGTTTTGATGAGTGCATCCACTAGGTCGTCCAGGTGCAGGAACACATTTCCGTGTTCAGTACTACCTGAGTAAAAATGGCTGGTGAGCTGTTTTTCGTAGATGCGCTGCATCTGATGCGACAGCGGGATAGAATGGGTTTCGTCGTCATAGACCCCGGCGATGCGCAGCAGTACCGCTTTCATTTTGCCCCGGTTTTCCCGGATCACCTTTTCAGTTTCTACCTTCGATTGGGGGTAGTCCCATTGGGCACCTAGCGGAGAATCTTCGCTGATTTTCTGGCCGGGCGAAGTCGGTTTATATAACAAGTTGGTACTTGAAAACACAAATTGCTCCACCTCGAAATCCTGAAGTACCTGCAAAAGATTTTTGGTGCCCTGCACCGTTACTTTTTCATATAGGTCACTGGGGCGGCCCGAAAAATCGTAGTAAGCGGCCAAATGAACAACCGAGGCAATCTTATTACCGTATGCATAACGCACCCGTTCCATAGCCATGCGTATACTGTCAACTGAGGTTATATCCAGGCTAACGCATTCGGCCTCAGGCGGCGGATAGGGATAGCCTGCGTTGTCCAGCCCGACGAGACGGTAGCTACCCGCCAGCTTCTTGATCAGAGCGGTACCTATCAGCCCGCTACTGCCCGTGACCAGAATAACTTCCTTGCCTGACTCGGAGGGTATAGGGTTATGTACTTGATTCATAATTGGTTCTTTTCGGTTTTCAAAGTATTGAGGCTTAACGTGATGAAATTATTGTGCCAAATCGTTTTGAGGTATACTTATACAGAAACAAGACTTAATCCCGACAGTAAAACCGCCCGTGTTTCGGGTTTATAGTAAAACGGCAGGTAGCGATACTACCGACTCTCAGGCTAAAAACCGTGCTTTGAAAAACGAATCCTTATGAAAACCAGTAATTTATTTCTTTTTCTTGCCCTTGGCTTTTTAAATTGCCAGGCCCAGCCCAAATCCCAAAAAGCGCACGAAGTCGCCTTTTCTAAACAAGTACTTACCGATGACTTCATAGCTGAAGGAGCAGCGGTCGGTGATGTCAATAAAGACGGAAAGAAAGACGTCATGTCCGGTGCATACTGGTTCGAGGCTCCTGATTGGACACCCCATGAGTTGGCAGAACCGAAAGTCTTCAAAAAAGTGGGAGAATACAGCGACTCATTTCTGGATTTTGCGATGGATGTCAACCAGGATGGCTGGGTAGATCTGATTCGTATCGACTGGCCGGGTAAGGCCGCTACCTGGCACGAAAATCCCAAGAACAAACCTGGTCACTGGAAAGTACACCCGATTCATGATCATCTGGGCAATGAGTCGCCGATGTTGGTTGATGTGGATGGCGACGGTCGGCTTGATATCATCGGTAACGACCCCACCGCCAAGCAGGTGATATGGATAAGTCCACCCACCAAAAAAGGCGACACTGAGTGGACGAAGTATGTCATCAGTAACGATGAAAAACTGGCGACTCATCAGTACACCCACGGCATCGGTTACGGAGATATCAATGGCGATGGAAAGAAGGATATTCTGACAAAACTAGGCTGGTGGGAAGGTACCGGCGATCCCAAAAAAGAAAAATGGAAGTTCCACCGGGCCGATCTCAGCCAGGATTGCGCCCAGATGTATGTGCTGGATCTGAACGGCGACGGACTGAACGATATCCTGAGTTCATCCGCTCACAACTATGGCATCTGGTGGCATGAGCAGGGCCGTGATGCCGATGGCAACGAAACCTGGACCGAACACGAGATTTATAAGAATTTTTCCCAGACCCATAGCCTGGAGCTGGCGGACCTTGACGGCGATGGCGACCTGGACTTGATTACCGGCAAGCGGCATCTGGCTCACCATGGCAAAGATCCCGGTGGTCTCGACCCACCGGTTATGTACTGGTTTGAGTTCAAACCGGATGGCAAAAACCCAGCCTGGATTCCCCACGAAATTGACAACGATTCGGGTTCTGGGCTGCACGTTACGGTCGAGGATATGAACAAAGATGGCCTGCTCGACATTGTGACGGGGAATAAGCGGGGCGTACGCGTATTTTTGCAAAAGAAATAGGGCTGTTATACGCCTGCTTCCCCCTGGAATTGCCGGAGCATGGTCAGGTAATCATTCATCATGCGGCGTTCAGTTTCTGCGTCCCAGCCTAATTCCGCAGCCATCAGGTCACAGACGGTAGGGAGACACTGGAGCGTAGCGTCCCAGTCGGTAATTTCCATGCGGATACGCCTGGCCAGAAAATCACGAGGCACGACGGCCATTTCGTGGCGGGCGGCGTATACGACTTCGGCTTTGAGATATGGTAAGCGCGCCACCAGCCGATCAGACAGCGAGGTATCTTCCTGAAAAAGGGCGACTACCTTGTCGGCCCGTGACCCATATTTCAAAAGCAGATGTTTGCAGGTATCCTCTCCCAAATCGTACTGCTTCTGAAAGGTTTTCCAGGCTTCGTAGTCAAAATTTTCGCCACCCGCCAGCAAATGGTCGGCGGTGAGGCAGGGGTTTTCATTACCCAAAATTTCTTCCACTTTTTCTATGGTGTCTTTCGCCATCAGGCGGTAAGTGGTCCATTTACCGCCCAGCAAGCTCACCAGGTTAGAGTGTATATCATGTTCCACCTCGTGGTCTCGGGTAAGGCCCTTGGTAGATTTGGTTGGGTCGGCAGCCAACAAGGGGCGCAACCCGCCGAAGCCTGCCGTGACATCCTCAGGTTGGGGCGATTTTTTTAAGTAAGGACGCAATGTGCCGAGCAGAAAATCGACCTCATTTTTTTCCAGAAAGGGCTCTTGCGTTCCGTCTTTAAACTCCGTGTCTGTCGTTCCAACTACCAATTGCCCTTCGAATGGAATGGCAAAAACTACCCGACCATCGCTGGTTTTAGGGATCAGCATGGCATCCGTACTGTTCAGAGTTGCGTAGGGCAACACAACGTGGACACCCTTGCTGGGCCGGATTCGGGAAGGAAGCTTTGGGTTGGCCCAATGCCGGATCTGATCCGCAAAAGTTCCGGTGCAGTTTATGAAAACCCTGGCTTTGATCGAAAAACTTTCCTGTGTCAATTCATCCCTGACGTTCGCTGCCGTTAATTTTCCTGCTTCGTCTGTTTCAAAACCCGTTACGCCCACATAGTTTGCTACGGCTACACCTTGTTCCTGAGCCGACTGCACGATGGCAAGGCAGTAACGGGCGTCGTCGTGCTGGCCGTCGTAGTACAGGACTGCACTGTGGAGTTTGTTCTTATCCAGGGTAGGCATTCGGGCCAAAACCTCTTTTTTAGAAAGCCATTTGCCCTTGGGTAAGGTTTTGTCATTGGCGAACCAATCGTACATTTTTAGCCCGATACTATAATAGAGGCCTTCAAATAAGGAAAAAACGGGCGTCAGTAGAGCCAGTGGGCGGGCCAGATGCGGGGCGTTTTTGATAACGATTCTTCGTTCTTCCAGCCCATGGCGGACTTGCTTCAGTTGGGCGAAATCGAGCTTGGTAAAGGCCTGCTCGAGATACCGTACGCCGCCGTGGATAAGCTTGGTGGAGCGGGAAGAGGTTTCGGAAGCGAAATCTTTTTTATCGATCAATGCTACCTTATACCCACGCAAGGCTGCATCCAGGGCACAGCCAGAGCCGCTGGCACCGCCACCGATAATGCATATATCAAAATTTTCAGTTTGCAGGCGAGCGATATTTACAGAACGATTCATGAGCAGGAAGTAAAAGGAGTGAGGATAGCAAATCTAGCACCTTTCCCGGAAGTCTGCGATCAGAAGAGATAAATAGCGGCAGGAATGGATTTTGTAAGGAATATTTTGTACTTTCAAACCCATTTTGCCTACTCCTAAACTCAGCCGCCCATGAACAAATCCCCTAGTCCCCCTAACCTTAGATTTGAACTACTGCTCTGGAAGAACGAGCTGGAATTCAATCGCCGTGAATTAGCTATTTTTGAAAGTTATCTTCTTAATTTGGAGGGAAAAATCTTTCCTCACAGACTTTCGGAGCTGATGAGTCAGCTTCACGATTACCTTCATTTGGTTAATAAACTTTTGGAGGAAATTTCAGCTGATAATAAAGACTCGGCTGGCATTGATGCAGGTGGCCTGGATACAAAACCAGGATATTGGCCAAACAGTAAACCAGAATGCCGCTATATTCGGGAAGAAATTTTTTACTTCGAGCAAAACTATCACCAGTTCAGAAACCAATTCTGCGCTTTTGCCGCTGGCCTGGAGGCGGCTTGATTATACGCAAAGTAGTGTGACGGGCACAATTATTTTGCGTATAAAGCTTGTCGGATTAGCCAAAAATTATAGATTTGGGCTATTCGCATTTTTACATCCATTTATCTAACCAAAATAAAAACATGGGATTAATGTCATTTTTAAAAGGAGTGGGAGAAAAAGTCTTCAAGAAAGAAGATGCTGCTGCTCCCGCTGCCGAAGCCGAACCCCTCCGCGCAAGCGCGTTACTGGCGCACGTGAAAGCTTTGGGATTAACCTATAAAACTATTCAGGTCAAAACTTCCGGTGACAAAGTAACTCTGGAAGGAGAAGTAGAAAAACAGGCCGATGCCGAGCGTATCGCGTTGGCCGTAGGTAACGTGGAAGGCGTGTCGGAAGTGGACAACAACATGAAGGTTGCCGAATCTGCCCCCGAAGCAACTTACTATACTGTGAAGAGTGGCGACTCGCTTTCTAAAATTGCCAAGGAAGTGTACGGCGACATGAAAAAGTACCCGCAGATTTTTGAAGCTAACAAACCAATGTTATCTGATCCTGACAAAATCTACCCAGGTCAGGTACTTCGCATTCCAAAAGAGTAAAGAGCTGTCTACTACTGACAATCGGCCGTTTTTATAAAAAGCCAGATTTTGCATCATGCAAAATCTGGCTTTTCTATTTAGCCAACCGCTGACAGCTACTTAATATTCTTTCGCCGATTGCGCTGAAAATCTTCCAGGACAAAACTACCCAGGCCATCCAGGTTGCTGTAATAAGCACGGCCATTATTTACTTGGGTGAAATTCTGAACGAATTGCTTCAGATAGGGGTCAGAAGCAATCATGAAGGTTGTGACAGGTATGTCCAGCCGGCGGCATTGGGCAGCCAGCGTGAGAGTCTTGCTCACGATTTTTCGATCCAGACCAAAACTGTTTTTATAGTACTTGATTCCTTCTTTGAGGCAGGTGGGCTTACCGTCTGTTATCATGAAAATTTGTTTGTTACGCGTTTTGCGACGACGCAACAAGTCCATGGCTAGTTCCAGCCCCGCTACGGTGTTGGTATGGTAAGGGCCAACTTCCAAATAAGGTAAATCCTTAATTTGTATCTGCCAGGCATCGTTACCAAAAACAATAATGTCCAGCGAATCTTTGGGGTACTTGGTTTTGATCAGTTCAGCCATCGCGAGCGCCACCTTCTTGGCGGGTGTGATGCGGTCTTCACCGTAAAGAATCATGGAATGGCTGATGTCGATCATCATGACGGTCGAAGTCGTGGTTTTCTGCTCTTTTTCGATTACTTCCAGATCCTGCTCCATGAGTGTAAAATCGCCAATCCCGTGGTTGACCTGGGCATTTTTGATGGACTCAGTCATGGAAATCTGCTCAAGCGAATCACCAAACTGATAGGATCGCACATCACTGCTCAGCTCGTCGCCGGTTCCTGAGTAGGGGGTATGGTGGTTTCCACCAGACTTGGAGCGTTTCAGTTTGCCAAAGATTTCATCCAACGCGCTCTTCCGAATACTTTGCTCACCTTTGGGCGTCATCACTACCTGTCCTTCCCCTTCTTTTTCGGTGATGTAGCCCTTCTTTTTCAGGTCTTCATAGAAGTCGCCAATACCGTATTTGTCATTGGTGAGGCCGTAACGCCGATCCAACTCGCTGAGCCACTGCATGGCTTCCGAAACATTGCCGGAGGTCATCAATAGCAATTGCTGAAAAATATTAAGCAACTGGTCAAACTTACTGTTTGGCCCCTGCTCTTCGGGAATGAATTTGGAGAAATGATGGCCCTGCATTTTTTAATTTTGGATCGGTCCGCCGAAGCGGAGTGAATGGGAGAATGAGATAATAATGGTGGTGGATGTTTTGTTTTTTAACGCAGAAGACTAGCTTTTAGTTTTTAAAAAAGCAAAGGTGACCAGTAGGGCCGCCTCAACTTTGATTTTTCACAG
>CAZCOG010000012.1:0-59377 GCA_964500445.1 uncultured Persicitalea sp. | reverse complement strand
AACTAAGAACTAAGAACTAAGAACTAAGAACTAAGAACTAAGAACTAAGAACTAAGAACTAATTAAGCTTTCTCGCCGCAAAACTCTTCAAATGCCATTACCAGGTGCTGGGCGATCATTTCGGCGGAGCGTCCTTCGATGTGGTGGCGCTCGATAAAATGAATCAGCTCGTCGTCGCGGAACATGGCGATGGCAGGTGACGAGGGAGGGTAGGGAAGCGTGTATTCGCGCATTTTATTAACGGCGTCAGTATCAACACCGGCAAATACCGTCACCAGATTGTCAGGCTTGATTTCGCTCTTGGCCAGGGCAGCTTTTACGCCCGGACGGGCAGCACCTGCCGCGCAACCGCAGACCGAGTTGATCATCACCAGCGTGACGCCTTCGGCGTTGGTCATGAAATTATCTACCGCCTCAGCGGTCAAAAGCTCCTGAAAACCAACACTCGTAAGATCGGCTTTCATAGGGGCAACTAAATGTGGAGGATACATAACTTTTATGTTTAATTGTTTATTTGTGTAATCGTTAAAATTTGGTTGACTAATCTGGCTAGAGAAGTTTGCTCTTGACGCTTTTTTACTTACATAAATCCTAATTCCAGCTTTGCCTCTTCGGACATCATTTCGGTCGTATAGGGCGGATCGAAGGTGAGTTCCAGACTCACATCGTTGACTCCTTCCACTTCCCGGATACGCTGCTCGACTTCCCCCGGTAAAGTACCTGCCGAAGGGCAGGAAGGCGAGGTCAAAGTCATGGAAACGTATACGTTGTTTACCGGAAATATTTTAAGGTCATAGATCAAGCCTAACTCGTAGACATCTACCGGAATCTCCGGGTCGTACACGCGCTTGATCGCCTTTACGATTTCTTCTCTAAGTTCTGCTTCGGTTAGGGTGGTAGTTTCCATGACAGGGTAATTCTTGTAAATAATAATTGAGAGCCGATCGGGGCGCCCCGTGGCGGCTGACAGCCGTTAGCTATTTAAGCTTTGATAAGCCAATCCATAAGTCTTCATTTGCTTCACCATACTGGCCAGGCCGTTGGAACGGGTTTGGGCCAGATGCTGGTGCAGACCGATTTTTTCCATGAAATAAAGATCAGCCTGGGCGATTTGCTCGGCGGTATGGCCGGACAAAACTTTAACCAACATGCTCACCAGACCTTTGACGATAATGGCATCACTATCGGCCTCGAATTTTACGTGCTCACCGTCGGTTTCGGCGTGCAACCACACCCGCGACTGGCAACCTTTTATGATGTTTTCTTCCGTCTTATATTCTTCGGGCAAAGGTGGCAACTGCTTGCCCATGTCTATGATATATTCGTACTTACTCTCCCAATCGTCAAAAAGAGCAAAGTCTTCAATGAGTTCGTCTTGTGTTTCGTTGATTGTCATTTTATCCTAGCATCTTTTTAACCTTTAATAGTCCCGTCACCAGCCGGTCGATTTCTTCGGTCGTGTTGTAAACAGCGAATGAGGCGCGGGAGGTTCCGGGTATGCCAAAGCGCTGCATCAGGGGTTGCGTACAATGGTGGCCCGTACGAATGGCGATACCCTGCTGGTCAAGCAGGACGCCGATATCCTGGTGGTGGATACCATCCATGAGAAATGAAATGACACTCACTTTTTCTTTGGCAGTTCCTACTATTTTTAGTCCCTCGATGCCAGATAGCGCCTCGGTAGCATAGGCTAGCAGGTGATGTTCATAATCAGCGATGGCTTCTTTGCCCAGGTTTTCTACGTAGTTGATGGCCGTTTTGGCAGCAACTACATCGGCGATGTTGGGTGTGCCGGCTTCGAACTTGTAGGGTAGTTCGTTGTAGGTAGTTTTCTCGAATGTGACCTCTTTGATCATCTCTCCGCCCCCGCGATAGGGCGGCATGGCATTCAGAATTGCTTCTTTGCCGTACAATACACCCATGCCCGTCGGTCCGTAAAGCTTGTGCAGCGAAAAAGCGTAGAAATCGCAGTCCAGCGCCTGCACGTCGATATTGATGTGCGACGTCGCCTGCGCTCCGTCGATAAGTACTTTCGCGCCCACGGCGTGGGCTTTTCTTACAATTTCGGCTACGGGATTGATTGTGCCCAAGGCATTGGAAACATGCACGACAGAGACGAATTTCGTCTTTTCCGAGAGCATATTTTCGTACTCGTCCATGAGTAGTTCCCCCGCGTCGTTGATGGGAATGATACGCAGGACGCAACCTTTCTCCTCACAAAGCATCTGCCAGGGGACAATATTGGAGTGATGCTCCAGCGTGCTGATGATAATCTCATCACCCTCTTTCAGAAACGTACGTCCGTAGGTCTGAGCTACCAGATTAATGCTATCTGTAGTACCGTAAGTAAAAATGACCTCCTCCGGCAACCGGGCATTGATGAAATTCTGAATTCGGCGGCGCGATGCCTCAAATTCTGCCGTGGCCTTCTCAGCCAGATGATGGATGCCCCGGTGAATATTGGCATTGGTATGCTCGTAATATCCCGTCAGTGCATCAATCACCTGGCGTGGTTTCTGATTCGTGGCGGCATTGTCGAAGTATACCAGCGGCTTACCGTTTACGATCTGATCCAAAATCGGGAAATCCGACCTGATTTGGTTTATGTCCAGCTGCGGTATGGTGTATGTGTCTGGTATCATATTCTCGGTGATTGGTACTAAATTACTGGTGGTTGTTTTTGGGTACAGATTATCCTGCACTTATTTCCCAAAAAGATTACGCCAGTTTTTTAGTAATTATTTCTTCCAGATAAGTCCGGATTGGCTCAATCTTAATCTGCGTAATGACGTCTTCACAAAAAGCGAACATGAGCAAACTCATCGCCTCGGTCTTGCTGATTCCGCGCGAGCGCAGGTAGAAAAGCGCTTCATCGTCCAACTGTCCGGTGGTGGTACCGTGCGAACATTTGACATCATCGGCCCATATTTCCAGCTGCGGCTTCGTGTTCATGGTCGCTTGCGGCGATAGTACCACGTTCTTGCACGACTGGAAAGCATTGGTCTTCTGCGCGTCTTCACGGACGAAAATCTTGCCGTTGAATACACCCGTCGATTGTCCTCGCAACACGCCCTTGTATAGCTCATTACTTTCCGAATTGGGCTTTCGGTGGTCGGCAATGGTGTGATTGTCGATATGCTGCTTGCCATCAGGAAAGTACAGTCCATACATGTGGGCGTCGCAGTGCTCCCCGTCAAGAGCGATATTGAGATTGTTTCGGATAAATCCGCCATTCAGAGAAACCGTGGCGGCGTAAAAGTGTGAGTTATCCGCCATCCGTACTTCCGTGGTACCGACGTGGTAGGTCGCGTCGCTGTCGTTTTGTACTTTGTAGTACTGCACATGCGCATCCTGGGCAACGTGAATTTCGGTAACCGTATTGGTGAATGCCGATGACTCGCCCAGCGTTAGGAAGGTCTCGGTCAGTTGTACCTGCGCATTTTGCTCGATTACAAACAGATTGCGTGGTTGGGCTCCCACATTACCAGAACGGGCGTCATTTATAAAGTACAGCACGATGGGTTCCTCCACAACTTTGCCCTTCGGCACGTGGATAAAAACGCCATCGCCCGCAAAAGCAGCATTAAGGGCGGTAAAAGCTTCATCTTTCGTATTCGCTAACATCCCGAAGTAGGTACTTACTAACTCAGGACGAGCGGCCAAAGCCTCCCGCAAGGGCTGAATAGAAACCTGCGAAGCGGGCGAAACAATAGTGGATAGCCCGGCTTCATATCGGCCATTGATGAAATACAGGACGTTACCACTGAGATTCGGAACCTTAACTTCCTCAATTTCCGCCGCTGTTACCGCGTGGTTTCCCCCAAAATCAAAATTCTGATTCGTCAGATTGCGTACATTACTGTACTTCCATTCTTCATTTTTAGGCGTGGGAAATCCCAGTTCCTCAAATCGGGCCAGGGCTTTCTGCCGCGTCTGATGCAACGGCGATTGTGCTTCCCCGTTCATCGCCGCCTCCCGTCTACGAAAATCATCGACTAACTTCTCTTTTAAATCTACCATATATCAATTATGAATTAGTGGATTAGAGAATCAGTGAATGGTACTTTCGTCAGACTTATCTGATATTCCAACATTCACTGATTCTCCCAATTCCAAATTAAGCTACCGCTTCTACCTCTGCCTTAATCCAGTCGTAGCCTTTTTCTTCCAGCTCCAAAGCCAATTCCTTAGTACCTGACTTCACGATGCGCCCTTTGTAAAGTACATGCACAAAGTCGGGAACGATATAGTCGAGTAGTCGCTGGTAGTGGGTCACGACAATTGTGGCTTTTTCGGGCGAGCGTAGTGTATTGACTCCCTCCGCTACGATACGCAGAGCGTCGATATCCAGCCCGGAATCAGTTTCGTCCAAAATCGCCAGTTTGGGTTCCAAAACGGCCATTTGGAAAATCTCGTTGCGTTTTTTCTCACCGCCCGAGAAGCCTTCGTTCAGCGAACGCTTCAGCAGTGAGTCGTTCATTTTTACGAGTTTGGCCTTCTCGCGCACCATGCGCAGAAACTGAGCGGCGTCCAGCGGATCTTCGCCCCGGTACTTGCGCATCTCATTGACGGCAGTTTTCAGAAAATTAATGGTAGTGACACCGGGTATTTCCACGGGATACTGGAAAGCAAGAAAAATGCCCTCCGCCGCACGCTCCTCGGGAGCGAGGTCGAGCAGATCTTTACCGTCGAAGTCCACGCTACCGCCGGAGATTTCATATTCTTCGCGGCCCGCCAATACAGACGCCAAAGTACTCTTCCCTGAACCGTTGGGACCCATAATGGCGTGAACTTCGCCTGGATTTACTTCCAAATTGATGCCTCTTAATATTTCTTTGCCTTCGATAGAGGCTTGCAAGTCTTTAATTTTAAGCATAATGGGGTTTTCGTGTCAAAATTTTGTGCGTAAATGCAAAGGTACGCAGCCGGGGGCGGGAAAAGAAACTACAATTAGAACGTTTCTAAACAACTCCGGCAGTCATTATAACCCTTAAGACTGGCGGGATGTTCCCTATATGACGGCTTTCTTGGGAAGCATCTGCATCGGTTGGATTTAACCGAGTTTTTATTAAAAAATAATCCCTCGTACTTTGCAAAAAGCAAATTTTGGGATGTATTAATTCTATGGAAATCAACAAAGCCAATTCTGAAAAAATAAAAGTGACGTCCGAAGTGGGACGATTACGACGGTTATTGATTCATAGCCCCGACCGGGGGCTGGGTAAAGTAGTCCCTTCCAAAGCCCAGGACTGGCTTTTTGAGGACATTGTGCATCTAGACACCATGCGGCGCGAGGAATATGACTACTACATCAAACTACTGTTGTATTTTCTCGATCCTGAAAAAGTGAAAGGGAAAATTGCAGAGATCGACGCTGACCCGACACGGGCTTTTTACAAACCGGGAAATGCCGGCTATTTCGATTCCGATAAGGTGATCGACCTGCAAAACCTGCTGACGGATATTTTAAAAAATGAAATAGTACGCACCAAGCTTATCGCGTCTATTTGTGGGATCGAAAAATGTTCCCACGCCACCCAACTTGAACTGGCAAAGCATGATCCGGGAGAATTGGCCCGAATATTCATCTCGGGATCACAGTCGGACGAGCGCATGCTGTTTTCTCCGCTGCCTAACCTGATTTTTACCCGTGACATTGGCATCGTCATCGATGACCATATCCTGCTCAACCGTCCCGCCAAAGCCGCCCGCACACGCGAGTCACTGCTGGCGCAGTACATTTTTTTTCATCATCCACTCTTCGCTGACTACCACGACAAGATCATCGAGATTCCCGACAATGCGCGCCATTTCCTGATTCCGGAAGATGAGCAACTAAGCGACTTCAACCGATCCACGCTGGAAGGCGGCGATGTGATGATGGTTGCGCCACGGCACCTTTTGATTGGATGCAGCGAGCGCACAACACTATACGCCGCGCAGCAAACCATGAAAATTTTGTTTGAAAGGAATGTCGTGGACACCATAACGATCGTGCAGATTCCCAAGAAGCGCGACTATATGCATATTGATACGGTTTTTACCCAGGTCAAGAAAAACGTGTGGGTACTGCTCGGCTCGCTGGCGCGGCAAGGCGACGAATCTCGCAAAAAGGATGTATTGCATTTCTTCGGCCCTAAGGTATTAGGCCAGAAAATGAAGATCATGCAGTTCTATAAAGGGCTCGAACAGAAGCCAATTGAGATTGAAAATTTGGAGGATCTGCTGGCCGACATCAGTAAGAACGATCTGGGCTGCAAAGAGGAAGTGAAATTTATCTATTCCGGCAACAACGAATTTCCCTTTGGCGAGCGTGAGCAATGGACCGACTCCTGCAACCTGCTGGCTTTGAAAGACGGTGTGGTAGTCGGCTACGATCGTAATGATAAAACACTGGAGGCCTTTCGCGCCGCCGGATTCCGCACGATCAGAGCCGCCGACCTACTGGCCGAATTCGAATCCGGGAGCCTGTCGCCCGACACGATCACTGACACCTTCATTATGCTGCCCTCGGCAGAGCTCTCCCGCGCTCGGGGCGGCTCTCACTGTATGAGTATGCCGATGCTGCGGGAAGAATGCTGTTGAAGAGTTGAAAGGTTAAAGGGTTTAATCGAAATTCTTAATCGAATGACTAATGGCAATTTAAAATAACAGGTAACCAAAAGATGTTAAAGTTTAAACTATTCAACCCTTAAACTAATAGAATGCCGCCCGTCCACACACCGCTATTCCATCCCCAAACTACCCCGTACATTTTCATGGTGCGACCGGTACGTTTTGCGTATAACGAGCAGACTGCCGATAGCAACGAATTTATGGATGCCGAATTTGCTGAGGAAACCCGCCGGGTCGCGCAGGAAAAGGCACTGGAAGAATTTGAGCGGATGGTGGCTACGCTGACCGTCGCCGGAGTAGATCTACGCGTTTATGAAGATACGCTGGATCCTTACTCACCGGACTCGATTTTTCCTAACAACTGGATCACTACCCACCGGGACGGAAAACTGGTGCTTTTTCCGATGATGGCTCCTAACCGCCGGGTAGAACGCCGGCAAGATATCGTGGAAGATCTGAAACGAAATTTTAAAGTAGAAGAAGTGATCGATCTCACCCACTTTGAGCGGGAAGATAAATTTCTCGAAGCTACGGGCAGCATGGTACTTGACCGCCGCTACAAAATTGCCTATGCCTGCCTGTCACCGCGTACTCACCCCGAGGTACTGGCAGCTTTTGCAGACGCGACCGATTATGAGGTAGTCAGTTTTTCGGCTTCAGATGAAAACGGTGTGGCCATCTACCATACCAATGTACTTATGTGCGTGGGTGATTTTTTTGCCGTGATTTGTCTGGAAGCTATTAAAGATGAGGATGAAAAACATCTCGTGCGGGAGCGATTGCAGGATACCGGGAAGGAAGTAGTAGAAATATCGCTGGACCAGATGAAAAACTTTGCGGGTAACATGCTGCTGGTGCAAAGCAAAGCTGACGAGAAACTATTAGTCATGTCAAGCAGTGCTTACCAGGCGCTGACCCAAGCCCAACGTACTACACTTAGCAAATATGCTCAACTAGTATTTACCGATCTTTCGGTGATTGAAGGCAATGGAGGGGGCTCCGCGCGCTGCATGATGGCAGAGATTCATTTGTCCGCTCTCTAATCGTATATCGGACAGAGAGTGGCCATAAAAATATACCAACCGGGCGATACCAAGTGCTGGTTACTTTATATTGAATGCAATCGGTCTGGATGAATGCCGACCTGTGGATTATTCTTCACAACGACAAGTCGCTTCTTAACTTCTTGAGTTCCTACATTTCCCCAAAGGCAGGGCTTCTGCGATGTGGTAAGGTTCTTTTTGATACATGAGCAAATATGAATTTTTGCTAACAAATTAAATAGAATCATGAAAGATAGAACAGAAAAAGCCCAGGACGTATTGGAGTCGTTGTCAAAGCTCAATTTTGACCGTATCAAAGGTTATCAGAATGCCAAAGAAGATACCAAAGATGCCGACCTGCTTGCGCTTTTCAGTTTTTACGAAAAGCAAAGCACCCAATTCCGTTCAGATCTTAACTCAGAAATTGTAAAGTACGGTGGTGAACTACCCGACGACCAGTCTTTCATGAGTGATATTCACCAGGCGTGGATGGACCTGAAAGCCGCTGTAACAGGCAAAGACCGCGACTCTGTGCTTAGTTCATGCGAGTTTGGCGAGCAAACTATTGTTGCCGCATACGAGGACGCCCTGGATTATGACGATGACGACGTGCGTCTTCCCGATGCTCTTGAGAACGTAATTCGCAGGCAATTGGATGAGCTTCGCTCCGCAAAAAGCCGTATAGCTACTCTTCACGCGCAGGCTGAATAAAACATTGGCTGCGCACAGTAGTTTGTGATAGTTAACAAGGGATGATCGGGTGATCATCCCTTGCTTTATTTTGTATATACAATCAAACAGTTTATGAATGAAAATTGACGAACAAGCAGAGAAAATAGTGGTAGGTGGTATGGGGGCTATATGCCACGATCAGGGCGTATTTTTCAGAGTGTGGGCACCTCATGCCGAATCAGTATCGGTGACAGGTGATTTTAACGACTGGAATAAAGATACGGACTTCCTCGACAGCGAGGAAAACGGATACTGGGGTGGGAATGTCGAAAAAGCAAAAGAAGGACAGCAGTATAAATTTGTGCTGCGTACACCCTCTGGCGAGCTGTACCGAAACGACCCTTACGCTCAGCAATTGACCAATTCGATTGGCAACAGCATTATCTACAATCAGTCAGCTTTCGACTGGCAGGACGATTCATTCATTACGCCCGCCTGGAACGAATTAGTGATTTACGAAATGCACCTGGGTACTTTCAATAAGAAGGACCCTCATCATCCCGGCGATTTTTATACCGCCATCGAGCGTCTTCCTTATTTGCGCGACCTGGGCATCAACGCCATCGAACTGATGCCCGTTTTTGAGTTTCCCGGCGATACTTCCTGGGGGTATAATCCGGCGTTTCCCTTTGCCATCGAGACAGATTATGGTGGACCGGACGGTTTCAAGAGTTTCGTGAAAGCTGCTCACGAACACAGCATGGCTGTGATTCTGGATGTAGTTTACAACCACTTTGGTCCTCAAGACATGGATTTGTGGCAATTTGACGGCTGGCACGAGAACGACGGCGGTGGTATCTACTTTTACAACGACTGGCGCTCCGAAACTCCCTGGGGCAACACCCGCCCCGATTATGGCCGTGGGGAAGTTCGGCGCTATATCCGTGACAATGCGCTCATGTGGCTGCAAGACTACCGCGTGGACGGTCTACGCATGGATATGGTACCTTATATTCGCAATGTAAAGGCTAATGGAAACCCCGGTGACGACATCCCTGAGGGCAAAACTCTCATCCGCTGGATTCATTCCGAAATCAAAGAAAAGTACCCTTATAAGATTACCATCGCAGAGGATATGCACACGCTTGACTCGATCACCAACGAACTTGAGAACGGTGGCTGGGGCTACGGAGCGCAGTGGGATGCGCAATTTGTGCATCCGGTAAGGAAGACGATCATTGCTCAGAATGACGCCGATCGGGACATGGAAACGGTCGCCAAAGCCATCATGCACCGCTATAATGACGATGCTTTTGAGCGGATCGTCTACACCGAATCGCACGACGAGGTTTCCAACGGGCAGGCCCGTGTGGCGGAGGAAATCGCGCACTCGGACGTAAATAATTATTACTCCAAGAAAAGAGCTGCTCTGGGGGTAGTACTGGTACTTACTGCTCCCGGTATTCCCATGATTTTCCAAGGCCAACCACTGCTGGAAGACAAATGGTTTTCTGATACCGATCCACTGGATTGGTCCCGCCTCGATACCTTCAAGGGATTCGTGGATCTGCACCGCGATTTGATTCAGTTGCGCCGAAACTTCAATGACGAAACGAAGGGACTGAGCGGTCAGAACACGGAGTTGCTGCGAGTGGATAATGAAAAGAAAATCGTGGTATTTCACCGCTGGAAGGAGGGCGGTCCCCGCGATAGCGTGGTAGTTGCCATCAACTTTTCAGCGGAAACACACGACGATTATGGCGTAGGTTTTCCGGCAGCGGGAGAGTGGATTCCACGCTTCAATAGTGACTGGAAAGGCTACGACGGTGAATTCTCGGATAAAATCGTTGTGCCGGTTTCCACCCAAGAAGGAGAGTATGACGGAAAGCCACAGTACGTGCAGATGGGCCTGGCCCCATATTCGGCCATTATTTATTCCCAAAATTAGTAGCTGTGAGAACGAATCCCCCGAACTGTTTTCGTACAGTTCGGGGGATTTTGCTATTTGCACATATTTTGGTGAAAAAAGTCGAGAAGTTAAAGAGTTGATTGTATGAAAGCCTGGATCGAAGCGGCACGTCCGCGCACGTTGCCCCTTGCCTTGTCCTGCATTTTGATGGGCTGTTTTCTGGCCTATGCGGCCAGACATTTTAATGGTTTGGTGGCTGTTTTGAGTGTACTAACCACTGTACTATTACAAGTACTATCCAATTTTGCCAATGACTACGGCGATGCAGTCAGCGGTAAAGACAGCGACCTGCGCGAAGGACCTCGCCGGGCGGTACATGGTGGCCAAATCACCGCCCGAGCGATGCAACGGGCCATTATTTTGTTCTCAGGACTTTCGCTGGCCTCCGGGATTGCCTTGCTCTATGTGGCATTACGGAATGCTTCCGCCGAAGTTTTCTGGGTGTTCCTGGGTATTGGCCTGGCCTGCATCGCGGCGGCAATTACTTATACGGCGGGCAAGCGTCCCTACGGCTATGTGGGGCTGGGCGACTTATCGGTACTGATTTTCTTTGGCTGGGTCGGGGTACTGGGTACTTACTACTTGCACACATCCCATTGGAACTGGACCCTGCTGTTGCCCGCCACAAGTTGCGGTCTGTTCGCCGTGGCAGTGTTGAATATCAACAATATCCGCGACATTGACTCTGACCGCGCTACGGGCAAAAACTCTATTCCCGTGCGGCTGGGCCGCGAGCGGGCGGTAAAGTACCACTGGTTCATTCTGCTTACCGGCATGGCCTGTGTGCTGCTCTATACCGTCACCCATTATTCTCAGTATACCCAGTGGCTTTTCTTACTGAGCTTTCCTTTGTTTATCAGGAACGGGCTGGCTGTAAGTCGTTTGAAAAAAGCCGCTCAACTCGATCCATATTTGAAGCAAATGGCGCTTTCCACGCTGTTGTTCGTAGTTTTATTTGGGGTCGGATTGGTTATTTGAGACTACGAAACCATGATAAAAGCATAGCTTATCTTCTAGTAATTTCATTCAGCTTCACTTTTTCTTTTCCAAAACTAGTTTTGCGTAATAAGGGAAATGATCTGAACCAAAATCGTCGAGCCTTTCCAGTTCCAATACTTTAAATTCCGGTGAGACGTAGATGTAGTCAAGCGGCCAGCGAAGTACCATTGACTTGGCATCAAAAGTGTTGAATATTCCCCGTCCGCAGCGTAAATCGCGCAAACCACTAAGGGTCTCGAAGCGCCGGGAATTATAAGACCAGCCCACATCGTTCAGGTCGCCCGCCATCAGCGTCGGTAAAGTACCTCTGGCCGCAATCAGGCGTCCGGCCTTCATCAAAGCGACTTCCTTTTCGCCAATATTGTCGGGGTACTCACTGGGCTTGGGTGGAACGGGGTGAATGGTGAAGAGTTGGAAAACCGCTCCATCGCCCAGAGTTACTTTGGCCCGGAACGAAGGGACTTTATCCTGATTAAGATATAGTACATTTGTATCGTTAAGCGGCAACTTTGAGTAAAGGGCCATTCCATACGTGTTGTCGTAGGGCCGTTCAATTCGGTAAGGATATCCGCTGCGTAAGGTTCCCAACTTTTGTACCCACCAGTCGTTTACTTCCATAACCAGCAGAAAAGTGGGTTTCTTGTCTTTGACAATTTCCAGTAGTTCGTCTGCTTGGCGGTTATGCATATAAACATTGGCCACCACAATGCTAAAAGAGTTACTGCTTGCTTCACTACCGCTGGCTGCCGGTATTGATTCTGCCGACAGAGGCATATAGGGAAATAGGATATAGGCCTGGATGGCCGTCGCGGCCAATAATCCTGCCAGCATTAGCCAGGCAGCGACCTTCCATCGATCGGTCCAAACAGTAAAAACGACAAAACAAAGTACCAGGGCCACCAGCATAGGCAATCTGGGAAAGTCCAGCACTTTCAAGTACCACAAGCTGCTTTCGTAAATAAGGGATGCAAGCGTGAGGACAATGAGGGAGGTTGCGCAAAAAAGCAGCAGGTAGTAAAGCGTTTTTCGCAGTAGAGACATGGGGGAATAATCCGCTTATAAGACACCAGTCCGTCGGCTGGTTGAATCAGTTTAGTTGTCGCTCGAAGTATATTACTCCGGCATAGGGATTATGGTTATATGGCGTAGTTTCCCGAAAACCGAAGGCTTTATAGAGCCCCACAGCCCAGGGCATTTTATAGCCAATGGTATCGAGCTTCACTGTGGTATAGCCAAGCTTTCGGGCCGCATTTAATGATTTGTCCATAATGGCTTTCCCGATACCCAGGCCCCGGTATCGGGGGCGCAGGTACATCCGTTTTAGCTCACAGGTCGTATTGTTTTCGATTTGGCGGAGCGCGGCACAACCCACGAAAGTACCTTCGACTTCCACCAAAAGAAGTACTCCGTGCGGGGGACCGTACATAGTGGGCAGAATGGTAAGTTCATGATCGATATTCTGGAAACCCAGGTCGAAATCCAGTGAGGCTATATATTCCTTAAAAAGTCCGAAGGCGGCCGCGTAATCAGCCGCCTTCGAGGCTTCAATGATCGTCCATTCCATTGGTATTTAATCAATCCAGCTGAATTCGTAGGCCAGCTCCGGTACTTTGGTACGGTCGGCGATGCGGCGCAGTCGGGCGGGCAGAGCTAATAAGTAATCGCGGGCTTTTTCGGCTTGTCCGTTGAGGTCGCGGATATGTTCCACCTTCCATTCTGCCAGCAGAGATTCGAGAATATCAATGTAGTCGTTGGTAGTGTACACCCCCAGCCGCTGGGCCGCGTCGGAAAAATGGGAGAACGTTTCACCCATTTTCACCCCTGTTTCGCGCAAAAAGTGAGCGGGCATCACAATCTTCTTGCGCATCATGTCTTCCAGGGCCAGCATCATTTCGGAAGGGTCTACCTCGAAAATGCGGCTGACGAAGGCTTTGTACGCTTTGGCGTGGCGCATCTCGTCGGAGGCAATCACGCCACAAATTTTGGACAGATGTGTATTGCCGAATTGCTTGGCCAAGGTGGCTGTACGGCGGTGTGAGACATTGGTAGCCAGTTCCTGAAAGGATGTATAGATAAAATTGCGGTAGGGATCGCGACCTGTGCCGATATCGAAACCGTCGGCGATGAGGTACTGTGTAGACACCTCCATGGCCCGCATATTCACCCGCCCCGAGAGGTAGAGGTACTTGTTGAGCAGGTCGCCGTGGCGGTTTTCCTCGGCGGTCCAGGAGCGTACCCATTGCGCCCAGCCGTGCGGTTCGTGAAGCTGATCGATGCCTACTACATCCATGAGCCACGATTCGTAGGTTGGCAAGGCTTCTTCGGTGATGGTGTCCCCGATCAATACGGCCACGTAGTCGTAAGGCAATTCGCGGCAGCTTTCCTGCAATAATTTTACGTCAGAGATAAAGTTTTCGTTGGCCGCATCGGGCAAAAAGTCCGAAGGCTGCCAATTTTCGTCGACAGGTTTGAGATATTCGCCTAGCAGAGAGTCCAGTTTCTGGCCCACAAACTGCATGACTTCCTTGCGGAGGGCGGAGAGTTCGGTTTGCATGATTATTTAGTTAGAGTGCAGATGACAAAGGTCGCAATTAGGAATTAAGATACGCAATATTCGTGGAATTTCGTAATCTAAACGCCTTTGCTGTAATTTTGCTAAAAAACCTCCACCTGTGAAAAAAGTTCTGGATTATCTGCTGAGCGTTGTATATCTGCTTTATTTCGGCCTGATGCTGTTGATTTTCCACGTCGTTCAGCTGATTGCTTACAATATTTTTGGCAAAGAAGCCCATAAAAAAACGGTAGTCTGGTTCAACTTCTGCCTCGTCCACGGCTGGTACCTCACGGGCAGCCACGTCCATTTTGAGCAGCGGGCCACCTTGCCCGACGACCGGCCTATCATCTTTGTCGCCAATCACCAGAGCATGTTTGATATTCCGGGATTGATCTGGTTTTTAAGAAAATATTATCCCCTTTTCGTATCTAAAATTGAACTGGCGCACGGCATTCCCGGCATATCGTATAACCTTCGGGTAGGTGGTGCAGCCCTGATCGACCGCAAAGACGGTAAAAAGGCCGTTGTCGAAATCGCCAAACTGGGTCAGCGCATTCACGATGCCAAAGGGTCGGCGGCGATCTTTCCGGAAGGTACCCGTTCCTCATCCGGAATAATGAAACCATTTGCTGCCGGGGGGCTTATGGCCTTACTTAAAAAAGCACCCGATGCGCTGGTGGTACCGGTTGTCATTCAGGGAACGGGCAAATTCAATCCCAAAGGGCTTTTTCCCCTTGTTTCTTTCACGCGAATGTCCTGGACAGTACTGCCTGGCATTGAGCCTTCTGGAAAAACACCCGCCGAAGTAGCCACCCTGGCACAAGACTCGATTCAGATAATTCTGAAGCAGGAGTCTTGATTTTTTTGCTTGAAATGGCCAAAAACAGACGCATTAGCAGTCGATAACTTCCATTAACATTTATTAACAACTCCCTCCTTAAACGCCTCCCTTACCTCGCTCTCTAACCCCCGAAAACCATAAAAACAGAGAGCCATGAAAAACAAAATCACGCTTGCCGCCCTGTTCGCAGTGCTAGCCACGGGTGCATTTGCTCAGGGATACGGAAATTACCGTCCCGGTAACGAACGTCAGAATCCGCCTCGCACCAATCGCACCTTCGATCACCGCGGTGACGACCGCCGTACCGATGTCGCGCGATTGCCCGCTAATGACCGCCGTGAAGCGGCGCGCATCAACGATCTGCAACGCGAAACCCGGACGCGAATCGCCGATGGCATCGCCCAGGGTACACTTACCTCCCGCGAGGCAATCAGGCTTCTAAACGAGTTTGAGAATATCAATAATAAGGAACGCCGTTACCTTGCCAACCGGGATCTCAGTAACCGCGAAACCCGCGAACTGACGCGTGATTTGGAAAATCTGATCAAAGGAATACGGTACGAAAGCCGGGATCCACAGCGTGAAAACGATCGATACACGGTTCGTAGATATTAAAGACCATAGTTAGTTGAAGGTTTAGGGTAGTTGGAAAGGGTGCTTCATTTTGAGGCATCCTTTTTTGTATTCTGGGTAGATGGTCCTCGCCTTTGGACTACCTATCTTTCTTTACTGGTGCTCAGGCTGCCAGGCGAAGCGAAATGATTCTTTCAAAACTTCAGTACCAGTTTGGCGTGAGTTTTCCGGAAGCCCTCGCGTTCATAGAATCGGTGGGTATCCAGACGGGTCAGATTCGAGGTGACTTCGATTTGGACGGCCCCGCGCAATTGGGCGAATTGCCAGATGGCTTCGATGAGCTTTCGGCCAATGCCCTGAGACCGAACCACCGGGTTCACGTACATTTCCTGGATTTCGGCAACCGGGGCAGCGTGATGGAGTAGCAGCTGTACATGGCAACTGCCCATGCCGAGGGGTGAACCCTGTATTTCAGCGATGAAGTACCTGATATTTTTATTATCCAAATTGGTCAGGAAGGTGGCTTCAAACGCTTCCCGGTCCAATTTTTCATTTTCCAGCTCGCAAAGCATACCGTAGAGCAAATCAGTATCGGACGGGCGAGCCGGGCGGATCGTGATTTCCATCTCAAAAACGTTGCATCTGGTCAGATTCGTGGATAAATGCCCCCTGTGGCACTTGGTCTGCTAGTGGATCTTGGGCGGCTATCACCATTGCTTTGGCTACCTTGGCAGAGTCGATGGCGCGGTACTTTTTAAGCGGACCGACCATAAGCGGATTGAAAAAGTTCATGACCGCTTCGCCTATTTTTTCGCCTAGTCTTTTCTCTTCCCGGTTACCCAGAAGCAGTGAGGGACGGAAAATATGCAGTGCGGAAAAGCCAACTTTTTTCAGGTCCTCTTCGAGCTTGCCCTTTACCCGATTATAGAAAAAGGAAGAGGAAGGATCAGCACCCATGGCGGTTACGATCAAATATTGGTTACTTCCGTTCTGGATGGCTGCACGGGCGATTTGAAGCGGATAATCATGGTCGACTATGAAAAAAGCTTCCTTGGAACCTGCTTTTTTCATGGTAGTACCCAGGCAACAAAATACATCATCTCCCTGCACCAGGCTGACATCTGGATGATCAAAATCAAATAAGACTTTGATTAGTTTTGGATGGTGTTTTTCTATGGGCCCTCTCACCAGTACGCGGACTTCTGAATAATTGTCTAATTGTAGTAGTTCATCGACTAGTTGCTGGCCAATGAGTCCGGTGGCACCTGCAACGAGGGCCGTTTTTTTGGGTGATACATTCATGCCTGTAAGATTATTTGCTCAATGATACGGGGTTTCAGATTGATTTTTGCCAGAAAAGAGCTTTAAAAAATAAGTAGGAAAATTTTTGATTTTTTTTTAAGTTATAAATGCACATTTAAGGAAGGTTGGCACGGTATGTGGTTACCACAAGGAGAGAGAATGCTCAGAAGAAGAAATGATGACAGCACACTGCCAATATACGATTCCCTCCGATGTTATTGAAAAAGCCCTGATTCAGAGAGAGAGGGTTAGGAATACGCCTTTTCTGCGGCAGTTATACAGAGAATGGTACAATCAATTTACGGATGAGATAGCAAAGCTACCTCCTGGTATTAAAATTGAGCTTGGGGCGGGCGGAGGATTTTTCAGAGAGGTGGCCCCGTCAGTCATAAGCGCGGATAGCCTGCCTTATTCTACCAATGATTTGACGTTCCTTCCTACCAGTTTGCCTTTCAATACTGATTCAGTCAGCGGGATTTTCATGATTGATACCTTCAATGGAATACCGGGCACCCGCGCTTTTCTGACCGAAGCTAACCGAGTACTGAAACCCGGTGGCAGAATTGTCATGATTGAACCCGCGAGCAGTGCCTGGGGGAGGCGCGCCAATCGGTGGTTCAGTAAAAAAACGTTCGACCGTTCAGCCGACTGGACTTGCGCCTGTACTATGGCATCGGGCAAAGTGAATGATGCTATGGCCTGGATTGTCTTCGAGCGAGACCTCGCTCAGTTTGAGCGTGAATTCCCTGGTCTGACGTTAGTTAGCAAGACTTACCATACGCCGCTACGTTATTTCTTAGGCGGCAGCAGTCGCTTTAATCATGGGCTGGTTCCTCAAAGTTTCTATTCGATTTTCAAAAATGTCGATGAATGGTTGTCAAAATGGTCGCCGAAAATGTCGATGTTTATGACCGTGATAGTCGAAAAGAAGTAACTCAAAATATACTTATACGGGCTTCTATTCCAGCAAGTTCTTTTCTAAAATAAACCGGGCCATCTGTTTTGCAAAATTTTCGGCTCCGGCTTCGCTGAAATGGCACACATCCCGGAACTGCGATGAGTCGTGCGGCATCAACTTATCCATAGGCAAAAAAGGTACTTTGCTCTGGCTGGCTACCTTCCTCAGCATCTGGTTGTGGATCTGGATACCTTTATAAACGTTTTCTGGTTTGCCCCAAGTAGTTACGGGCGAAGAGAAATAGCAACAGGCAAAATATTTCTGATCGCTTTTGTCGCCTGTAAGGCTGACACCCTTCGGGAAGTAAGAAGCATAACCAACCAGTAGTACCTTGTCGCCACGGGTACTAGCCATTTCCAGAATACCAGCGATATTGTTTGCGTAGGGGATGGCCGTTTTAATGGTACTTCCGTACTGCACATAATGCTGATCCACACTTTCCATGCTAATGTATTCATTGTGAGTGAATTTATTGTTTAAGGCCCGGAAAATTTTATGCAATAGGTAGGGAAATACAGTCAGATTAATTTCTGGATGAGTGATCAGCAATTGCAAGTCGCTATACCATTTGAAATGAGTGTAGTCGGAGCGGAAGCGAGCCGGGGGTACATTGTTCGCGCGGTTTTCGTTAATGCCTTCGTAATAAATCACCAAGTCGAAACGCTGCTTTTCGAGCAATTTATATTTGATTTTACTATCAAGCGAGGTATGTCCCGGCGAAGCAGCGTTATAAATCGCAAAGGTTTCGCCGCCAGGGTAGGCTCTTCGTAGCAGGGAATCAAGGCGCGTGTCCAGCTGCGACCAGGCCGTACTTGCCGCCGAACCACCCAAAATCAGCACATCTTTAACGGAGTCGTCACTTCGGGTATCGGCCCGGATAATGGCTTCGAGTTCAGGATAAAATCTATGAAATAAATAGTCGGAAGGTTTGAAGAAGGGATAGCCGTAAAAGGTTAGAGCGAGACGGAGTAATAACTCGGCGAAGCCATAAAGAAGTAAAAAAAAGATACCGAAAAATAAGGTATGGCGTGGTTTCATGACTGAGGAGATTCAAAACAAGTCGTTAAGTGCGAATATTCATCTTGATAAGCTTTGGCAAGTTCGGATAGGTTTTTGCCCAATTGAATTGGCCTTCTTACAGTGCCAAACCTGGAACAGATTTACCGGAAATCCGGATATTTGGAAAGCTGCATTCCAGATAGTAACCTACCGTTAATACGGTAGCGCCAAAGAAGGTAAGTACTTTATCTATGTGCCTGTTTAGACCATGGGCCTATTCCAGACCTACGCAAAAGAAATAAGTAATAGAGTGAGTGAATCAACTCCACTATCCGATAAGACACCCGAAGTTTCCCGAAACGTTGCAGCGCTCCAAATAAAATTCTAGCGATTGGAGAAGATCGGGAAGCTGACGAAGATCCAGACCTAGCCATCAAGCCAGAATATTCAGATTTCCCCAAAGTACTATCTTTGTGCAGTAGGGCATTCACGAAACCATCGCCTTGCCTGTCTATTTGCTGATGACCCAAAAGAACAGATTGCTTGAATTGGACGCTCTGCGGGGGATTGCCGCCGTCAGCGTGATGATTTTCCACTACTCCATCAATCAGAATGCCGGGAAGCTGGGCTGGGAATTCAGGTATGGGGTCACGGGCGTCGATCTGTTTTTCATGATCAGCGGGTTTGTCATTACGCTGAGCATCCAGAAAATCCGGAAGTGGCAGGATTTTGCCGTTTTTCGCTTTGCGCGCCTGTATCCGACATTTTGGGCGTGCGTACTTATTACCACTCTCGCCATTTTTTTCTACGAACCTGCTTCGCTCAGTTTAACTCAGTTTTTGGCCAACCTGACTATGTTCCCGGTGTACTTTGGCATCGAAAACCTCGATCAGGTTTATTGGACACTTTTGGTAGAAATGATTTTTTACCTGTGGATTCTGGCAGTGTGGTTGGCGGGGGGAATGCGGCATATCGTGACCATCGGCTTGCTCTTTCTGATTGGTGTGATACTTTTTCACGCCTTTGGCCATCGCTTCCCGGCGGTCTATCATTTCCTGACGTTGAAGGTGCAATTTCTCAACCACTTTCCCCTTTTTTATACCGGCATCTTATTTTATCAGTTAAAATTCCAGTCTTTCCCCTGGCGATATCTGGTACTTATTGCCGTGGGCATGCTGGCCGCATTCTACCTGCACGACAAGGGAGGGAGATCCATGTACCACACTTCCGTAGTGGAACACGACTTACTCATCGCATTGTATCATCTTGTATTTCTGTTGTTTGTCCTCGGTAAATTGACTTTTTTGGTCAATTCTACTCTGTTATTCCTGGGCAAAATCTCGTACAGCCTTTATCTTTTGCATCAGTATATCGGGTTGCATCTGATCGAAACATTCAACGAAAGTATGGGTTTGAACATCTATGTGGCGGAGTTGCTCACCATCGGAATCATCATTATCCTTTCCTATTTAGTGACGGTTTACGTTGAAAACCCTGCCATTGAGCGAATCAGAAATTGGTACCGGGCCAGACAAGGCCGTCAGGTTAAGGAGCCTGATGCCGCCCGAACCGCTCTACCATAAAGTTTTTCGAACTGCATTTGCCTTATTCAGTACATTTACGACTTGACTAAAACTACTTAGCTCACCCAAATTTCCATTATGGAAGCCACTACTACCCACAAAAAATTGAATGAACTCGCGGCCACGGCTATTTGCGGCAACGATATTACTTCTTCCTGCTTGTACGTCTCGGCGCTTTCTATAGCCTATGCCGGACAGTACGCCTGGATTGCACTTTTGATCGTGGCGGCGGTGCTATTTCTTTTTCGTAAAATATATGGCGAAGTAGTGGGGGCATTGCCTCTTAATGGAGGTGCTTACAATGTGCTGCTCAATACGACTAGTAAAAGCAATGCTTCGGTCGCTGCCTGTCTCACTATCCTGTCCTACATGGCCACGGCCGTAATTTCGGCCAGTGAGGCTATGCATTACCTGCACGATGTTGTGCCAAGTATCAATATCATTCTGGCCACGGCCATCCTCATCACGCTCTTTATGCTGCTCGTAATGTCGGGCATCAGTGAGTCGTCAGTAGTTGCTATTATTATTTTTGTGCTGCATATCACGGCCATGCTGACTTTGATTATCAGCGGAATATGGTACGTGTCACAAAATGGATTGCAGGTAGCGTCCCTGAATTTCGACGCGCCGCTCACGGGTGGCTTTGGTACGGCCTTGTTTCTGGGATTCAGTACGGCCATGCTGGGGATCAGCGGTTTCGAGAGTTCCGCCAACTTTGTGGAAGAACAAAAACAGGGTATTTTTCCAAAAACACTGCGTAATATGTGGATCGCTGTGTCGGTCATCAACCCGCTGATGGCACTTTGTGCGGTTATGGTGTTGCCGCTGGCCGATATTGCCAGTCATCAGGAAGCCCTGCTCTCCCACCTCGGAGAGAATACCGGAGGCAACTGGCTGGCTACCTTTATTTCGGTTGATGCTGTGCTGGTGTTGAGTGGAGCATTACTCACGTCATACGTAGGCGTCAACGGCCTTATCAAGCGCATGGCCCTCGACCGGATTCTGCCGCAGCTATTACTGAAGGAAAACAAGCGCGGAAGTTCACCGCGAATCCTGATTGTTTTTTACCTGCTATGCCTGTCGGTACTTTTCATCACCAACGGCGAGTTGGGGCCGCTGGCTGGTGTTTACACCATTTCATTTCTGCTGGTGATGGTCTATTTCGGTTTTGGTAATTTTCTGCTGAAGAGCAAGCGGGCACGGTTGCCGCGTCCCGAGCGGGCCACGGTGTTTTCGGTGGCGCTGGCGATTCTGGCCGTGGTGGTAGCGCTGTATGGCAATATTATTATGCATCCAGATTATCTGATCGTCTTCCTGCAGTACTTCGTTCCTTCCATTATTGTCATCATTCTGCTGTTGAGCCGCAACGAAATCCTTAAACTGCTGCTGGCGGTGGTCAACAGTTTTTTCACCACTCTCAAGCATATTGCCGCTGCCAGTCGCTTGCAGATTTCACGCCATATCCGCAAACTGACCGAGCAGGAGTTCGTCTACTTTACCAAAGGGGACGACATCTCAATCCTCAACAAAGTGATGATCTACGTTCAGGAAAACGAGATTACTAAAAAGCTGAAAATCGTAACAATATTGAAAGAAGGCGAGGAGGTACATCAGGCATTCTTCAACGATCTCGAAGTACTTGACCGGGCTTACCCTGACATTAAAATCGAGTACGTTCAGTTGCATGGTACTTTCGGACCCGAAATAATCGAGCGGTTGAGCAAAGAGTGGGATATTCCCATCAACTTCATGTTCATCAGTTCACCCAGCGATCGTTTTACGCACCGCGTGTCAGATTTGGGAGGAGTAAGGTTGATAATCTGATGTCTTCGTCACCATGGTAAACCAGTTGGGTTGCGGGTAATAGCCCTTTTTTCCTTTCTCTCATTTCTTTTGGAAGGCAGATGAGATTTACCGCTTGATTATGGACAAAGTAACCACTCAGTTAGAGATAAAGAACAAAATCGAAACTGGGAAATCGATCAAGATTGCTCCTTTCAGAAAACACGTTCGTAAGACAGCTCCCCATAAACATAATAAGTACCTTGAAATAATATATTTGTCAGAAGGGTCTGGTTTTCATGCGATTGATTCGTTTGAGTACGCCATCAATCCACCACTCATCCATATCGTAAGGCAGGAGCAAGTACATTACTGGCAGCTCGAAACGGAGCCCGAGGGCTTTGTGATTATTTTAAAAAAAGAGTTTGTTGAAAAAAGCCTCGACCGGGAATTGAAGTCGCTTATTGAAAAGCTCAGCCGGCAACCCGGTCGAAAGGTAGATGATAATGCGAATCTGGCGGGATTTTTCAATCTATTGGTAGAAGAGAACTCCATTGAGGAAGAAAATGCTTTCCCGGTGGTAGAAGGGTTGTTAAAAGGACTTCTTGCCAAAATACTGAAGGTATCAAATCCGCTTACTCCCAGTACTGACGACGATTCTGTTGGCCTTTTTAAGTCATTTCTGCACTTGCTTGAAGAGGACAATGGGTTGAAAAGGAAAGTAAGCTACTATGCAGATAAATTGACCGTTACCCCGCAGAATCTCAACGCAGTTTCCCGAAATTCGGCCCATAAAAGTGCTTCCGATGTAATCGCTGAGTTTGTCCTGGCTGAGTCGAAGCGACTTCTGTTATACACGGATATGACAGTCTCGGAAATCGCGTATTCTTTGGAGTTCGCCGATTCTTCCCACTTTATTAAGTACTTCAAAAAGGCCACCGAAACTACCCCGCAATTGTTCCGCACCAGGAACCGTTGATACCAGATATTTTTCAAATGTACTACGATTGACGCGGTAGGCTGCGCGTACTTTGGTTCGAGACTAAAAATCTGTCCAAAGTCAAATGAATCTTACACCACCTATCCAGGAAAGTTCGAAAAGACTGTTCTTCTGTAGAGAAATAGTTGCTGCTATCACTTTTTTTGTACTGATTAGTGCTCAATGTCATGCTCAACTAACCGGGCAGGTTTTTGACAAAACCACCCGGCAACCTATTGCCTTCGTAAGCGTGGCTCTGTACACCATTGGTGACTCGGTGGCCGTCGATGGGGCCATTACTGACACCACGGGGCACTTCCTGATACCCAATCCCAAACCGGGCCGATATCAAATCAAAACTTTTTTTGCGGGATACCGGTCCGTTACGGCAGAGACTGAAATCGAAAGAGGAAGAAGTGGAAATATGGGAATAATACTCATCGAAGCGGATTCAAAACTGCTGGAAGAAGTACGTGTAACCGGGCAGCGGGCTGAGATAATCATGAAGCCCGACCGCCAAACCTACCGCGTTGCGCAATTTCAGTCTGCGGCCGGAGGCACTGCTACCGATGTGTTGCGCAACCTGCCGGGACTGACCATCGACGCTGAGGGGGAAGTGAGTTTGCGCGGGAGTAATGGATTCCTGGTCTTGCTCAACGGCAAACCCGTACAGGCTAATCTGGGTACTTTGCTCAATCAACTCCCGGCCAATACCATCGAATCCATCGAGGTGATTACAACGCCGAATGCCCGCTACGATCCCGACGGTAAGGCAGGTATCATTGCCATTATTACCCGCGCCGGAGCAGAAAAGGGATGGTCAGCAGTGGCCAATGGGTTGGTAGGGCTTCCGAGCGTCAGCGATTTTGATAATGCCAAAAAAACGCAACGCCACGCGCTGGACGCGACACTCAATTACCGCTCGAAGCTTTGGGATTTCACGTTGAGTTCGGCATACATTCGTAACGATATCGCCGGACGACGCGTGGGAGATGTCAGTACAACGATTGGCAACCGCAATACACGATTCCCGTCGGCTGGTGAGCGAAGTTTTGACCGCTATACTTTCACCAATCGGCTGGCGGTAGCTTATGTACCCAATAAGAATAATCTTTGGAATATGGGATTATACCAAAGTCGTCGTACGGAAGATCGTCTGGCGGATATATTTTACAACAATACCACCACAAATACGACAACAGGGCAAGTCATTGGGCGCACCAACTATTTTAACAGCAATCTGGTACGTAAGCAAGGGGAATTCTATACCGCTAATCTCGACTACGCCCATACGTATGAAAACAAAGCCACGCTTGGTGCGGGCGTGCTGTACGAATACGATAAGATCGGTGGTTTTACAAAAAACCGCAACCTCAACCGTTCTGATTATCAGGATACGCTTCAGTATACTTTGACAACAACCGACCGTCCTATCCAGAATTTCCGGGCCAATGTGGACGTTAGCCTTCCGCTCTGGGGTGGCAAACTGGAAGCTGGCTATCAATATCGATTCCAGGAAGATCGTGGCGACTACCACTATCAGGAACAGTACGGCAACAGAATGCCTTTAAGTACTATTCCTGAGTTTTCGGGTCTGATCGTCATCAACAATCGTATTCATAGTCTCTACACCCAATTTGTCTCATCTAAGCCAAAGTTAGATTATACTTTCGGACTCCGGTATGAATACGCGGTGCGTGATCTGGTCAATAATGCAAGAAATGAAACCTATGACCTGACGCTCACCAATCTTTTCCTGTCATTCAATTTGCTGTTTAAACCGCATGAAGGGATTACCTGGCGGGCTGGATTCAGTCGTCGGGTACAACGGAACAACAATTTTGCCCTTAATCCTTTGCCCGAACGGGAACACTCCGAGACGCTGGAACAAGGTGATCCGGCATTGCGGCCAGAATTTGTCAATTTGGCCGAAATAGGCGTCAGTAAAGCGATTGGCAACAACACACTGCTGTTTACGGCATATTATCAAGGTATTCAGAATGTCATCAATCGTGTGAACAGCGTGTATGCCGAAACAATTTTGAACCGAATTTTCACCAACGCCGGGCTGGCGCAGCGTGTCGGTTTGGAAGTAGCTGCTGATTTGAAACTGACCAAAACCTGGAAATTTTACGCAGGAGGAACGGTCTATCGATTTACACAGGAAGGGCAAATTTTTGACAACGGGGTAGTTTTTGATCGCGCTGCCTGGGTGTACTCGGTCAATGCCAACACGACTATACAGATCAATCCAACGACTTCGCTACAGGCAAGTGTAAACTACCTGTCGCGACGTATCACGGCGCAGGGCGAGGACTCGCGCTTTCTGATTCCTAACCTTTCTATGAAAAAAACTTTTCTGGAAAATCGGCTGACTATTCTCGCGCAGTGGCAAAACGTTGGCCTGGGATTTCTTCCTACGAACGAACAGCGCATCACCACACGAGGACGCGATTTCTTCACGACTACCAACTATATTCAGGAAAAAGATATCTTTCTTATTAATGTAAGCTACGTACTTCGGCAGCTGAGCAAGCAAGCCAAACTACCTGGAAACGAGTTTGGAGAAAAGGAATTTTGAGGTAGTTAAGCGCCTTCCTAAATCTGATTGATTTGTTACTTATGAAATTTCGATTTTGGATGGATCGCGCAAGACCGATACGTTTATTTAAATGTACAGTTGCTAGACAACAAAAAAGGGACGCCGAAGCGTCCCTTTTTTGTCAAGTAGCTACAATGAAAAGTACATTGCCAACTATCTGTAATTTATTAGTATTCCCACATGCTGCTTTCCAGTTCCAGCAATTCCTGCTCGTATTGGAGCGACTTGATCAGACCTTGTTTTTCTCCTTTGTAGATGTCAATGAATGACTGGTCCATAGGATTAGATGTTTTGGTAATACGGCCATAGAAAAGGCGCAAATCGAAGGCATCCGCTAAGTTTTTGTGCTGGGCTGTATTGACGGTGTTATACCAAATGTACTTCTTGGGGTCACTACGGAACAAACGATCCAAATCCTTGTATTTGAAGGATGCAATGGGAATCTCAAGACCCGTAGACGTATTCTGGTCGGCAGGCAGCATAATGGTGACCGTCTGTATATCGAAATAAGGGCGAGAGCGCTTCTTATCGAAAATCCAATCTTCCTTTATTTCCAATAAGCTCAACTGGTCAGGAAAAAACTCCTCCTCAGTCGTAATAACCGCCAGTTGCTGATCGAAAGGATCGGGAGCCACCACAGTATCTTTCGGAGCTTCGGTGGGTGCGGCAGCTGTCTTAGCTCCTTTTTTCGGAGTCGTTTTCTTTACAGGAGTTCCCCAGCCATCATCTTCTACGGCTGCTGTCTTTTTCGTATCCTTCACTGGAGTTCCCCAGCCATCATCGGCTGCAGCCTCCTGTTTGGGAGCTTCTTGTTTAGGCGTGTCGCCCCAGCCACCATCGTTGGCTGCCGGCTGACCAAAACCAGCTGCAATTTCCTCAGCAGAAAGGCCAGCAACCTGATTAGGAATCAGTAACTTCTTATGAAGTTCTTCGGGCGTGAGCTTGGTCACACAGGAGTCATTCACATACGCATCAAGTAAACCCGCTTTGGCAGCCTCCAAAAGATAGCGCGTAATCTCGTTGTTCTTGGAGAACATCGGCAGATTCTGCTTTTCATTCAAGTCCACCCGGCGCCATAGCGCCTTTTTCATCAGTATATCCTGATCGTCAATTGGGCGAGCCGACAGCTGGTTCATTTTTGTTTCGTCGCGCTCCTGGGCCTGTACCGCTGTGGCACCCATGGCCAGCGATACGATGGACAGGGCCACCACTTTTCCATTTATCCTCATAGCGTTTTCTATTTTTCTGCGTTTTTTCTTTTATAACGTTCCTGACAATAAATCAGTATAACCTTAACTGAATCAGTTAAGATTAACCCCAAGTGTTGGTTTCCCCATCTCAACTTCACTAACTTTTCCCTGGAAATTCTGGCGTTGCACACCTAAAACTTCAACTACGTAACGGTCCCCTGGTTGGGCACTAGATGCTAATGATGAAATAGAACCTCCTCCGTTGAGAGTTAGCGGGCCCGCAATCCGGCGAGTACCACGAGCAAGTGAGACTTGGATCTGAGAAACCCGGAATCGAGCGTCCTCAGGGTTGAAATTCTTAAAGCTCTCGTCGGGAATAGCGATAACCTGAATAGAACGTGCGCTGGAAGCTGAAACACCTCTTCTGTCGTCATAGGCTCCACCATTCACCCGAATTTCAAGCGAAGGCTTGGGAACTCGCGTAACCCGGAAAGGCTCACTACCCAGCAAATTTCCTTGGTTGCTCACTTTTAGTAGGACTTCGCTTCTGTTAGGCACAATCGTGATTCTGCCCTTCTGACTACCCCTGATTATATCGGCACCATCAGCTGAAAAAGAAGGGTCCCAAAGTGGACCGAGTGCAGGACTTTGCACACTTAATTTATTTGCGCAACCAAGATAGAGGGGGGGTAAAGTACCCGTTTCAATCTGATAAGTTGGCTTTGCTACAAAGTATTCTTGCTCCAGACGAACTGTCGTATCCCGTCCCGATGGGGTAGGGAAGGAGATAACACCTTGTAGTACTTTACGGACAAGGCCGTCTTTTCCGTACTGACCGCCCTGGGCTGTAAAGTCAATGATGCCTATTCCGTTTTCAACCCGGACCGGAGAACCATTAAGGCTCATGCGCGGTGTGATACCCGAAGCAGAGGCCGCAATAAACATTTCGCCCTTATACTTGGTACCAGCTACTACTGTTTTGTTGTCAGCACTGATACGGGCCAATATACGGTCAAACTTGATGTCGGCAGCACCTACCTTACCGGCGAGGTAGTTCAGAACCTCGCCTTCCATCCGGCGGATATCGGTTTGCTTCTGGCTTAGCACCGCAAGTGCGGCAGCGACGGGCGTTTGCGCAAAGTTCAATTGGGCAAAATCCTTATTTTTCTGATCGGCTTTGCCTTGGGCAATAGGGTCTTCGTTGGCATCAAGGGCCAGCGGTTGAAACTTCTGGGGGCTGTACTTGCTGAGTTGCTGCGAGTATTCGTTCAGTTTCTGCTTCAGGGCGTAAGCCTTACCGCTTTTCTGATCGCCACCGCCAATCATCAGATTAGCTACTTTCTCTTCTTCCTCTGGGTTTTTGATGCTGCCATCTTCTTTGAGGCCACCACCAGCTGCTGTAATGATTTCCTGTTTTAGAGCACTCAGTTCGCCGATAATGCCCGTCGTGATCTGACGTACTTCATCAGCTTGCTTCATTACCGCTACATCGGCGGCCCTGCTGCCCGATTTTTCAACTGCAGCCTTGATTTTCAAGACCGTTTCCTGATTTATTTTATTGGCTGCCCCGGAAGATAATTCAAGTGAATTGTTCAAAAGGATGAATTTCTCAATGATTGCCGAACTTACCTGCAAAGCAAGCATAGCGATCAGAACAAGATATATCAATCCAATCATCTTCTGACGGGGTGTTTCTTTTGCACCTGCCATAGAATTTATTGATCGGTTATTATATGAGGATAATTAATTGAGTTGGTTGTGCTTAAGCGTTGCTACCCCGCATGGCGGTGAGCATACTGCCGTACACACTGTTGAGAGAAGAGATATTGTTGGTCAGCTGCGACATCTGAGTCTTGAAAGCCTGAGATTCCTTTGTAGCTTCGGACATATTGGACATTGCGGTCGTCAGGTTGCCATAGAAAGCATTCATTGCTTTCAGGTGCTTGGTGGTGTCCTGCAACTCCATTTCATAGACGGCATTCAGGGCGCCCATATTTTTGGTGATTGCCTGGAATTGTTCACGATACGCCTGAGCATCCTTGGTAGCATCGGCCATTGAAGACATCGCCGTAATCGCCACACCATATGACTTATTCATGTCATTGATGGCGTTGGAGGCATTTTTTACGTTTTTGGCGTAGTCGTTGGTCGCAACGGTAGCGTCAGTCAGATCTCCAATTTTACTGACGCTTTCGGATAGGCTACGAAATCCTTTACCCAAATTATCAAAAACATCGGGTGTGATCTTTGCATTAGCCATCATGGCATCCATATTGGCTGTCAGACCATTAGCCTGCGGGCCAGTTGTGCGAAGCGAGGCAAGTGGGCCATCGTAATCGTCAGCCAGTTCGGGGTATACCCGCTCCCAGGCGGGTTGTCTTTCGGGTGGTTGCACAAACGATTGAAAAGCGTAAAGGGCAAAAATAACCGCTTCGGAACCCAGTCCGATGGTAAGCATCTCACTACCGCCATCCCAGTGCTGGATCTTGAACAAGGCTCCCAGAATTACCGGAACCGCACCAGCAGCAAACAAAGTAGGCAGCACTTTATCGAAGAAAACATTAGATCCGTTTTTCTTAGCCATAAAAAATACGATTGTTAAAAATTAAATTGGTTGAAGGAAAAATTGGGGTGTTAAAAAAACTCTCTGGTAAAAAAGAAGCAGCGTTGTCGCTGCTTCCGGCTTAGATATTTTGATTAGCGACGCCTTCCGGTGGCTCCCCGGCGCCCGTCGAGGTTATCCATGATGCAGCGGAAGCCAATGAAAGCACGTTGCTGGTTTTCGAACTCGTAAGCACGGGTACCTGTCTGAAGGTAGTAAGCCACGTCCTTCCAGGAACCCCCTTTGATAACCTTGCGTGGTTCATCGGGATTGTCGTTCATAGGGTTCATATCCCATAGGATGGTAGTAGCGTTATCCGCAAAAGCATCCAACGTCCATTCTGATACATTTCCCGCCATGTTGTACAGACCATATTCATTAGGGTTATACGCATTGGCCGGGCCAGTGTAAGGATATCCGTCAGCGTCGTAGTTGCCGCGTTGTGGCTTGAAGTTAGCCAGAAAGCAACCTTTGCCGTTCATGGTGTAAGGGTTACCCCATGGGTATTTGGCTCCCTGACGACCACCCCGTGCAGCCCATTCCCATTCGGCTTCGGTAGGTAGGCGGAACGATTGCGATCGGAACATTCCTTCCTGAGCGCGATAGTCATTGTAAATATTAGTACGCCATTTGGAAAAATACTGAGCAGCAGTCCAACTCACGCCTACTACCGGGTAAGTATCAAATGAAGGGTGCATGTAGTAGTACTCAACCATTGGGTCGCCGTTTGTATAGGCGAAGTCCTTTTTCCAAACCGTCGTGTCGGGATAGTACTTGGTCATTATTTCTTCCTCCCCGAGTACTGAAATGGAATCTAGCAGTAGTGCGTCCACAAACTGGCGGTATTCGTTGTTAGTGATCTCGGTGTCGTCCATATAAAATGCACTAATCGTCACACGCTTGTTCATGTTGACCATTGTGGCGGCAAGATCTTCATCCGCCTGACCCATAGTGAACGAACCCGAAGGGATAGCTACCATCCCCGCCGGAGTTGTTTGACGATACCCTTTCCGGGCGGTTGCCACGATCTCTCCGTTGGCGACGCCTGCTTCTTCCTTTCCCCCCTTGCCAAACTTCTCCTTGATGAAGCCGCAGCTCTGCATAAGCATAACCGTGGCTGCAAGAAGCAGGAATTTAGCGCCATTTCGATAGAACGCTTTAAGATTCATAGGACTTTGTGCTATGTATTTGTTAAATATTGGTTTGAAAACGTTGCCAGAGGCAAGTATAGTATATGTTGAAAATCTCATTGACAAGGTCTGTTTCAGATTATGGCCTGCTACTTTTTCCTAACGAATTCTGAATCCGATTGGTATGAGAAAAAACCTAAATTCATAAATCGGCCAAATATAAGGCTTGGTTTCGGTAATGAATAACAAGAACTACGCCAAAAATCAAATAAACGTTTATTTTGAGTTGATATTTCTTAAAACCTGAACCTGGGGGTACGGACAATCGTCTTTTTACCAAATTTCGGGGCTGGCAGCCGGTAGGAAAGCATCACCTCGTACGATGACGGCTCTTTAGCACTGGTACCAAACGTAACTATATCAAACGCGCCGGAAAGGCGGAGAGACTGGTTTTGCAAAAGGTTGATACCCGCCATCGTAACAATGGCGTCTTGGTTTCGATAAGAAAGCCCAGCCCAGAACCGCTGATTGTAAGTACCCATTACCCCGCCCTCAATGGCAATAGGCGAAGAAAAATCGGACTTTACAATAGCAAACGGCTGTACTTCGAACAGGTAACCAATTTCCAGGTTCACGCCGCCGTTGAGGTAATACGTAGGAATGAGAGGATTGGTTGCCAGGTCGGTGCCTAGCTTATATTCCGAATTGAGTAGATGCGTTGCCGATAACCCAACGTAGAAAGCCGCAGTTTCGTACCGTATTCCCAAGTTGACATCGGGGTGAATTTCTCCCACTACGCCCGTGCCGATGATCGGGTCGCCATCATCTCTGGCACGGAGTATATTGTAATCTATGGCTGAGCGGTAAAGTCCCGCGCTGGCTCCCACGGCCAAATTTCCGTTGCTCAGAGCAAAGCGATAAGCCGCTGCCAGTTGAAAACTTTGATTGGACCAGGCGCCAATTTTATCATTGAAAGCGGTAAAGCCGACCCCCAAATTTTTGATGGCTGTACTGGCCGAAAACAGCTGAGTACTGGGCGCTCCACCCGCGTCAAAAGTACCCTGGTAACCTGCGTACTGCGTACGATGAATAACCTGAATACGGGTTACGGCATCAGCTCCGGCAGCGGCAGGATTGAAGTAGAGTTGATTAAGCTGGAACTGGCTGAATTGGGTCGGCTGCTGTGCATGGGCATACGAAAAAAGCATGGCACCGACGACAATTAAAGAAAAAGTAAAAATTCTACGTAACATACGGGCTTGGGAATAACCACAATCATTTAATAGTTCGAACTTCCCCTCAGAAAGTCTGAACAATAACGCATATTCCGTAAAAAAATTGAAAATATAACGGGAGGCCAGTTTTATTTTCAACCTTCCGGCAGTAATCAAATGTCGTTGGCTTTTCTGATATACAATTCCAACGCGCCATTCATGGAAGGAGCATTAGGCATTGGAGCCAGAATATCAACCAGCATCCCGGCCTCTTCTACGGCCTGAGCGGTAGTAGGGCCAAAGGCAGCAATACGTGTTTTATTCTGCTTGAAATCAGGAAAATTGTCAAAGAGTGATTTGATCCCGGACGGGCTGAAAAAGGCAATGATGTCGTAGAATACATCTTCCAGGTCCGACAAATCCGCAGAAACAGTCTGATACATCACAGCTTCATTGAAGTGGAGGTCTTCGGCGTCAGCAAATTCCGGAATGTCATTCTTTCGGACATCGGAGCAGGGATAAAGAAACTTTTCGTTCTTATGTTTCCTCATCAGCTCAATGAGTTCAGTGGCGGTTTTGGTGCCATTGAAGATTTTTCGCTTACGAACAAGAATATACTTTTGCAGGTAGTTGGCAGTCTGCTCCGAAATGCAGAAGTACTTCATGCTGGCGGGCATTTCAATGCGCGCCTCCTCGCAAATCCGAAAAAAATGGTCGATGGCATTCCGGCTGGTAAAGATGATCGCCGTATGACTCAGAATATTGATCTTCTGCTTACGGAACTCTTTGAAAGACACACCTTCTACCTGAATGAAGGGGCGGAAATCGACTTTGATATTGTACTTTCTGGCTAACTCGAAGTAGGGGGAATTTTCGTCGGCAGGCCGCGACTGGCTCACCAGGATACTGGCTACTTTGTTGAGCCGATCCTGATCGAATTCGATGGTCTCACTCATTAATTATTACCTAGTTGATTTACGATTAAAACCGGCCCTGGTTGGTCATACGGCGAACTTCACGCCAATGATGATGGGGACGATTTCCACGACACAAAGGTACGAAAATAAATACAGATTTATAACCCTGCCCGAGTTGTCGCTGAACAAGTAAAGTACCAGAACACGCATGGAATAGTAAAATACGAACCCATAAATAAGGTAAGGACGCGCCAATTCGAGCCATTGCGGATTGGGAAGTAGCAGGGCAAAAAAGACCACGATATTGAAAGCATAAAAAACGTAGGAAATCTGTAGAGCTTTAACATAGTGCGTGTTAACCGTCTTCCCCAAATTTAGCACACTCCCCACTAAGTTCATCCAGAGGTATTTAAGAAATAACAAACCAAGGCAGGCGAACGATAGCTTTACCTGATCCAGCAAAAGGTCAGGTAGTGTGTCTCCTTCCGAGAGAAATCCGCCGGCATAAAAAAGCTCCAGATCAAAATGGATGAGAAAAAGTACCAGATACGCCATGCCCGTGGCAACAAAGAGGGCAATCATCACCGTAAATGGTGTATAAGGCCTGGTGAAATTGTAAAAGTCGTTACGCGGGCTTCGGTCGAAGAAATCGTTGGGACGCACAAACCGGCGAAATACTGAGGGCGAACTGGTGTAAGTAAATAAGCTGAGTATTAAGAGAAAAAGTAGCACTACGATTGAGAAATCCTCAAAAGGGGTAGTTCGCAGAGGCTTGATATTGATTATTGGCAGGTTCTGCTTTGTCTCGGTATTCGTATTGTTTACTCGCTTGGCATGGCCGATAAGTACCGTTTTGTCCTCGATTCCGGGCGAACCATAAAGGGTAATCAATAATTCACTTTTACGGTATACGCGCCTTAGGCTGTCAATATCGAGTGTCAGCCAGGCTTCTGGTGTAAGCTTACTCTGCAAGGCACCTTCAATAAAAAGGTAGTTTTGCCGGGTAGAAGAAATAAGAAGAACGTAGCGGCGATTTTGTACCAGATCAATCAGTAGACTGGCAGACATTTCTGTTTCGTTGACTTCCCGGGAAAAGGGTACGTAATTCTGGTACTTCTGGCTGTAAGTTAACCAGTCATGTTTGAGGTCGCGTACCAAATGGTAGCGGCCGTCCGGCCCCACCTCACTTTCGGCCAAGGCCGCAGAAAAGAGAGAACCCACCAGCCAGAATAGGGAAATCGCTTTGAACAGCCTCAAACTTTTTTTCATAATAGCCAAAAAGGGCGGGGTTTCCCCAGCCCTTTTGCATTCAGCTTCTTCTAACAAATTATTTTTTGCCCAATGCAATCAGCATTGTTTCGCCAATCACAGCCGGCGACTCGGCCACGTGAATTCCGCATTCACGCATGATGCGCATCTTGGCTTCGGCGGTATCGTCGGCTCCGCCAATAATAGCACCGGCATGACCCATACGGCGGCCCTTGGGAGCGGTCTGTCCGGCGATGAATCCTACGACGGGCTTCTTAATGCCGGAATTCTGCACATAGTAAGCCGCTTCCGCTTCCATACTACCACCAATTTCGCCGATCATCACGATGGCTTCTGTCTCAGGGTCATTCATCAGAAGTTCGACAGCTTCCTTAGTGGTAGTTCCAATGATCGGGTCGCCACCAATGCCGATAGCCGTGGTTTGGCCCAAGCCCGCACGAGTCAACTGATCGACGGCCTCGTAGGTCAGGGTACCTGATTTAGAGACGATGCCCACGGTGCCTTTTTTGAAAATAAAACCGGGCATGATGCCTACCTTACACTCTTCGGCGGTGATGATGCCGGGGCAGTTTGGACCTATTAAGCGGCAGTTTTTATTGGAAATATATTCCTTTGCCATCATCATATCTTTGGTCGGGATACCCTCCGTGATGCAGACAATTACGCCAATACCGGCGTCGGCAGCTTCCATGATGGCATCGCTGGCAAAAGCCGGGGGCACAAAGATGATGGAAACGTCGGCCCCAGTATCACCTACGGCCTGAGCGACTGTATTGAAAACCGGACGGTCGAGGTGGCTCATGCCTCCTTTACCGGGGGTTACGCCGCCCACTACGGACGTGCCGTACTCGATCATCTGCTGGGCATGAAAAGACCCTTCAGAACCCGTGAAACCTTGAACAATGATTTTGGAATTCTTATTGACTAAAACGCTCATAAAATAGATACTGGAAATTAGAAATAGGATTCGAGACTTCGGAAAAATGCCAGGGTTAAGTTGAGACTGCTATGATCGGAATCGGGTAATAGGCCCAACCCAAAAACATCTTGCATTCAAACCAACGATTGAAAGCATTGACGCATCAACAACCTGCTCGGTAAAAGTAGAAGGAAAAGCCCTAAGTAGCAAAATGTAGCGATAATTTGTAAATTGCCCTCCCGCAGTCCCGTTACCGAATATCCTGCCCTTTTCATGATCTTGCACAGCTTATCCGAACTGATACTCAGCGTAACGGCCTTTGCCGTATTCCTCATTTTTTTTCAAAAACAACCCATCTACGGACGATTAATCTGGGGTGTTTTCCTCATCACAATTTCTATCACCTCAATGCTAACGGTACTGTGGTATCTTGGTCTGGAAGGATTGGCTCCCGTGGTGGCTTCGTTGCGTCGGCTTGAAGATACGCTGGGGCCACTTTGTATGCTGGTGGGTACATGGCTGCTGGTCGGTCACCTCATTGCGACGCGCTTTACCTTTTGGGCTACTATCGGCACGGGGACGGGCCTATTTCTGGGGCTAGCCTGGTTTCGATTAAATCCGCTCGTTCAGGTCGTACAACCCCTTTGCATTGTCATTGCCCTGCTGATTGCCTGCTATGGCCTGCTCCAAAGACAAAAAAGTGCACTCTGGGTAGTTTTTGCCATGACTATCCTGGCCTTATCGGCCAAACTCCGGCTTGGATTAAGTCCTACTGCTTCTTACGATCCCTACCATCTGCTCGTGGCTGTCTCGGCCTTTTGCCTGGGTAAAGCCGTACAGGCTGAGGGGAGAATATTGTTCAAGTGAGTTTTGAGAGTATGTAAGCGCCAAAGTTCCGGAGTACCAAAGTGAATTTGATAAGAGTAGATAGCTTCGAATGTCTATTTCTCCTAAACTACACCTTCACCCGCTCCATCCTTGGCACGAAAAAGTGCATGATCACCCAGGCTATCAGATAGGCTGAGCCGCACATGATAAAGATAATGTTATAGCCACTGGTGATATCACCCCGCGCGCTGAAAGTATCCAGAATCTGGCCTACGATGTAAGGAAAAAGTACTCCCCCCAACGAACCTGCCATACCGCCTATCCCCACGATGGAACTGACCGCCCGGCGCGGGAACATATCCGATGCCGTCGTGAAGATATTGGCACTCCATGCCTGGTGCGCTGCGCAAGCCAGACTGATAAAGCCTACGGCCGTCCAAATGTTAGTAGCGGAGGTTGCAAAGACAATGGGTATAACCATGAAAGCATAGAGTAGCATGGCCGATTTTCGGGCCTTGAACACTGGCCATCCCCGTTTGATGAGCCATCCCGACAGGTACCCGCCCCCGATACTACCAACGGTACTGGCGGTATACACCACTACCAGCGGCAGGCTGGGCTTTTTCAGATCCAGATCAAAAATCTGGGCGAAGTAGGAGGGAAGCCAGAAAAGGAAAAACCACCAAATGGGATCTGTAAGAAACTTGCCAAATACGTAAGCCCAGGTTTGGCGCACCTGGAAAAGCTTTATCCAGGGAATGGGTTGCTCTTCGGAGTCATCGTCGGCGTCGCTATTGATGAGTGCAAGTTCAGTTTTCGAAATTCCTTTTTTACGGGAAGGTACTTCATAAATCAGCCACCAGAAAATCAGCCAGATAAACCCGATGGCGCCGGTGATGATAAACGCCTCCTGCCATCCGTAAGCTCCCAAAATCCAGGGAACCATAATAGGGGCAACAACCGCTCCGATGTTGGTGCCGGAGTTGAAAAGGCCTGTGGCAAAAGCCCGTTCGCGTTTAGGAAACCATTCGGCCACGGCCTTAATCGAAGCCGGGAAGTTACCTGCCTCACCCAGGCCCAATGTGGCCCGCCAGAAGGCAAAGCCCAGCGTACTTTTAGCCAGGGCGTGGCCCATTGCCGCAATGCTCCACACGACCAGGGATAAGCCTAACCCCAACTTGGTACCAATTTTATCAATAATTCGCCCGAAAATAACGTAGCCCAACGCGTAGGAAGCAGTAAAGGCCATCACGATATTAGCATAATCGGATTCGCTCCAATTAAAATCACCAGCCAAAGCAGGTTTTAAAAGCCCGATTACCTGTCGATCGAGGTAGTTAATGGTAGTGGCAAAAAAGAGGAGGATGACGACCGTCCAGCGGTAGGTTTTGGTTTTCGGTTCAGCGAGTTGGGCCATTAAGCAGAAGGTTGGTAGCTAGTGGGGTTCGGGGTAAAAGGTCAGAGACGGGGATTTCTTACTTGTTGTTACCATAGAATAGACGCAGAATTTCGGTCCTGCCCCCATCCTGGGCCGTTTTTTATTTTAGTATAAGTTGTATTTCCGGGCGGAAATTAATTTGTTTTAGGCTGATTGCCTGCTGTTTTATTGCAGTGAAAGGGCGGCTGTCATCCTGATTATTCAACCATTAGCAGCCTCAAAAAAATCAACTAATTTTTTTCTGTCAAGCTTGCCATTGGTTCTTACCCCGCTGCATAAATCCAAGCCAAAGGGGTGAACAGCATCGATGGCAGCCCTCACATTGTTGGTTTGCAACCCGCCCGCCAGGAAAACCGAGATATCGACCTGCTCCCGTATCTCTTTACTCAGTTTCCAGTTATGCGTCCGCCCCGTACCGCCAAGTTCCTTAATTTCAAGGTTCGGGTTGCCGCTATCCAGCAAAATCGCATCTACAAAGGGTGCTATGTGAATAGCTTCCTTAATGGAATCATCGTCAATTACGTGTATTACCTGCACCAGTTTGACGCCGGGCAGGGCCGCTCGTATTTTTTCATAGCCGTTGTCCGTCAGGGCATCGACAAGCTGTATGGTTGAAGTATGTACTCTTCGGTAATGTTCGATTATACCATCGGCATTCGTTTCACTGGTCAGCAGAAACGTGGCTATGGGTGGTGGCACCGCGTGCGCAATTTCTTTTATTAAAGAATCCTCAATAATCCCCGGCCCACTGGGCATATTCCCAACCAAACCCAACGCGGAGGCTCCGCAGTCTATAGCTAGCTGAGCCTCTTCTATACTACTGATGCAGCAGATTTTTACTCTCGGATGAAGGGTTGGTCTCATAGCATCGATGCTATTTTATTAATGAGTTTTATGAAGTGATTTATTCAGTGAATTCAAGTCGATTTTTTGTATTTCAATCAGACTCCCAACACATTCTTTTCCAAAAATGGATTTCGAAACTTACCCTGCGGGTCATATTGCCTTACCACTTCTCTGAACTCAGGTAGTTTAGGGTAATGTTTTTCCAACTCCGCCGGAGCCATCGTAAACAACTTGCCCCAGTGCGGACGAGCATTGTAGGGAGCCAGTTCCCGCTCCACGATGGGTAGTAGTTTGCTCACGCCGGGCCAGTCGGGTTTCCAGGTGAAGTGGATCGTGATGCAGTCCTGCTGGTAGCATGGGCTCATCCACAGATTGTCCGCCGCGATGGCTCGGACTTCGGAGGTAAGCAGGTATGGTCCTACCTGATCACCGAGGCGGGCGATGGCCATGATGGCATCCACGGCGTTCTGGCGCGGCACAAAGTACTCAGACTGTAGCTCGTCGCCGCTGCTGGGCGTAAAGCCCATTTTGAAGTGTGGCATCCGCTCGTACCAGGGGCCAGGAACGCCCATTTGGGCGGTACAATTTTCGGCGGAAAGCTCGGGAATGGGATGCAGGTTTTTGGTGGCGAGCGTAGCGCCCAGCCATTCTTTCTGGTTCATTTGGGGCGCGTCGGCGCGTTGCTTGACCCATACTTCGGCGATGTCCTGGCTTTGCCAATTGGTGAACAAACTTACACTATATCCGCTGGCCTGAATTTCGTCAAAATGATCCTGCAATTGAGCGAGCGGCATATTTTCGTAGACATACTGCGTCATCAGAAAGGTAGGTTGCAGTTTGAGCGTGACCTTCGTCAGCAATCCCAGAGCACCCAGATGCACCACGGCGGCATTGAACTTTTCGCCATCTTTTTCCCGTGAAAGTTGCACGACTTCTCCGTTGGCCGTAATCATTTCCAGTCCCGATACCGCCGAAGCCAAGTTGCCATTTTTTTCACCCGAGCCGTGTGTGGCCGTGGCGATAGCTCCGGCTACCGAAATGTGGGGTAGTGAAGCCAGATTGTGCAGCGCAAAACCTTTTTCGTGAAGATACGGACTCAATTCGCCGTACTTGATACCGGAATTAACGGTAACAGATTTGCCATCGGGAGCGATGATGATGTCCTCCGGCGCGCCCACGAGCGACACGAAACGGTCGTTAGTATCGGCAATTTTATTGAAGCAGTGCCGGGTACCTAATTGCTTTACTTTGTCGTACTGCCTAACCAATTCCTGCGCTTCCTGCACGGATTTGGCCTGATCGAGTTTTCCAGTGCTGTACGTAAGATTGCCCGCCCAGTTTTTCAACGTTTCAGCCTTGCTTTCGGTACTGCATCCAGCCAAAGGTGATAAGAAAGGTGCGGTCATAAGTGCTGAAGATAGTTTAAGGAAAGTTCGCTTTTTCATCGGGGAGGGTTTAGGTTTTTTACAAAAATTTAATTGACATTGAAGATGTTACCCTCGAATAACTACTGCTTTTTGATAATTTTCAACTTTCAATTCTCCGCTTTCCCCTATAACGCAGGATGCTTGCGGTGGAAGTCAGTGGCATCCTGGTAGGCTTTTGCTACACCAAGTACTTTGCCCTCCTGGAACAACTGCCCCATGAACGTGATGCTCGTCGGCGTGCCCTGGCTGCTGAATCCATTGGGCAGTACTACGCAAGGATGGCCGGTGAGATTGGTGGTGGCCAAATTGCCGCCGCCGTAGGAAGGTGAAACATAAACTTCCACGTTGGCTTTTTTCAAAATATCATACACTTCCTGAATGAGCTTGGTGCGCAGCCGGTTGGCCTGTAGGTACTCTACCGCCGGAACGAAACGCGCCGCCCGGAAGGAATTGGGCCAGGCGTTTTTGGTCTGGCGCACCAGTAGTTCGTCGCGATTCGAACGGGTCATATCGTCAAAAGCGGCCGCGCCTTCTACCGAAATAATAGACGTCATGGCACTGAGCGGATAGTCGGGTAGTTCCATGGGCACGAGTTCCGCACCCAGTTTTTTGAGTTCGACCAGCGTGAGCGAGTCATTCGTTTTGTTATTGTAATCAGATTCAAAGGCTTTTTTCAAATACCCAATCCGCATTCCTTTCAAAGATTTCAAGGGTGCGTAGTTAAATGGTGCGTCGATAATGGTTAAATCTTGGCCGTCTGGGCCGTAGATTGCATTGAATACCAGGGCGCAGTCCTCTACCGAGCGGCAGATGGGCCCGATTTTATCCATGCTCCAGCTCAGAGCCATGGCTCCGTGGCGGCTCACGCGCCCATAGGTGGGGCGTAGGCCCGTGGTGCCGCAGACAGTGGACGGCGACACAATGCTACCCAGCGTTTCGGTGCCAATGGCGAAGGGCAGTAACCCCGCCGAAACCGACGAAGCTGACCCCGCCGAAGAGCCGCTCGATCCACTTTCCGTATTCCAGGGATTGCGGGTTTTTTCGCCGTACCAGACATCGCCCATCGCCAGGGCACCCATCGTCAGTTTAGCGCAAAGTACCGCCCCGGCAGCTTCCAGTTTCTGGATTACGGTCGCGTCCAGATCCAGCGTCTGATCTTTGTATGGTCCGGCTCCCCAGGTAGTTTTATAGCCTTTGCGAGCCAGTAAGTCCTTGGCACCGTAAGGAATACCGTGCAGCAGCCCCCGGTACTTTCCGGCTTTGATTTCTTCGTCGGCCTTGCGGGCTTGCGCCAAAGCGAGTTCGTCGGTGAAAGAAATGACGCAGTGAAGTTGGGCATCGTATTTTTTTAATCTTGCCAGGAAAAACTCCGTCAATTCGACGGAAGTAATTTGCTTTGACCGAAGCAGCGAAGCCAGTTCAGAAATGCTCAAAAAAGCCAAATCATCTTTGTTCTTTGGCAAAGTGGCCTTCATTAAAGTACTGTATTTGAAAGGCTTTTGGATCGAATCCAGTACGAAGCCGATGGGTAGGGGGGTAAAATAAAGCGCTGGGGCCACATCGTTGGTGAGCGGAATGGCCCGCACTTTTTCGTAGCCTTCACGCGCCCTTTCCAGATTGCCCAGCATGGAATCGCGTTCGGCCTCGGTAAAGTCCAGTCCGAAAATTTGGGATGCCTGCTGCACCATGCCGGTAGTGATTTCGGGGGCCTCAATGGTGACGAACGAGCCAAGCGCAAAGCTGGCGATCAGCGCAAATGCCATCCAGGTAAAATGTTTCATGTAAGCTTATTTGAATGATGAGTTATTAGTGATGAATGATGGGTGATGAATGAGAAAATAACTCATCACTCATCATTATTTTTTTATAAAAATTGGCTCTTAAATATCCCTCCCCACTTCCGCCACCGCCAAAATCTCCGCCACCAAATTTTGGCCCTTGCGGACTGTCGGTAGCGGACTGGCCGATTTCCGTGGCAATGATATTGCCCGCTAAGATAGCCAATTCGGAGTCTTCTTCCGGCTTGTAGATAAACCCATTCTTGGTTTCTTTCAAGTACCTCATCAGCCAAACGGCTACGACAATTCCCACCAAGCCGAGCAGAGCCGTAGCCCAATCGCCGGGAATAAATGGGTAGTAGTGATGCAGCGTGATCAATGAGGCTACCAAAGCAACGGTACCCAACACCAGGAATGTCAGACTTTTCCAGTAAGTAGCCGCGTAAAGGTAAAGCAGGGGAATAACGAAGGTCAAAAGCCAGAAAAGGCCTGCCAAAGCTACTTCGGGCGAGGGATCGGGCAGGTCGTTCAGGGCAGCGTTGCCTTCCCTGACGACAAAGTAATTGCCCGCAGCGTAAAAAACGGACAAAGTCGCAACCTGCAACCATTCGATGGCAGTGTTCCAATAAAACGATTGTTCTTTTTTTAAAAAGCGGTGCACAAAGTACCAGACGAGTCCGGCGTAAAGCATAGCGATAAAAGGCAGCAGAAGTTTTCCCCAGGCGAATTCCATTGCCAGTGAAGCCACGATAAATAGTCCGGTTAGGAAAGTACCCACAGTGATGAGCGGCTCCCCATAATAATAGACAAGGAAAAGCAGCAGCGGCAGATAAGCTAGGCCGAATAGCCAGGGTGCATGGTAGTTTAGGTCGGTGATTTTAATAACCAATGGAACAAAGGACACCACAATGGCGTAGAGCATGGCATTATCTATGCCCGAGAAATGCAGGCGACGATCTTTGATCAAAAAATTCAGAAAGAAAAATATTCCCAAACCGTAGATGGGGCCGAGGAATATTTCGGCAAACTGCGTGTCGATTATGGGCAGAAAAATCACCGTGGCTGCCGAAAGACCAAGTATTGTAAAGATGAATAAGCCGATCCAAATGAACCAATTAGGTCGGTAGGGAAGTGGAAAATAGACTTTGTCGATATTTTCCCGCTGCGACTGGGTGATGAGTTTTTTTTGCGTCCAGTCCTGCGCCAGTTTCTGCACCCATTCGTTTTTCAGTAAGGTTTCGTTGTAGGCTTTCATTTTTCAGAAAGGAAGTACCCTTCGACTACGCTCAGGGTGACAAGTGAAAGTGAAATTTTATTTCTTGCCCAGGATTTTCTTGTACGTCAGGAAAAACCAAACAACACCCGCCGCAGTAGCCAGGAAATACAGCGAGCTCAACGCCTCCATGAGACCTTCAAAAAGATGATTAAAAAGTAGGTAAGTGATTCCGATATAGGCAAAAATGGTACTTAACAGAAGAAAGATCAGCGATTTCTCTTCGAGGGCGTTTTTGTAAAAGTACCAGCAACCTATCCCCAAAAGTAGTCCGAATGCTAGTTCCCAGCGCTCCTGATTGAACATGCCGCCCAGGCAAGCCAACAGGTAGAGCGTTCCGGCTAGCAGAATATAAGTATAAGTAAAATGCGCCTTGATCCCCTGCCTTTTGAGGAGCCACGATCCCAGTAACAGCGCAACGCCGAAAATGATGGCGTTGCGAATGACCTCGGGATCGGAGAAGTCATTCTCTACCAATAGCTTGCTGGGCGTAGCAGTAAGGCCAACCCACGAAGCCAGGGCGGTGATAGCCAGCGAAAGTACTCCTTGGTGGTCGAATCGGTAAGCGAGAAAGAAAAAGTAAATCGCAGGAATGATGACGGCCAGTCCGTAGCGGGTGCCGAAAAGTTCGTACTGATACTGCAAGTACCCTTCTAAGGCCAGAAAAAGCAGACAGCCCAGCAGTAGCACGACATCGAAATAGGGCGCAGATTGTTCTACTTTCTCGGGTCGGTAGCCTGCACCGTTTTTGAAAACGTAAAAAAAACTACCCGCCGTGGCCAGGGCGATCAGGCCGATTAATACCGAATGGCCAATGGTATCGATGTCCTGATAAATCAAAACACCTACTCCGCCCACAAATGCTGAGATGGAAACATACAGCAATGTCCGCAGGAACACAAAAAGCGAAACGGGCTTATGCTTTTCGTATTCTTCAATCAGAACCCGCCGCTCCGATTCGAGCAGCCCTTTCTGTTCCAATTCGTCGAGAAGTAATGATTTATTCATTCAAAATGACGTTATACCGCTGAAAATCACATTAAAATCTCTCATTCATCCTCATACCGATCATTCCGCCACGGATAGGCCGTGTTTGAATAACCGCGCCCTTCCCAAAAACCGAGCTTATCCTGCGCCATAAAATGAATTCGCTTGATCCATTTAGCGCCTTTCCAGGCGTAAAGTTGCGGCGTAATCACTCGCGCGGGGCCACCGTGATCACGGGCCAATGGCTCACCGTCGGCGGTATGAACTACCAGCACATCCGGTTTCAGTGCTTCTTCCAGCGACAGGTTGGTGGCGTAGGTATCGTAGCCGTAAAACATTACGTGCATAGCTGTTTCCTTCGGTTGGACCAATGAAGCCAGATCCAGCATCCTGACACCTACCCATGGTACATCCATCCGCGACCAGGTAGTGACACAATGAAAATCGCTGACATCTTCGGTTTGAGGAAGCTCCATAAATTCAGACCATTTCAGCGTTATCGGATTTTCCACTTCGCCGTCAATGTACAGTCGCCAGCGTTCCGGCGAAATATCGGGCTTATAACCCAAATCCAGCACGGGCCACTTCTCAGTTTCGAACTGCCCAACGGGTAGTTTAGGCATTCCGTGGCGATTCGTCGGTCCGCTGCCCTGCGGCTGATCGTCGGCTACCGACGGCGTGTTCCGCATCTTTTCCTCAAATCGGGCCCGTAGCTTCATTCGGGCGGCGATGATTTTTTCTTGTTTGGTCATTTTTCAGAAGTTTCGAAGGGACAAAGTTCCAGAGTTCCAAAGTTTTTGTGAATTGATGAGTAAGCAAAGCCGGCTATCATTTTTACTCAGGAACTCAGGAACTCAGGAACTCAGCCAGGCGCTCGGTGGCGAACTCAGGTACTTTACTTCAAATACTCCTTCGCCTCCTTGATTACGCTTTTGTATTGGGCCAAATCCAGACACTTTTTATAGTACTCTCTGGCTTTTTTCTGATTGCCGCTGCGGTCGGCGATGCGGGCAAGGCCGGCGTAGGCCATGGCGTGGCATTCCTTCGTGTACTGGGCGTCGTGCGGGATTTTCAGGGCAGCAAGATACTGGTTTTGAGCGGCGGTTTCGTTTCGGTATTTTTTTTCCTGCAAATAGCCCTCGAAGAAATACCAGGCGATGGGAAAGAATCTGTTGCCCAGTTTCCTGAGCTCGGGCAATTCCCGTTCGGCTTCCGCGTAGCGTCCCGCCAATAGTAGTGACTGGACATGAATCATGCGAAAAATGGGATTTTTGGGATAAGCCGAGTTCAGCTGGGTAGTATATTTCACGGCCAAGTCGGGCCTTGATTCGTGGTCGAGGTAGGTTTGAGCCAGGAAATAGGCGGCTTCCACTTTTGTGATGACCGCCTTTCTGGTGGCTAAATCCAATTGTTTCAGACCGAGATTTTTGTTGCCATCTTTAAAGAAAATCATCAGCGGCCGCACGATGGCGTGGTCTTCGGGATAAGCTTCCACGTAATAGTTGTAAGTACCCGCCACGAACAGGAACTCCGGATTCTGGTCGGTCAGTTTCATGGCCTCGGTGAGGTTGCCGTACGCTTTTTGACCCTCCCCGGCGGCTTTCAGTAGTTCGTTCTGGTAGTTGTACATCAGAGCCAGATAGCCCCGCGCCGCCAGCCGGAAAAAGACCGCTTCGGGGTGTTCGCTGTTTTTACCGTACTGCTTTTCCACCGCCGCCAGACATTGGTCGAGCTGCCTGATGTATTCGCCGACTTTCGCTTTGTTGTCTTTGATGGGCAGGTATTGCCAGTACATCTGAAAGGCATTAGTAAAATAAGTGACCGGATGGCTGGGGTAGCGGCTCTGCAATTGTTGCCGCACCGCGTCAGCCTCCTCAAACTCGTAATTGTAAATATGGTCGATGCCTTGCTGAACTACCCTCATCGTCGCCTTGTCTTTCAGAATCTGGGCTTGTGCCGGAGCAATTGCGTACCACGGAAGGCTTACAATAAAAAACAAGAAGCGGAAACACACGAAAAACGAGTATTGGTCAAACAGTTTGCTTGTATCGGGTTGTAGTCCTAGCTTTGTTGACCAAGTGATAAAAACCAATTTCAATCTACTGAAAGTTTAGAAAAAGAGAATTGAAAGGCGGACCGTGCCGAAAGCTGACCGCCGATAGCCCAAATATGATCCACTACGAACAATTCACCCTTGATAACGGCTTAAAGGTACTCGTCCACGAGGATTTTTCCACGCCGATGGCCGCTGTAAACATTGTGTACAACGTCGGCTCGCGTGACGAAGACGAGCAGCGGACCGGTTTTGCCCACCTCTTCGAACATCTGATGTTCGGCGGATCGAAACATATTCCCGTTTACGACGAACCCGTGCAGTCGGTTGGCGGCGAGAACAATGCGTTCACTTCCCCCGATATTACCAATTATTACCTCACGCTCCCGGCCGAAAACGTCGAAACGGCCTTCTGGCTGGAATCGGACCGGATGCTGAGTCTTTCCTTCGACCCGAATGCATTGGAAGTGCAGCGGAAAGTAGTCATCGAAGAATTCAAGCAGCGCTATCTCAATCAGCCGTACGGCGATTTATGGTTGAAGCTGCGCCCGCTGGCTTACACCACGCATCCCTACCGCTGGGCCACCATCGGCAAGGATATCGAACACATCGAACGCGCCACGCTCGACGACGTGAAGGATTTTTTCTTCAAATACTATCGCCCCAATAATGCCGTGCTGGTGGTAGCCGGAGCCGTGACGGTAGCGCAGGTACGTCAGTTGGCCGACAAGTGGTTCGCGCCCATTCCGGCGGGCGAGCCCTACGTGCGCAATGTACCGCAGGAACCCGAGCAAACTGTTGCCCGCAAGCTGGAAACTTCTGCCGCTGTGCCGTTGAATTCTTTGATTAAAACCTACCATATTCCCGCCCGTTATGGTGCCGATTTTCACGAGGCTGACTTGATCAGCGATATTTTGGGGCGCGGAAAATCCTCACGACTTTATCAGGCTTTGTTGAAAAATATCCCGCTTTTCAATAGCATAACTGCCAGCGTGATTCCCTCGCTCGATCCTGGCTTACTCATCATCAAAGGGAATCTTAATCCCGGTGTGACAATGGAGTCCGCCGATGAAGCCATCGAGAATTTGGTGCAGGATTTTGTGGAAAACGGCACTACCGCCGAAGAATTGGAGAAAGTCAAAAACCAGGCCGAGGCGTCGCTGGCCTTCTCACAAGTCGAGTTGCTGAACCGCGCCATGAACCTAGCCTATGCCGCCAACGCGGGCGACGCCGCCTGGGTGAACGAAGACGAAGAAAAAATCCGCGTTATTCAGCCTGCCGACATTCAGCGGGTAGCACGGCAGGTATTGCGACCGGAAAACTGCTCTACGCTGTATTACCACGCCTTGGTCAATGGACAGTGAATAGTGGATAATGGACAATAACCGTTCTTGTCCATTCCATTACGAGTCGATTTTTTTGCTTCGGCCCACCGCGCGGTTCATTATCCATTGTCAACTACCCATCGAATGACTTTTCCTTTTCGTATTGGCCAGGGCTATGATGTGCATCAGCTCGAAGAAGGCCGCCCCTTCTGGCTGGGCGGTATCCTGATTCCCCATAGTCACGGGGCCAAGGGCCATTCTGATGCCGACATCGTGTGCCACGTACTTTGCGATGCCCTGCTGGGAGCGGCCAATCTGCGGAACATCGGCTACCATTTTTCTGATAAAGATCCGCAGTGGAAAGGGGTAGATAGCAAGATTCTGCTCGCCAAAGTACTGGAGATGATTCGGGAGAAGGGCTACGAGGTAGGCAATGTGGACGTGACCGTGGTGCTGCAACTACCCAAACTAAATCCGCATATTCCGGCCATGAAAGAATGTCTGGCTCAGGTAATGAATATCGGGGAAGACGCTATTTCTATTAAAGCCACTACTTCCGAACACATCGGTTTTGTGGGGCGGCAGGAAGGCATCGTCGCGCACTGCGTGGCTTTGATTTATATCCGCGATTCGGAATAAGGCAGTTAGCTTTTTCTTAGATTTGTGAAACGCCCGGTACAAACCCGGCGGTAGTTCGTCGTGCCAATCTCTTCAAACAAATCTGTGATCTAAAATCGACTATGAAAAGAATAATTACTACCCTCCTCGTTTGTGTTTCCTTCATCACCCGTGGGCAAGTCGTGGAAGCTCCGCTCGGCTTTGAGGAATACGACCCGATTTCTACGCTTAAAGTAGATGAACACATCCCGACCCGGGCCAAATTCCCATTTATCGACGTTCACAACCACCAGTACCGGATGCCGGATCAGGACTTGCACGAATTGGTTTCGGTGATGGATACGATGAATATGCAAATCATGGTCAACCTCAGCGGACGCGGCTGGTATCAGGAATGGGACGAAGGCACCGCCCACCTGAAAGGTTCGCTGGCCAACGTGATGAAAAACGAACCCAAGCGCATTGCGGTTTTCACCAATCTGCAATTTAAAGATTTTGGCCAGCCCGACTGGACCGACCGAGCCGTGGCCCAACTCGCCACCGACGTGAAAATGGGAGCCAAAGGCTTGAAAATATACAAAAGCCTCGGATTCAGTGGTATCGTGGACGAAAAAGGCGAGCGCGTGGCCGTGAACGATGTGCGGCTCGATCCTGTCTGGGCCAAATGTGGTGAACTAGGCATCCCGGTACTGATTCACACCGCCGATGTACCTTCATTCTGGGATCCGCTCGACCGCTACAACGAGCGCTGGCTGGAAATCAAAACCCACCCCAATCGCAACCGCGCGAAAGATAAAGTTTCCTTCGAGCAACTCATTGGTGAGCAGCACGACATTTTCCGCAAGCACCCCAAAACTACCTTCATCAACGCCCACATGGGTTGGTATGCCAACAACCTCAAAAAGCTGGACAGCCTGATGATCGCTTTTCCGAATACTTACGTGGAAATCGGCGCGGTCATCGCCGAATTGGGCCGCCAGCCACGTGCCGCCAAAAAGTTTTTTGACAAGTACCAGGACCGCGTCCTGTTTGGCAAGGATAGCTGGGTACCCGCTGAGTACGTGACCTACTTCCGCGTCCTGGAAACCGAGGACGAGTACTTTCCCTACCACAAAAAGTACCACGCTTTCTGGCGCATGTACGGCCTGGGATTATCGGATGAGGTACTTAAGAAACTGTATTACAAGAATGCTTTAAAAATTATTCCGGGATTGGATCGGTCTGGGTTTCCGGATTGAGAAGTGCAGTATTTGTATGCTTATTGAGTTTTTATTATAGTCATATGTAATTGACAGTTGATCTTTCTTAAAAAAGCAGATGAATCGATTTTCTAACTTAAAACATGTTAATATCAAGATGGCTGAAAATAAATCAAATGCGTCACAAACTGATCTTTCAATTAGGAACGAAAGTATTCAAAGAATTTTCAATTTTTATAAAAATGATCTTTTCTTCGTAAATAGAAGATATCAAAGGAAGTTAATATGGACAATTGAAGAAAAAGAAAGATTTATTGACTCAATCGTTAAAGGTTTACCTGTTCCATTGATCTTGCTTGCTGAAACAGATAGTTTTGATGGTACTTCTTACGAAATAATAGATGGCATGCAAAGATTAAATACAATAAATTCATTTATTGAAGGTGATTTTACTTATGAGGGACACTACTTTGATTTAGACACTCTTGTAGAATCAAAATCATTATTAGATGAGAAACTATTGGTTCAACATGAACCAGTTTTAGATAGAAAGATTTGTGAAAAGTTTTCTAGCTATATACTCCCTATTTCTTTTTACACATTCAACGATGAAAATAAAGTTGATGAAATATTTATACGTATTAATAGTTATGGAAGGCATTTGTCGCGTCAAGAACTTCGTGCAGCAGGAACTTTGGAGTCATTTGGTGATTTAGTAAGATTAGTATCCTCGGAAGTAAGGACAGATATTTCGCATGCAGATATATTGAATTTAAAACAAATGAAAGAAATAAGCATCACTAATGCTGGACTTGAATACGGGATTAATGTCGACGATTTATTCTGGGTAGCGAATAACATTATCACAAAGGAAATGGTGCGCGAATCAAGAGATGAAGAAATTGTGGCTGATCTGCTTTCGGCAATTTCTTTTGGGACACTTCCGGGAACAAGTTCAAATATTTTAGATGAATATTATGGATTAAAAAGTAGCGAAAAATCTGAGGAATTGGATATTTCTTTGCGCAAAATAGGCGTTGATACTCTTCGGAACCAATATATTTCGGTTCATAATGTAATACGTGAAATTATTCGTTTTTCTTCTAAGAATTTTCGAGACTTATTATTTGATGATAATTCTAAACGTATTCCTAGATATTTCCAAGTAGTTTTTCTAGCCATTCACAAGCTGATTTTCAAAGAAAACAAAGAAGTAAGTAGTTATTCTGAACTTGTAAAGAAGCTTAGTGGAATAGCAAGGCATATTACAATTACTGAAGGCGGAAATTGGAGTTCTAGTAACAGGATTCAAAACGTAGATGCAATTTCAGGAATAATCAGTTCATGTTTTAAAGAAAAAACCCACGACCCAGGAGCATCGAAATGGCTAACTGAATTTGAAACACTTTTAATGCAATCAAAGACCGAACAAACATCATACGACTTTAAACAAGGTTTTATTCGATTAGACGGATCAAATAATTTTGATAATGAGAGTTTTAATAAAATAATATTAACGTTGACTGCAATTGCAAATAACTCGATAAATACGATTGGATATGTTTGCGTAGGAGTGTGTGATAAAAAAAGAGATGCTGATAGGATAAAGGAGCTCTATGGAGTAAATCCAGAAAAATATAGAGGATTTTATATTACTGGCATAACACATGAAATTATTAACTTGGCGAAAGACTTAGATGATTTTTATCGACAGTTAATTCAAAAAATAAAAACCCAACCGATTTCAGAGGAATCAAAAGACTATTTATCCAAAAATATAAGAATTGTAAATTATTTCGATAAGGATATTGTAATTTTCAAAACACAGTCTTTACAAAGCCCTATGATCTACGATGGTAAATACTACGTGAGACATGGAGCTAATGTAAGTGAAGTTAAAGCCGAAAATTATTCTTCATTTTTTCGATCATACAAGTAGTCTATTATCTGTAGATCCTGTGACCTTATAATTTATTTTGCGATTACTGTTAAAATTTCTAGAGATCACCATGCATACCCATAGTGAAATTTTATAAATGTTTTATAGTCAACAAATTGGTGCTTTATTCTCTAATGTCTGTATTTTCTATGGATATGTGTGGGAGTATATAGATTTCAAAGTTGAAAGAAAGTTGGTTTTCTAACAAATTATCAAGATTCAGCATCTTGTATATAATGTACAACGCCAGATTTTTAATCCAAGAACTACCTCACGGCTGATTCAGCCGCACCGCTGCATTCGCCCCATACTGAATCGTTCCAAGTAGTTCTATTGACGCTGCATCCGCCATATAGCCCGAGGGAAGAGAAACTACGTGGCTTTGATTGATCTTTACCAGGTCGGAAGAGGTAGGCAAAGTACCACAACTCCATACCGCAGGATCATTCCAGTCGCCGGATTGGACGGTTTCTCGGATGCCCGGCGGGCAGGTAGTTCCGGTGATCGTCACGGCGTAGTCATTGGCTTTCCCTGACCCATTGTTGGTTCCCAATAAGTTACAGGCTGATGAGGAAGGGTTGGGGTCGAAAATCACACGCATCCGAAGCGGGGAATTCGACACCGCAGTGTTGAGTATTGTGATGTTGCCGGAATGAGAGCTGGCATTGCCACCGCTGTAAACGAGTTCCCCCGCATCCATAAACTGGCCGTTGCCATTGTAGTCGATATAAATTTTGGCGTAAGCGGAGTTATTGAAGGTGCCCGTCAGGCTAAAAGCGTACGTGCTGCCTGCTGTCAGCGAGGCCGATTCCTGACAACTCAAATCCTGGTAGTTTGTGCCCAGATTGGCCGGCGAGCCGTAGGTATTTTCGGTAGAAATGGTTTCCAGCGAAAACGAACTGATACCAAAAAAAGGACTCAGTCCTTTGGATGCTGCCACCGCGCAGGCAATAGGCGTAGCACAAGTGACCGTGACAATAGCCGATGCGGGTGCGCTCAGGTAGTTGCTTACTGAGCAGGCCGCTTCGTAGGTGTAAGAGGTAGTTGGGGTGATGGTCCGGCTGAGTCCCGTTGTGACTCCATCGTTCCAAACTACTGAACCGGAGCAGTTTGAAACACTCAACGTAGTACTTTCTCCCTGTACCAGGGTTATCTGGGCGGGCGAAATAGTGGGCGGATTGGTACCCGGATTTCGCAGGTTATCAGCTATCAGGAATTCGTATTTCAGCTTGGCACCGGGCTGTGGTCCGAAGCCATTGGCCAGATTGGCGCAATAGCTCATGATCGTGCCACCGTTGGGGGGCGTTGGTCCTGCGGGGCAAGGGCCGTTTTCGGTGGGAGCGCAATTGTCGATGGCTCCGCCCTCCCAAATGCAGGATTGCGTGTGGGGTAGTCCGAAATTATGCCCCAGCTCGTGGGCCAGAATGTATACTTCGTAAGAATAACCCGGAAGAGGCGTACTGGTGTCATTGAAGTTCCCGCTCACTCCGTAAGCGACGCTGCGGCCCGACGGCTTGTCAAACACCGAACCCAAATCGTAAACATCTTGTACGGGGGAATTTCTGATCGGCAGGGTGGCCTGCCCTCCTCCCAGATTTCGGGCCGAAATAAGGTGGGCGATGTCGCCATTGAAAGCATTGCCTATGTCGTTCCAGTGCGTTTTGAACGCGCCCAAAGCGGTAGTTGTGTTTCCGGCTCCACTGTACGGGTCCGGCGTATCCCAAACCAGCAGTCCGCTCAGTTCCAACTTGACCCCTTCATTGGCGTAAATGGCGGCCACATTGTTAAAAATACTGGTGATTCGGCTGGTGATATAGGAAATATCGCTTCCCCAATCCAGGTAGAGTTGGTAGTCGGCCTCCAGATAAATTTCCACTTTCCGGCAATCGTTAACAGCCATTCTTCCACCGGAAGGCTTTACGGGATTTTTCACTATATCGACTGGGATAACTTCTTCGACTACGCAGCTGAAACTTCTCTTCTCCGGGTACTCGCCGGAGCGGTAGATCACGTGCGTCTGGCCGGAATTATTTCCATTGACTTTTCCGAGCGTATAGGAAAAGTCTTTACCATAAATCAAGCCTTCCAAAGTACCTGCGGTACTTGTCAGAGATACCGTCGAGCCAGCTTCGCCAAGTACTTTTCCCCGGTATGATCGCACATCCGGCATCGCCCCGCGTTTCCCGGAACTGGTGACCAGCTCGAATGAGCCAGCTTTGACCGGGACTTGTTCTACGTAGATGTCAAGGTTTGTTTTGCCTGAAACGGGCAGGCTAAAAACAAAAGAATTCGTGCCATCACCCTCCGAGAATCGAGCCAGTTGGGAAGCATCTGGGGTGAGAAGAACGGCGCTGGGTAGCTGGAAATTTTCTTGCGGGATAGTCTGTCGGATAGACTGGGTTAGCTGTTGCACAAAAGGCGTGACCCTGACCGTATCCACAAGTACCTCATACATTTTAGAGGCGTTTGCGGTGCTGGTAGCCAGGATGAAAAAGGCCAGAACGAGGCGAATAAAATTTGTTTTCACCATTCGATATTTTGGGTACATAGGTTCAAACGCCCGTAGCCTGGATTCTGTTTGCAGGAATTAGTGAGTGGTGTGTGAGAGAGGATTAATTAATCGCCTACACCTTCACAAACACCTTCTTTCGCCACAGAAAATACAAAAATAGCCACGCTACCAGTAGCCCGCCAAGCGCGTTTAAGACGTCGTGCCAGTTTTCGGCCAGATGCCCGTAAATTCCCGAAAAAAGTAGTCGGGAAGTTTCATCGAAGTCGATGAAACGATAAGCGAGGTACATTACCAGGGAGTTCATTCCGATGACGCGGAAGAAAAAAGACCATTTCACAAACCCAAGTACATCGATGATCCAATAAAAGGCCGCCAGCGAACAGAAAGCCAGCCCGGCGGTCAGCAAAATGAAAGAACTTGACCACAGGTGTTTATTAATGGGAAAAACAAAATTCCAAAGTACCCCGGCAGCGATTCCGATAGTCCCAAAAATAAGCAGCCGCCGTAGCTTAGCCGATGGGTCAATTTGGTTTCGCAGCGTGTCGCCCGCCAGGGTACCAAAGATGACCAGACAGGCCGCCGGAAGTTGGGTGAAAAGGGCCAGCTCGTCGTAGGTTTTTTGCAAAAGACGCCCCGGCATAAAGTGGCGGTCGAACCAGCCAACCAAATTTCCCTCGAATGACAGGTCGCCCGCGCCGTAGCCTGGCACGGGAATGAATATCAAGGCGAGAAAGTAAACGACCAATATCCCAAAAGCAATAAACAGACGCTGATTTTGGGGAAAATTCAGGTAAAGTACCGCCGCCAGAAAGGTGCCAACGCCGATGCGGCCCAGCACAGAGCCGTAGCGGATGTGGGCGGGATCAAAAATGTCCACCGGGGCATTTTTGTACAAAATTCCCAGCAAGACCAGGACCAGCATCCGCTTGGATACTTTACGCAGCAGGGTACTTTTGAAAAAACCTTTGGCAAGTCCCGACTGTAAACTGAATGGGAGCGAAGTACCCGCCAGAAACAGGAACAGCGGAAAGATAAAATCATAAAAAGTGAAGCCGTGCCACTCGGGATGCTCGAACTGCGCCGCCACAGCATCTACCCAGGCGAGTCCGGTTTTGCCGTCCATAAGCTGGATGAAAGTACCACCGCCCGCAATCATGAGCATGTCGAAGCCGCGCAGCGCGTCGATGGATGCCAGCCGGGCGGGTTTGATGATAGCGACGGGGGGTACTTTTTGTTCCATTTTTTAAGATTTTACGCCCGTGTTTCCTCCTTTGGTCATTGAAATATCGATAGGCTCGTTCTTTTTCCAGGCGCCATTCGTGAAATCAGGAACATCTACCGAGTTGGAGCGGTTGGCCACCGACTCGATGCTCAAAGGCACGATGGAACTCCAAGCGGCGGCATCGTACACATCCTGGTCCAGCGGCAGGCCATTGCGCAGGCAGTCGATCAGTCGCCAGTCCATCAGGAAATCCATACCGCCATGACCGCCAACCTGCTTGGCCAGTTCACCGATCCGCTTCACGATTTCGGGCTTGTACTTTTTCTCCAATTCCAGGTACTCTGCGTCGGAAATCCATTCATGGCCTTGTGAAATACGCCCGCGTTCTCCGTCGAGAGGGTACTTTTGGGCCACACCCTTCGTGCCGCTGACGAGGTGAATGCGGGAGTAGGGGCGGGGCGAACTGACATCATGCTGCAGCATGATCGTTTTGCCTTTGTTGGTTCGGATCGTCGTCGTGTTCATATTACCCCGGAAAGATTTCCCGGCGAATTCCTTGAAATCCGGGTCTTTGGCGGCCAGTGCGTGAGCACGGGGTGCGAGCATGAAATCGTTGGTGGATACCGATACCAGGTAATCCATTTTGTCGCCGCGATTGATGTCGAGAATCTGGGCGATTGGCCCCAGTCCGTGGGTAGGGTAGAGGTTGCCGTTGCGCTGGTTTTCGCGCAGCCGCCAAAGGTCATAACGACGGTCTTTGTCAAAAAACGAATCCAGAATATCGTGAATATAGGCGCCTTCGACGTGGACGATTTCGCCGAAGTACCCCTGCCGGGCCATGTTGAGCGTAAGTAGTTCGAAGAAATCGTAGCAACAGTTTTCCAGCATCATGCAGTGCTTCCGCGTGCGCTCCGAAGTCTCGACCAGTTTCCAGCAGTCGGCCAGGGTAGTAGCCGCCGGGATTTCCGTAACGGCGTGCTTGCCCTGTTCCATCGCGTATAGTGCCATCAGTGTGTGCAGACTCCACGGCGTACAGATATAAATAAGGTCGATGTCGTCGCGTTCGCAGACTTGCTTCCAGGCATCGGGCGAGCCGGAATAAACCTGCGGGCTGTGCGAAGTACCGGCAAAAGTTTTGGCGGCAGCGGCGGCTTGCTCAGGGCGGATGTCGCATATGGCCTTCACCTCCACATTCTCCAAATGAACGATGCGCTTGACTGCGCCGCTGCCCCGGTTGCCCAACCCGATGTAGCCAATTCGGACGGTGTCAATCTTTGGGGCTGCATAGCCCGACATATTGAAGGTTTGGCGGTGGGGTGGGAGCGCGGATTTCGGAGAACGAGCCGATTTGAAGCCCATGCCCATGCCACCTATTCCGGCCAGTCCGGTGATTCTGAGGAAGTCTCTCTTTTTCATTGTTTCCTGATTAAAATCAGTAAAGCATTAAAAAGAGGAAATCTTACTGAAATACCTTAGGCCTGAATCTCATCCCCACTTATTCTGGGCTCAATAGGGCCTGCCAGCAAGTTATAGGTAAGTTTTGCCCAGATCAGAATACAGGGCACGGCCTTCACTACGTAGGGTTCCATCCACTCATGGCGGACGAAAGGCGGGAAAAGGTCGGTCGGCGAAAGTATGGTGAACACCAAAGTCAGCAGCAACAAAACGAGGTTTTCGGTTTTGGGAGCCTGAATGAAGTACCAAAGCGCTACCCCGCTCACAGCAATAATAAAAGTGGGCGACTCGGCGCGGTGGTTGAAGATAATAACCCACACCAGTACCGACGCCAGCAGCATAACCCGGAAAGGGTAGTCGCTGTAAGACTTAATTTTCAGCAGCGGCAGGCAGAAGAGAACTACCCCCACGGCGGCCACCGCCACTTTGTTAGGCTCCCAGCCAAACCAGGTCTTTAGCCAGCCAATCACCGACAGGCCGTGCGAATCAGCGTGGTCGTTGGCCAACAACTCTCCCCAACTTTGGTATAAAAAAACCAACTGTTCTGCACTTACTACCAGTAGTGGAAGTAGCGTAAAAATGGCTACCCAAGCCGCTGCTGTGTAGGCTAGTTTCCATTTGTTGGGGTATAAAAGATAGAGAGCAAGGGCAACGATTCCGAATAGTTTTATGAAAATGCTGGCCACAACGCAGAAGGCAGCCAGCCAGTATTTGTCGCGTTCCAGGAACCCAAAAGCAAAGATTAATAGCCCGGCGATCAGGCCGTTGCTTTGCTCATTTTGCATAGCTCCCATCAGTTCACTCGCGATGAAAACAAATATGAGTCCCTTGGTCCGCAGGTCTATTTTGGGCAGATAATAAAGCCCGAAGAATAGAACGAAAGCATTGAGAAGGTTCCAGAAAGTCAGCCCCAATAAATCGGGTAAGAAGGCTAACGCGCCGAATAATAGGGCGAATGTAGGACTGTACTTATATAAATCCCAATGCTCCGCAGGATACAAAATATATAAATCCTGATCCTTGATCAGGTGAAAAAAGGACTGCTTGAAAATAATATAGTTGTTGTACTTTGTGTAAAGATCAGCACCATCGGCAATGGTAGTTAGCGAGCCAAAATACGACTGGGCGGCGGCAAATAATGCCAGAATGGAAAAGAGAATCAGCTGGGCTTTCTGATTGATCAGGAATCTTTCGATGAACTTCATTCGTGCGTTGGACTTGCTGGTAGGGGCGGCCACAGTCCAAAATTAGGCAGAAAACGGGTATTCTTCTATCCGGCTTTCCAAATGGCATCAGCCGTGACTTGCTGCGCCATCCGTAGAGCCAGTGCGGAAGGCTTGTGCAGGACTCTGCCCATTTGGCTGGTAGGATTGTCCAGATCCCAAAGCCCGGCTTCATGCCAGTCGTCCAGATTGTCCCAGTTGGGACGGTCGATAATGGGATAAAGGCAGATGCCCCAAAGCGGTACGCCTTCCCTGATGGCCCGGCTACATTCCTGCGCAATCCTTTCGATCCAAATCGGGCGATCTATGCCGGGATGGCTGGTTTCGGAAAGTACCACGGGGCGATCATAACGCTGGTGGGCTTCCCGCAGCAGGTTGTCGAGAGAACGCCAGCGCTCATCTGCTATCAGATCGTTCCAGTTTAGGGTATGATTGGTACCAAATTCCCATTGGTTGTCGTAATAAAAATTAAATCCCAGCATATCCAGACAGTCGGGGGTACCCCCTAATTCCGGGCAAATCCGCCCACATAGAATGTCCAGTGATTGGTACTGCAAATCATGATGATGGTTAGCTTCTGCGATTTGCGCTTCGGTAGCATCGAAAGTAGGAACGACGTTCACTAGCGGTTCGGTAGTCAGGATGCGGACACCAGGAATTATCTCCCGCAGGGCGCGGATACCCGCGATGTAAGCGCGCATGAGGGCATATTTTACCTCCCAGCCATTGTGGCGGCAGTAGGGCGAGGTTCCGGCCACATCTCCACCCAACCACGACATAAAGCTCACCTCATTAATAGGCGTGACGATCAGGGTGTCATCCGGCCGAAGTGCGGCGTAGTAGCTGGCGAAAGCCCGGCACAGGGCCTCAAAGCGACGGGTGAAATGAGGGTGAAGCGGCGTGAGGTCGTCGGGATAGCCAAAGTGGCAAAGATCCCATACCTGCTGAATGCCACCATTGCGACCCGCCTCCAGCATGATTCCCAGCGTTCGGAAATCGTACTCATAGGGCCGCAATTCCACCCGACTCCACCTCAGTCCCTCGCGCACCGTTCTGATGCCGAACTGACCCAGAAGGGCGTAGTCTTCCTGAAGCATGTCAAGGTGCCCGGTTAACTGTAAAAAATCGACGCGGTCGCCGTGGGTATTGAGCTGGTCGGTACATTCATATCCGCCCATCCAGAACGATGCAAAAGGATTAGTGATTTCCGTCATAGGACGCTGTTTTTACGCCCCGACCTGTAACTCGGGTAATTTGGTCGGCAAAGCTCTGATTACATTGTGCGTATTCAAGGCTTTGTCCATCACATCGATCATAGCCTGGACGGTCAGATCCCACGAACAATTATCCAAAAATTGATCTACACCTTGTAACCAAGCAGTACGATTATCGGTTGTCAATAATTTTTCGATAATTGTTACAAATTCTTCGGTAGTTTCGCCAATGGCTACCAGCTGCTCTACGCCATAGGGGTGCACCACATCACGAATGGGGGTAGAAACTACAGGTTTGCCGCCGGCCAGGTACTCCGGCGTTTTGGTAGGGCTGATGAAGTGGGTAGATTCATTGCGCAAAAACGGAATCAGTGCTACTTCCCAGCCCGACAAATAACCCGGTAGTTCGTCGTAAGATTTAGGCCCCAGGTAGTGAATGTTGGGTAGTTGGGGCAAGTGGGCAGGATCTATCTTGACTACCGGGCCGATCAGCACGATGTGCCAGTCGGGACGGGCCTCCGCGATACCGCGAATCAGCTCAGTATCGAAACGCTCGTCGATCACGCCGTAAAACCCGATTTTGGGTTCAGCGATAGCTGCCTGATCGGCGGGTTCATTACCTGACTCCCGCGCTTTGACGAAGTGAGATTTGTCAATACTGCTGGGAAAAAAGTGAGTATTGAGATGCTGCTTTCTCTTAAACTCATAAAGTGAATGCCCACCGGTGAATACGATATTTGCTTTCAGAAACAAGCTATTTTCCAGTACTTTAATTTCCTGAGGCGCAAATTTGAAAGCCGAAAGTTCATCCATGCAGTCATAAATCGTCAGGCGGGGATCGAGGTGATCGGAAAATTCCAGGGCCATGGGCGTGTAGTACCAGAAAATAAAATCCTTAACATCTTTTCCAACCAAAAGCTCAGCAAGGAGCTCCCGAAGATGGTCGTTGATCTGCGACCTGTCCCAACCATGCGGCAGGTGCGGCACACATACCCAAAGATTAGGCAGGCGCTGGGAATAACTAACCCAGGCCGTTGCGCTGGAATCAAACACGGGCTCTTCCAGGAAATAAACCGTAGTGAATTCCGAAAGGCGGGTGAGCAGATGCTGAGGGCGCTGATAGACAAAATCCCAGCGGAGATGGGAAAAGCAAAGCAGGTTTTTGGGTAAATCTAGCATAGATATGGGAGTAGGTAGCCAATCAATGAAACTGAATGAATATGGTCCCACTTTTATCATAATTATGCCAGTTATTGCTAATTATAAAATAGACTGATCTTTCAGGAAATATTTATATTTTTAAATAAAAAAGTAGTTATATATTATTC
>CAZCOG010000011.1:100400-140623 GCA_964500445.1 uncultured Persicitalea sp. | reverse complement strand
GGTCGCGTAGCTCAGCTGGATAGAGCATCTGCCTTCTAAGCAGACGGTCACAGGTTCGAATCCTGTCGCGATCACAACACGTTATCTGGATAGAGCATCTGCCTTCTAAGCAGAAGGTCAGTCCCAACGGAGAACCGCGCAGCCGTTCGAATCTAGTCGCGATCAATTTTAAAAGGGAGACTTCTTCCGAAGCCTCCCTTTTGTGTTTTTAAATAAAGCTTTCAGAAAACCTTTCAAAGTGGCAGGTGTAGCCGTTAGGGTTTCTCACCAGATAATCCTGATGCTCCGGCTCTGCTGGCCAAAAAGTGGTGTAAGGCTCTAATGTAGTAGCGACGGTACCTTTCCAGCGACTGGAATCATTCACTATTTGAATCATTTCCTCCGCATCATTTTTTTCTTCTTCATTTTGGTAAAAGATGGCAGATCGGTAGCTCGAACCGATGTCGTTGCCCTGCCGGTTGACCGTGGTCGGATCGTGAATCCGAAAGAAGAAATCCAATAATTCCCGAAATGAGGTTTCATTGGGGGCATAGGTTATTTCCAGCCCCTCGGCATGACCGGGATGGTTTCGGTAAGTAGGATTATCGTTTTCCCCTCCAATGTATCCCACTTCGGTGTCTTTCACTCCGGGCCTCACCCGAAAGAGGTCTTCCATTCCCCAGAAACATCCGCCTGCTATGTATGCTTTTTTCGTGTCAGTCATTTATTAAATGGTTTGTTTTAATTTTTTTCAGTGGTAGATTAATTCGTCTTATTGCCCGGCTTTTTAGGGCAAAATAACTCTGCCCTCGATAGGAAGTCAACTACCGTTTGTTCCGGCATTTCGCACGGCTTCAGGAGTTCAGATTTGGCAGTGATGTAATAATTCAAGCTGATAAAATCCTTGCCACCCAGCTCTTCGGCATACAGCTTTATACTTTTCCCGGCATTGAAACTGCCGCGGGTTACGCCGTACTTTTTGTTTCGGTACCACATCACACAGTACCCTTCGGGGATTGCCTGAATCTGTTTTAGCAAAGCTGTCATTCTAATTTAACACTTTCCCTACTGCAACGTTCTCCAATTTTGAATAGTTGCCTGATTCTCCGCAATGTTATTCTTCTTTCCAGCCTTCTTCATTTAAATGATAATACCTTCCATCGATCCGTCGATTGACTGAAAACAATCGCCAAAGTCCAAGCAGCAGGATTATTGGTGCCAACACTAAAAAAGTATACCCCAGCCAACGAATATCCCGAAATGCATCGAGCCTGAGAATCGTGACTCCTCCCGCCAGGAGAGCTAATGTGGTACGAAAGTAGGCAAGAAAGGTTCGCTCATTTGCCAATCGCGTCCGCTCGATAGCCAACCAGTCGGAAAGTGAGATTTTTGGTTTTGTTTCTTCCATCATGTTGAATAAAAAAACACCGCGCCGAGCGAACGGGCGGTGTTGAATACAAGCTCGGCATTGGCTTAACGCTGATCCATTGCCACGAAATCGCGATGGGTTGGACCAGTATATATCTGGCGGGGGCGGCCGATCGGCTCATTGTTTTCGCGCATTTCTTTCCATTGTGCAATCCAACCCGGCAAGCGGCCAATGGCAAACATGACCGTAAACATGTTGGTCGGGATACCCAGCGCACGATAAATGATTCCGGAGTAGAAATCCACGTTGGGGTACAACTTGCGTGATACGAAGTACTCATCCTCCAACGCAGCTTTTTCCAGTGTCTTCGCGATTTCAAGGACGGGGTCATTGACACCCAGTTTTTCCAGAACGTCGTCAGCGGCCTTTTTGATAATGCGGGCACGGGGATCAAAGTTTTTGTACACCCGGTGACCAAATCCGAAAAGGCGGAAGCCGCTATTCTTGTCTTTGGCCATGTCGATGTATTTCTGGGTATCGCCATCGGCGCGGATGGCTTCAAGCATCTCGATCACTTCCTGGTTGGCTCCACCGTGCAAAGGTCCCCACAGGGCACCTACGCCCGCTGAGATCGATGTATAGATATTAGCCTGAGACGAACCCACAAGCCTCACCGTCGAGGTGGAGCAGTTTTGCTCGTGGTCGGCGTGGAGAATCAGTAGTTTATTCAGAGCCTTGGCAACTACCGGATCAACCTCGTACTTCTCCACGGGCAATGCGAACATCATGTTCAGGAAGTTTGAACAATAGTCAAGATTATTGTCGGGATAGTTGACGGGGTGTCCCTGCGACTTTTTATACGACCAGGTAACGATGGTCGGCATTTTGGCCATCAGCCGGATAATGTGCATCTCCGTATCGGCGGGGACGTTAGAGTCATAGGAATCAGGATAAAAGGCACTCATAGCACTTACCAGCGACGAAAGCACGCCCATAGGGTGGGCATTCACTGGAAATCCCTCAAAAATTTTCCGCATATCCTCATTCACCAGCGTGTGGGTGCGCACCTGATGTTCAAATTCTGCGTATTGGTCTGCCGTTGGCAGATCCCCGTAAATCAGCAAATAGGCTACTTCCAAAAAGGAGGCTTTCTCCGCCAAATCTTCGATGGAGTAGCCTCGGTACCGAAGAATACCTTCTTCTCCATCCAAAAAAGTAATAGCACTCGTAGTGGAACCGGTATTTTTGAAGCCGGGGTCAATGGTAATATAGCCGGATTGCCCCCGGAGCTTACTGATGTCAATGGCCTTCTCGTGTTCGGTGCCTTCGATAACTGGAAATTCGTACTGTTGACCCTCAATGGTCATTTGGGCAGTTTGTGACATATAGATTCGTCGAAATATTTAGGGATTTTTGAAAGTTTGAGAACCGTTTGACGGAGAAATACTGAACTCTGTCCGTCAGCCGGCTCGATTGATAAAGGGGTATGCTATCATTTTATACGCATTTGCCAAAAGAGAGGCCAAACGCGGAGGGCTTGCAATATCCTAAAAAATATCTGGATTTTCTACGCATAACCTCACATACCGGCCTTCTGAGGCCCATTTTTAACAGAGTAACGGCGATCTTCAAGGCTTTTTATAAAGTTTGCCATCTTTCATTACCAATTCTACTTTTTCGATCGTCGAAATATCGCTGGCTGGATTACCTTTCACCGCTATCAAATCGGCCAGCAATCCTTTCTGGATTGTTCCGATACGTTTTTCCTGGTGAAAAATCCGGGCATTGCCAGAGGTGGCGGCTCTCAGCACATCAAGTGGTTTCATACCGTAGTCTACCATCAATAGCATTTCCCGGGCGTTGGTACCGTGGCTATACACACCCACATCGCCTCCCATTATAATAGCCACTCCGGCGTCAAGTACCTGCTTGAAATTCTTTCGTTTTTCCGTCAATCGATCGGGTTCCGGCTCCTGGCCCTTTCGCCAACCGCGATACTGGCTGATGGCGTCGCCTGCCGCGAGAGTCGGGCAAAGCGCTACCTTTTTTTCTTTCATCATTTTCCAGATTTCCGGAGTACCCCCGTCCCCATGTTCGATGGTTTCGACGCCACTAATGATTGCACGGCGCACCCCTTCGGCGGTGGAGGCGTGGGCAACTACTGGTCTGCCGCTGCTGCGAGCAGTTTCTACAATCAATCGGATTTCTTCCTCGCTGAACGTAGGTTTTGCTTCACCATTGGGGCCCCAGCGGTAGTCGGCATAAATTTTTATTACGTCCGCACCCTTTCCGATTTGAGTACGTACAGCTTTAATTAGATTATCATGACCGTCAGCTTCCTCGGCCCCCTGCGGCACCGCAAAGTCAGGGCTGAAACCACTTGGGCCGTAACTACCCGAAGCGATGAGGGCGCGGGTAGCCACGATCATGCGCGGGCCGGGAATGATTCCTTCGTCAATTGCTTTCTTCAGACCTACATCGTCGTATTCGGCCCCTTCGGTTCCCAAATCCCGAACAGTCGTGAAGCCTGCCAGTAATGTCTGTTCCGCGCTTTTAACCGCTCTCGCAGTTCGGAAAGAACGTGGTTCTTTCAGCACCTGATCGTTCCAGGAAGTTTCATCGTAGGGGTGCAGAAACAGGTGCGAATGCCCTTCGATAAGGCCAGGCAGGAGCGTAGCGCCGGGCAATTCGATGACCGAAGCCTGTCGCGATTCGGCGGGCAGGCTATTCATTTCCCCTGCTGCCATGATTTTGTTGCCCTGCGTCCAAACTACCCAGTTATCGTGCATTTCCTGACCGTCGAAAACCCGGTCGGGACGTAGCAGGTAGCCTGTCTGCGCTCTAATCGAAAAAGGAAAAGCGATAGCCAGCAGGAGGAAGGACAATTTCTTCATATTCCGCTTTGGTTACGTGCTTTGAATAAAGCAGAAATAAGATAACGCCCAAAAATGCCGATCATCAAAATCGGAAGTAAATGTGCCCCGTAGATAAATTCCTTGCCCGTCATGCTATACGTGAGCGAGGAAAAACTAACGTAGACATAGGAAAAAAGAGCCAACCCCAGTACTATGAGCATGAGATACCAGGGGACGGCCGCACGCGGCAACTTGACGCGCCGGATAACCTCACAGAGAAACAAACATACACCCAGCACAAGGAATACCGTAGCCAGGGCACGAGGGAAAGTTTTTAGATAATCGTGTCGGTAAACCAAGATTCCGATGCGCCCGATGAGATTAGGGTGGGAGAGAAGATAAGCGTCGGTGATGCCGAGAACTACCAACAAAAGTGTGGTCGTTAGGTTTTTAGTCATTCAATTTACTATTACAGGTCCAGATTGGAAACAATGGTATCCACCCATTCGTTGGGCGTCTGGTCGTTGCGAAGCCAGCGGATATCCACGCCTTCTTTTTCCATTTTACGAAAAAAAGTCATCTGTCGCTTGGCAAAGCGGTGGATTTCAGTTTCCAGCCGTTGCTTCATTTCCATTAGAATCATTTCTCCATTCAGGTACTGGGTAATCAATTTGTATTCAAGGCCGTAATAAATCAGCGTTTGGGCAGGAACTCCCTGATCCAGCAACCCTTTCACTTCATCGATGAGCCCATTGTTGAAGCGCTCTTTTAGTCGTCGGCTAATGCGGTCGCGGCGCAAGTTCGTTGAAGGATCGATCCCATACACCTTGAATTCTGGCAGTTCAGTTTCAGGGATAGGGAAATCAGGATTCGCGTCGAGAAAATTATTGATTTCGATGGCGCGAATCGTGCGTTTCTTGGTGGATGTGTCGGCAAGTGGAGAGTAAGCAGTCCTTTTCTTACCGAATTCTTTCAAAAGTACCTCATGTGAATAGGCCTCAAGCATATTGCGCAACGACGGATTGGTAGGGATACCTGTAAAGCTATGGCCCTGCAGTAGGGCGTTCAGATAAAGTCCGGAGCCTCCGCAAAGAATAGGGTAATTGTCCCGTTTCCTGATTTTGGGCAGTACTTCCTGCACATCCAACTGAAATTGGTGTACGTTATATTTTTCACCTGCGTCTACAATGTCGATCAGGTGGTAAGGAATGGGCGTTCCGTTTACTACATACTCGTCCAGATCCTTGCCCGTGCCGATATTCATACCACGATAAACCTGCCTGGAATCCGCACTGATGATTTCGCCGCCAATTCGATGGGCTAATTGAGCAGCCAGATGAGTTTTACCGGAAGCGGTGGGGCCTAAAATAACGATCAATGGGAAGGGGACTTAGCGTGAAAATTTTTTACAAACTTACGACTTCCGGCGTTTTTAATTTTTACGAATTCTTGTCGTTGCGAAATTTCGTCGGGCAGGCGATGCGGATAGAAGCGTTCCATCGTGGCTGACTTAACCAAAAATTCCTGCGGAGGGACGTCTTCCTGCGGCTTAAAACCCAGTTTCAGGTAGCTGCGCCCGCTCGACCATTCCAGATCAGCGTAGGTCATGAGGTCGTCGGGCTGGTGCTCCTTTACAAAGTGGCTTAGGAGCTTATCGAGTCCGCCAACTACCGTCGTATCAAGGAGGTTGGCAAAGCGCACCAGTTCGTAGGAACGATGCGGTGTACCCTCTCGCTCAAATACACGCGGGCGGGCAAAGGTGGCAACCGCTACCAGTAGGTCATCCGCTTCGGGCGGTTCGGCGATTACTCTGAAATGCTTTTTAGGCAGGTATAATCCGTATTTGTACTTCGAGAGGGTGGCAATCTGTAAGTGATTTTCCTCCAAAAAGCGTTGAGTCGTTGGTCGGTCGAGGCGACGCACCTGGGTAAGCCGGGCCGGAATACGCTCCGAAATGCCAAGCAGGGCTTTGATTCGTGACTCAACTATTTTTCGTTTCGAGTACCAAATGTCTTCCCAAAGGATCACGGAACTTCCATTTTGGTGGAATTCCCTAATATGACTGTTAGCTTCTTGCGGGAAATGAGCAATGGATTTGGGGAAGATATAAAGTGAGGTACTTTTTGGATTTTTAATCTCAAAATAAAAGTTTTCGGAGTTAGGGACGGATTTTGTAAAAAAACCAACGGGTAAAGTGGACAAACACTCCCTGATCTCTCGAAGAAAATCAGAGGTACCCGGTTGGAAATCAACAGGATTCATCGGAGACCTTTCCACTTCCTGGTCAGCATTTTAGCAATAATCTCGTTGCCTTCGTCGGAAGGATGCAGTCCGTCGTAGGTCATGTAGATTGCCTCAGGCGGATAAGGATATTCGTCTTTTTCAGGATGGAAGGGGATTTGGGTATAATCGGGGTACGTATAGTTCTGGTACTCGCTGGATTGTGGGTTGCGTAAGCGCTTGAAATGAACTGCGTTGGCGGGGGTAATACCGCTGTCATGGTAAAGATCCACAACTGGGTACTTCTCCAACTTTCCGATTGAGACCACGGCATCGGCAAACTGTTCCAGCCATTGATCATTTTTAGGTTTATAAGACCCAAAAGCATTGTTCTTGTAATTGGCCACATACACAAAATCGCCCCGCTGCATGGGCGTAATGAATATGATTTTAGCCTTATTGTTGAGACTCTTCAACTTATCCGTGATAATTCTGAATGATCCGTAAACCGTACTTGTCCCGGTACTTTCTTTATAGTCTGATAATTCCCCCACAGTTTTGCCCTGCCACCAGTCATTTGTTCCCAGAAAAACGGTATACACATCGGCTTTGGTCAATCCGAGGGAGTCGATGTTCTGGGCGATTTTGACCGCTGTCCAGCCATTGTATCCTTTATTGATGTACTCAATTTCAGGATTCTTTTCAGTGATTAGGGTCAGGTACCCTTTTGTGAGACGATTGCCGGTCTGCTCGCGATGATCGTTGAGATAGGTAATAGAATCACCGAGCGCCAGCCAGGTTATTTTCCGCGGAGCAGTTCCCAGGCTGATCGTAAACAGGAGGACAAGGGTAAATATTTTTTTCATGGATAATTGAATTTGGAGAGATTACTTTCCAATACAGAACTTGGAAAAAATGTTAGCCAGCAAATCATCGGAAACGATGGTGCCTGTAATTTCACCCAAATGATACAAAGCCAGGCGGATGTCCTGAGCCAGGAAATCACCCGTTATGCCGGTGTCCAGACCCAGAAGTACTTCATCGAGGGCTTGAGAGGTTTTCAGGAGATGTTCGTAGTGCCGCTGGTTGGTCACGATTGTGTCCTGGGCAGAGTTGGTTCTGATATGTTGTATAAGCAAAGATTTCAAATCATCCAGACCGGACTGGGTTTTTGCGGAAATGGGGATTGAATTATCAAATCTATCAGACGAATTTGACGTCCTGTCTACCTTATTTCTCACCCAAATCACTTTCTTCTCTTTTGGCAGCCCCGCCACCAAAACCTCTACCTCATTCTTTGTCTCCTCGCTGTCAAACATCATAAGTACTACATCAGCCTGCTCCATCGCCCGGCGCGACCGCTCGATGCCCAGCGACTCGACGATATCCTGGGTTACGCGAATGCCGGCCGTGTCGATGAACCGGAATTTTACCCCATCCAGCACAATCGTATCCTCGATCACGTCGCGGGTCGTGCCGGCGATTTCGGTGACGATCGCTTTTTCTTCGTTAAGCAGGGCGTTGAGCAGCGTCGATTTTCCCACGTTGGGCGAGCCTATAATGGCTACCGGAATGCCGTCTTTCAGAGCATTGCCGTAGTCAAACGACTCGATGAGGGGATGAATCGTGGCCTGTAGCTTATGGATGAGTTGCCGCAGGTCGTCGCGCTGGGCGAACTCCACGTCTTCCTCGCCAAAATCCAGTTCAAGCTCAACCAGCGAGGCAAAGTGAATTAGCTCTTCGCGCAAGGCTTGTAGTTTTTTGGAGAATCCTCCGCGCAACTGCGTGAGGGCCGTGCGGTGGCTGGCGGCAGAATCGGCGGCGATAAGGTCGGCCACGGCTTCGGCTTGCACGAGGTCAAACTGGCCATTTAGGAAAGCACGTTGAGTAAACTCACCCGGACGAGCGATACGGGCACCACCCTGTACCAGTAGTTTCAGGATTTGGCGGACAATGTAGTCGGAGCCGTGGCAGGAGATCTCGACCGAATCTTCTTTCGTAAACGAGCGGGGCGAGCGAAAAACCGTCACCAGAACCTCGTCAATGACCGTATTTTTTTGCCGGATTGTGCCAAAGTGAACGGTGTGGCTGTCGGCCTGGGCAAGATCCGCACCTTTAAAGTAATTGTCAACAAGTTCGATGCAACCTTCCCCCGACACGCGTACGACGGAGATGGCTCCAATCCCCGGCGCGGTCGCTAGTGCACATATTGGTTCGTATTGATTAATGGAAACGGGATTCACGATGCGGGATGCCAAGCTGGTATTTTTATCTTTGCTACTGTTTGCGGGCTGACGGTCATCCTCAAAGGAATGGCTTTACAGAGTCCCATCAATATTTTACAAAGATAAGGTTATGAAAATGAAGTTTAGGATTTTGCTGGGTACCTGGCTGATAGGCGCTTTGCTGGCAGGCTGTTCTAGTCATATACTGTATCTGGTTCGTCATGCTGAAAAGGATTCGACTCCCGCCGAAGACCCACCTTTGACAGCAACCGGAAAAGCACGGGCAGAAGTGCTGGCGGATACTTTACTTTCTAAAAATATCAAATACATTTACTCTACCAATACCCAGCGCACCCGCACCACCGCCGAGCCCCTGGCCACAAAACTCGGCCTACCCATTTTGCCTTATGCTACCGATACGCTCTGGGAAGCGGCCAAACATCTTCGGAAACTGCGGGGCAATGCTCTGGTAGTTGGTCATAGTAACACGCTGTTGCCATTACTCGATCAATTGCCCGTAACTCATCAGAAGAAGACTATTCCAGATAGTGACTACGATAATTTATTTGTCGTCACGGTGAAAAGGCGGTTCCTGCGTCCGCCGCTGATTCGCCTAGAGGAAAGTACTTTTGGGGAATTTGCGGAATGAAACTATACTCCTAGCGGGCCTATTGACGGACTGGAAGTTTATCCTAAAACTACTACCGCAAGTATTTTTCAAGTACTGGAGAAGCAGGTTTTTGCATAGACATGAGTTTTGGGAAAATAGGTGTTTGCAGAGCCAGCTTTACAAAGTCTTCTTCCCAGGCAACTTCGGGCACGGCCAGGATATCGGCGACTTTTTCCCCCAGGAAAAAACGCATCTGTGCCGCCGGTAGGTTTTGCATCGTGGGCGAAGTGATTTGCTGCTCAATGGCTTTGAGCAGCGCTTTGGTTAAGCCCCGGCCCGCTTCCGACGACTCAAACTGCCGCCCGGCAATTCCTTTATCCAGGCGGTAGGCTTCCAGCATATTTTGGGGCAAAAGCGCGGAATCTACCCCCAGTAGTTCCCCTACGATATTCCAAAAATAAAGAAATGCTTCTTCCTGCTGCCGGGAAACCTCGATATTCAACTTTCGCAATCCTTTAATAATGATATACGAAAAGGAGAGGTTGGTTCCTGCCATATCTTCCTGACAAACCGGATGGCCCCAGGCTGCTTCCCAGCGGCCACTGTTGAGCGTGAACCATCGCACGGCGGCGTGAAGTAAGCGTATCTTGGCAATTCTTACGAAATTGACTCCGTTCTGCCAGTCTCGCTCCTGCATGATTCCAAAGACGAACGCGCCGGTTTCTTCCAGTCGCTGGAAAGTATTGTTCTTGATTCGCTCCGAAATCCACAGTACTCTGGCCCCGTTTGCACCGGCATAGCAGTAGGGAAGAGCATAAGTACCCAGCAAGAGGGAGACTAGTTGATAATGCTTCCAGAAAAATGCTATTCCTGCTTTGAATTGTTTGTGATCCGTTTGATCAGGGAAGGTAGATTGACTATTGATAAACTCTCGGACAGCGTCTGGTTGATTTTTCAGGTCAAAATCTTCGTAGTCGGTCAAAAAACGCATGAGCGGGCCAACGGTCGCGTGCCCACCATGACCTGCTACTTCTGTAGTCACCCGTTCGGCGGCAGGATCGCCCTGGTGGCGGTACGGTTCCAGAAAGTCGGCGGGAAAGGATCGCCCGGTAATTGTATCTTTGCGCGCTTTAATCAATTAAGAAAGAGGAAAGGCAGATGACCGATGCGGCAATCCGCGCTGTGTGTAAATAGATGAGTTTATTGATTTTGGAAACCTGTTTCAGCAATTTATCATTCATAGAACTTCTAGAAGCGAGGTTTAGTTTTCCAGATTGCAGCAGACAGGACCGTTTAGCAAAAAAATGAATAGAGATTCGTATAAAGAAGCTATTGCCGTTTCAACTACCCCGTTACCCATTATGGAGGCCTTTTACACTTTGCAGGGTGAAGGCGCCCACTCGGGTAAGGCGGCGTATTTTATTCGGCTGGGAGGCTGCGATGTCGGGTGTGTATGGTGCGACGTGAAAGAATCCTGGGATGCGAAAGCCCACCCGGATACGGCTGTTTCTGATATTGTCCAGGCCGCGCTGGCGCATCCGGGACGCCTGGCGGTCATCACCGGCGGCGAACCGTTAATGTACAACATGGATGAGCTTACATCCGCTTTGCAGGAAGCTGGGTTCCAGACCAACATCGAAACCTCCGGTGCTTATCCTCTGACCGGCTATTGGGACTGGATTTGTTTTTCGCCCAAAAAATTCAAAGTACCGCACCCCTCTATTTATCCGGCGGCCAACGAATTAAAAGCTATCGTATTCAATAAAAGTGATTTTGCGTTCGCCGAGGCACATGCCGCACAGGTTGGCCCGCACTGCAAACTCCTCTTGCAACCCGAATGGAGCCGGCACGAGCAGATGCTACCGTTGATTATTGACTATATTAAAGACAATCCACGCTGGCAAATATCGTTACAGACGCACAAGTTCATGAACATTCCATGATGTGCCGCCTTTTTGGATTATTCTTATTTTTATTGATTGCAGGTCCGTCCGAGGCTCAGGAATCGAACCTGTCCCGGCGCGACCGCCAGGTGTATGAAGCTGCTCAGGCTGCCTGGAAGGAGCGAAAACTGGATGTTGCCCAAAACTTGTATGAGCAACTCCTCCAAAAATATCCAGACATCGCCGAGGCCCACCTGCACTTAGGACAAATCTATGACTTTCAGCGGCAATCGGCCCGCACCCGCTTCCACTACCAGCGGGCTGCGGCACTCGCTCCTGCTTCACCGGAGTCAGCGGCGGCTTTTCAGTGGCTGGGCCGTGATACTTTTCAGCGTGAGTGCTACGATTCGGCGCAAGTTTATCTGAACAAGGCACTTTCCTTTTATCCCGAAAGATCAAATCTGGCGCTGGTGACCCGCAAGTGGCTGGCTTCGGCCCGCTTCGCTGAAAAAGCCATGCAGCGGCCGGTTAAAATTAATAAACGCTCGCTGGGCGATACCGTCAATTTTTTGCAGGCGCAGTTCTTTCCGGTACTTACTGCCGACAATGAAACCCTGATTTTTACGGGGCTTACTCCTGAGCGCGACGAAAATATGTACATTACCCACCGTACCAAAACCGGCTGGGATGTGCCCGAGGAAATTTCCAAAAATATCAACTCACCCAACAACGAAGGTACTTGCACCATTTCTGCCGACGGACGAACCCTGGTATTTACGGCCTGCAACCGGCCGGACACGTACGGGGGGTGTGATTTGTTTTATACCAAAAAAGAAGGAGAAGAATGGCTGACGCCGCAGAATATGGGGGATGTTATCAATAGCAACCATTGGGAATCCCAGCCTTCGCTTTCGGCCGATGGCAGCGTATTGTATTTTACCAGTGATCGCCCCGGCGGCATTGGTAAGTCGGATATCTGGCAAAGTACCCTGGACAGCAGCGGACAGTGGCAAGTACCCCGAAATCTGGGTAGTACCATCAATACGCCCGACGAAGAAAATGCCCCTTTCATTCATGCTAATGGCCATACTCTTTTCTACGCCTCCAATGGAATGCCGGGTATGGGGGGCTTCGATTTGTTTATTTCGCAACGTACAGATACCATTTGGAATCAGTCCCAAAACCTGGGTTACCCGATCAATACCGTGGCCGATCAGGTAGGTATGTACATTTCTTCCGATGGAAAAACCGCCTACTACACCGACGATCGGCCCGCTTCGAAAGGGCGCCGGGCCATGCTGTACGAATTCGATATCCCGGATACTTTGCAGGAGATGTTTGTGCCGACAAACTACATAAAAGGCAGGGTTTTTGATCAGCACACCAATGCGCCGCTGGAAGCTTCGCTGGAATTATACGATTTGGGCAGTCAGAAGCGCGTGGCAACTTTCACTTCCCAGCCTGGCACGGGTGAGTACCTGGCCGTACTGAACCAGAACAGCGAACATGCCCTGTACGTAGTCAGGGAAGGTTATCTTTTCAAAAGCCTGACCTTCGTGCCCAGTGATTCCATGCCAGCGGTTGAGCTCAATATTCCATTGGAAAAAGCTGAGAAAGACCGCGTGGAGGTGTTGAACAATATCTTTTTTGCTACCGGAGCTTACGAACTGGACGATAAATCAAAGGTGGAGCTTCAAAAACTGGTTGCCTTCCTGAAAAATAACCCTACCTTGTCTATCGAAATCGCGGGCCATACCGACGATGTGGGTAGTGATAAGGAAAACCTGGAACTCTCGAAACAGAGAGCACAGAGTGTGGCAAAGTACCTGGCCGAGTCGGGCATACCTACCGATCGTTTCAGTGCAGCTGGTTATGGCGAAACCAAGCCGAAAGTTCAGAATACTACCGAAGAAAACCGTCGTCAGAACCGTCGGATTGAATGGCGCATCAAATGACCAAAACTTGGGTTTTTACAAGATTCTTTGCACTTTTGTGGCTTGCTTTATGTTCTTAAAAGCACTGCTGGAATACACAAGTTGTACAGGTTTTCTTGTAGGATAAATGCTCCAGAACAATCGCGATTCATTTTAAATTATAAAAATTGGTTTGAAAATTGATTTTGCAGGATGGATGATAGAATTGACCCACCCATTCGCAACGTTCAGTTCTCCATTTTCAACTACGATATGTCTCCTGAAAAAATAGATTGCCTGATCATCGGATCGGGACCCGCCGGCTATACGGCAGCCATTTATGCGTCACGGGCAGGGCTGAAGCCCGTATTATACACAGGCCCCCAGCCCGGTGGCCAGCTGACCATCACGACCGACGTTGAAAACTACCCCGGCTATCCGGAGGGGGTCACCGGCCCGGAAATGATGATGGATTTTGAGAAACAAGCCAAACGCTTCGGTACGGATGTGCGGTATGGAATGGCTACTTCTGTCGACTTTTCCGGTGGACAGCACAAAGTGACGATTGACGAAAAGTACGAAATTGAAGCCGAAGCAGTTATTATTTCCACGGGTGCTTCTGCCAAATGGCTGGGACTGCCCGGCGAGGAAAGGCTGAATGGAAAAGGCGTTTCGGCCTGTGCGGTTTGCGACGGTTTCTTCTTCCGCGGGCAGGATGTAGTAGTGGTCGGTGCCGGCGACACTGCGGCCGAGGAAGCCAGCTACCTAGCCAAACTTTGTCGTAAAGTGACTGTGCTGGTGCGTCGTGACGAGATGCGGGCCTCCAAGATTATGCAAAAGCGGCTCATGTCCTTGACCAATGTCGAGATTTTGTGGCATACCGAAACCGTCGAACTCCTGGGTGACGATGAGCTGAAAGGCGTAAAAATTGTCAATAACCAGACCGGAAAAGAAAGTATTCTGGACGCTACCGGATTCTTTGTAGCGATTGGCCACAAACCCAATACGGATATTTTCAAAGGTCAGCTCGATATGGATGCGGCGGGCTATATCAAAACGGTAAAGGGAAGTACCTACACAAATGTGCAGGGTGTCTTCGCCTGTGGGGATGCTCAGGATGTCATTTATCGGCAGGCGGTTACGGCGGCAGGTACAGGTTGCATGGCAGCACTTGATGCGGAACGCTACCTGGCCGAACACGAAATGATGGCTGAGCCGCAAGAAATGTAAGCACGACGCAGTAAGGTTCTAACCTTGCTGCGTTTTTGTTTGGAAAAACGAGTAAGTATAGGGCGAAATATTGCCCTGGCTGCTTTATTCATAAGTACTTCAAGACTACCGACTTTGAGAGGTAGTGATCGAATTTATATGAAATTAAAAATATTAGTATGCCTACTGTGGGCAATGGGTACTCTGATGCTGAACGCTCAGGCCCAGGAGCGTGGGAAATTCCGCAAAAACCCAAAGATTAACCAGAACAACACTTCGACTGCCAATCCTAACTTCCAAACGACAGAACCGCAGAGAGAACCGGAAGCTGACTTCAAGATCGAGACTTCCAATATCCAGTTCCAAAGCCAATTTGAACCCGTCAAACCGCTTAATCCCGTAGTGAGTGAGGATACCACTACCATCGATGAAGGGGAACCCGAGGTATTGCTGGAAGTGGACTCGATGCAGATTGGGGATGAATGGGTCAAAATTGCTGAGTACTATGTCATCTGGGACGAGCGGACCATCGACCCGTACAGCATGAATCCGCTGGAATTCGATGAAACAATTGATCTGAAATTATTTGATCCGGCCGAAAACCGCTTTTGGAATACGCCGGTAGAAGTACCTAAGGTGACTTCTAATTTCGGTTTCCGCTGGGGACGCTGGCATACCGGCACCGACATCGATCTCGAAACGGGCGACCCGGTGTACAGTACTTTCGACGGTATCGTTCGGGTAGTGGGCTGGGATGGCAATGGCTACGGTCGCTACGTGATGGTGCGCCACTATAATGGACTGGAAACCTTATATGGCCACATGTCGAAGCAGCTGGTTGAATCAGGGCAAATCGTAAAGGCGGGCGACATCATCGGTTTGGGAGGAAGTACCGGCCGAAGTTCCGGGTCGCACCTCCACTACGAAAACCGCTACGAGGGAAATCCATTTGACTCTAATAATATTTTCGACTGGCCCAAACAGCAGGTTCGCTCCGATCATTTTACCCTTACGGCCAGTGTTTATGACTATTTGCGTGGCGGACGTTCTTCTTCTAAAAACGAGTACGAGGCAGGCGAAAAACCTGCCTACGTACGTACGATGCTGCACCGCGTCCGCTCCGGCGAAACGCTTTCGTCTATTGCCAGCCGTTATGGGTTGAGTGTATCATCCTTAGCCAAGCTCAACCGGATTTCAACGCGTTCTACCCTGCGTATCGGCCAGAAACTCAGGGTTAAATAAGGGCAATCTGCTTTCTCAGCCCGCTTGCATGAGCGAGAGTTCGATTGCGTTGATACTCTGCTCATCTGCTTAGCGGGGACCGCTGAATAGTGGATTCGAGTTCATTTAAAGATTGATTTATAAGTTAACATTTTTAAAAAAGGCCCAAAGCTGAAAGCCGAAAGCCGACTGCCTTCCATGAAATTAGACATCCTGGCTATCGCCGCCCACCCCGACGACGTCGAACTTGGCTGCGGCGGAACCTTGCTCGCCCAAATAGCACTTGGTAAAAAAGTGGGAATTCTGGATTTGACTCGTGGCGAACTGGGTACTCGCGGCACACCCGAAGGCCGCATTCGGGAAGCCAGGAATGCGGCTGATATTCTTGGGATTGAAGTGCGGGACAACGCGGGACTAGCCGATGGCTTCTTCAAAAATGATGAAGCACATCAACGTGCCATTATACCTTTTATCCGTAAGTACCAGCCAGATATCGTGCTGGCCAACGCCATCGACGACCGACATCCCGATCATGGGCGCGGCGGACAATTGATCTATGAAAGTTGTTTTTATTCCGGACTGCGCATGATAGAAACATATGATGAAGCCGGAAATCAGCAGGAAGCCTGGCGGCCCAAAAACGTATTTCACATGATTCAGGATCGGTACATTAAGCCTGACTTCGTGGTGGATATTACTCCTTACTGGGATAAGAAAATAAGTGCGATGCTTGCTTTTGAGAGCCAGTTTTTTGTGCCAAAAGAAAACCGAACGGAGGATTCGGAGCCCCAAAGCTATATATCCAGTCCTGAGTTTATGGATTTTATCAGAGCGAGAGCGGAGGAAATCGGGCACGCAATTGGAGTAAAGTATGGCGAGGGCTTCACCTCTCGCCGTCAATTGGGCGTGCAGGACTTATCCGTTTTTTATTAAGGTTGACTTCGGAGGCTTAGTGCAGCCAGATTTCAGATTTATTATACCGAGAAATTTAGGGCGCTAGCCGATAGATCACCCATTTTCCATCCTGAAAGTCATACACGATACGATCGTGCAACCTGCTAGGGCGGCCCTGCCAGAATTCAATTCGGTCGGGAACTAACCGATATCCCCCCCAATGTGGCGGGCGGGGTACTTCTTTATCCGCAAATTGTCGTTCATACTCTGCCTGTTTCTGTTCCAGAATTTCGCGCGAAGGAATTATTTCGCTCTGGTGCGATACCCAGGCACCGATCTGGCTTCCCCTCGGACGTACTGAAAAATATTGGTCAGATTCCTGGTCAGTTACCTTCGAGACTTTGCCTTCAATTCTAACCTGTCTTTCCAGATCCACCCAAAAAAAAGTAAGACTGGCGAACGGGTTTACGGCCAGATTGCGGCCTTTCCTGCCGTGATAATTGGTATAAAAAACAAAACCTTCGTCATCCAGCTCTTTTAGCAGTACCACCCGGTTGCTGGGACGTCCTGACTCGGATACTGTGCTCAGGTGCATAGCGTTAGGCTCAGGCAAGCCGGCATTTAAAGCGTCGTCGAACCACTGTCTAAACTGCTTCAAAGGAGCGGCTGATATCCCCTTTTCGTTTAAGCCATTCTTAGTATATTCTTTCCTCAGGTCGGCGATATTTTCGTTCATGCTTTTCTGCTTGATTTTGGCTTGTGTAAGCAAATTTAACCTTTTCAAATAAAGATTGTTAAATTTGTCCTTGAACGACTTACGAAAAACCGAACCCGATGATTCAGCAATCGAACGACGCACCAGAGGACAAACAGGACGAAACCCCAAAAGCAAACCAAACTGACGTTTCAAAATCCGTAGAGGAAACCCATTCAAATCCAGAAGATGAGAATACTCTCTCTGCCGCAACACCGGAAGAGGCCGAGGCTAAAACGCCGGACCTTCACCTGGCTAATGATGACGGAACGGATGAAATGGAGACTGACAATTTGGTGCCACCCATCCATTCTTCGGATGACGATATGGTACATACCAAAACGTTGGAAGAAATGACGGATGAGACACATGTCGCGATTTCGGGTACCGTGGACGAAGATCCCGAGTTACTGGGCAAAGCCTACGAAATGGCCGAAGCTGCCGCCGACCATGAATCTGCTGCGTCTGAGGCTAAGGAAGAAGCTCCAGTTGCCATATCTGATGAACCTCACGAAAATCCTGAGTTACTGACGAAAGCTTACGATCTGGCCGAAGATGCCGCTGATCGTGATGAAGCGAAAACCGAACCGGAAGCTAATACGGAATCCAGCTCATCCGAAGCGGTTCCCGCCAGTGCTGAATCAAATACTGGAAAGGAAGTACCAGCCGCAGAAGAAAAAAAGGAAGAAACTTCTGCTGTTGATGACTCGGAGGCCGAAGCTACAACTACCGATGCAGATGCCGAAGAGGACGACGACGATGAAGCAACCACAGATTCGGAGGAAGATGATGACGAGGACGATTCCGACGACAGCGAAGAACTCGATTACGCCACGGCAAGTAAAGAAGAACTGGCAGCCGCTCTGGAAAAAGAACTTGCGGTGATTTCGGCAGCAGGTGTTGGTATGAAGCAGATCAAACGGATCGATAGCATTGTGAAAGAAATCCGTCCGGTTCTGACTCAAATGAAACGCTCCGAGTGGGACGCTGCGAAGGAAAAATACGTGGCCGACACGGGTTCAGAGGAGGGATTCGAGTATACCTATGATGAGCAGACCCAAAAGGTTGAGGCACTCTTAAAAGAAATCCGGGCCAAGCGCAAAGCGTTTTTTCAGGACCTCGATAAAAATCGCGACCAGAACTTTAACCAAAAAACGGAATTGCTACAGCGGCTACGTGAGTTGGTGGACACTGACGATAGCCAGGAGGTCGGGGCGGCCGATATTAAAAATAGCTGGGAAGAATTTAAAAAAATTCAGGAGGAATGGAAGAAGGCAGGCAATGTGTCTTCGGCCCACAATGGTACCCTTTGGGCGACTTATAATGCGCTGGTCGATCGGTATTTCTCTAACCGGAATATCTACTTCGAGTTAAAAGAACTCGACCGGAAGAAGAACTCCGATCTGAAAGTAGAGCTTTGCGAAAAAATCGAGGCTCTGGTCAAGACGCTGGAAGAACGTCCGATGAGTCGTGAGATTCTGAAGGAAGGCAATGAAATTTTTGAGGAGTATAAGCATATCGGCCCTGCACCGCGCGAGGAACAGGAGTTGCTGTGGGGGCGGTTTAAGGAATCGCTCGATGCTCTCTACGACGCCCGACGCGCTCAATATGAAGAGCAGAAAAAATCGATGGTGGAGATTTATGAGCAAAAATCAAAAATCTACGAAGCCATCGTCCCCTACACGACATTCTCGTCGGGTAGTATCAATGAATGGAATGCCAAGACGCGCGAAATTATCGCTCACCAGGAAGAATGGCAAGCTATAAAAGGGCCGATGCCCAGGGGCGAGGGCAAGGATTTGAGCAAAAAATTCTGGGGCTCGCTGAAAACCTTTTTCAACAATAAAAGCGAGTTCTTCAAGCAACTGGAATCCAAGCGCGAAGTAAACCTCAAAGCAAAGCAGGACCTTTGTGCGGAAGTAGAGCAAATTCTGGAAGCGGGCGAGGACAATGCCGCCAATACCCAGCGAATTATCGAATTGCAGAAACAGTGGAAGAGTATCGGGCAGGTACCTGAGAAATTCAAGAACTCGATTTATAAAAGATTCAAAGAGGCCTGCGATGCTTACTTTAACAACAAGCGTAGCAAGCATAAGGAACAGGACAAAGAGTTTGAAGAAAACCTGGCCAAAAAAGAGGCTCTCTGCGACCGTATCGAGAAGGCCGCGGCTGATCCCGGTGATTCTACCCTGGCCAATCTGAATGAATTCAAAGCAGAGTGGGCTAAAATCGGCTTCGTGCCCCGTAAGGCGATGCAGAAGATTCAGAAGCGCTATATCGACGCTATAAACTCTTATGTGGGGTCTGTGGGTAAACTTTCCAGTAAGCAGAAAGAGCAGGTAATTCTGGAGAGCGAAGTGGCCATGGTGAAAGAAGGAGACAGCAGCCGCAACCTCAACCGGAAGGAAAGCGACATCCGCCGCAAAGTCACTCAACTGGAAAACGACATTGCGCTATGGGAAAACAACATCGAATTCTTTGCAAAATCTAAATCTGCGGATAAAGTAAAGGCACAGTTTGAAGAAAAAATTAGAAAAGCTTCGGAGGAACTGGAAAGTTTGAAACACCAACTAACTGTGATTCAGGAAGCAATTTAATAAACTCAGCAGCGCAACTAAATATTTTTCATATTTAGTTGCGCTGTATATTTTCAAATACTACTTTTGCCCCACAATTAATCGCCGATAAGCGGTTTCTTTTGCCTCCATAGCTCAGCTGGTAGAGCAACTGACTTGTAATCAGTAGGTCGTTGGTTCGATCCCGACTGGAGGCTCTTAAATCCCGAATTATTTGGTTCGGGATTTTTTTATTTTAGATAGTGCTTGTGCGTATAGTGTACGGCATTTTGTTGCTGGCACTACGCATAAGATTATCTATTAGTCGTGCAGGAGTACTTCCAAGGCTTCCTGAAACTTTATGATTGTAGTTCCAAATCATCTTTTGGGTTTGTCCGTCGTGAATTTCCATAACGACGGTCGTCTGGTTGGTGGCTCCCCAAAAGCCAACCAGTAGACCTAGAGCAACCGCTGCGCCATCTGACATGGGCTTACTAAGAGCGTAGTTGGAAGTGATAATTCCGTCAACACCTAGCTTTTCACACAGTTCTTCCGGTGTGAGTGGATTATTATCGAAATAGCCCAGCCTTTCAAGCTTTACATTCGTTGTTTGCACATCCTGGATATTGACAAATATCTTATTCTGTTGCTTCCTTTTAAGTAGCCAGCTGTACATCTCCTGTTGAAAATTTACTGATTCGGTTTTTTGTTGCTGAATAATTGCCTGTGGATCCACCTTCCGGGCAGCAGCTATAGACACCTTTGGCGGAATGATAGCAATCACTTTATGATCGCTGGCCCTTTGCTGAGCATCGGGACTATTGTAAATTTTGGCACATCCGAAGGAAGTAAGAAGTACAATAATGAAAGGAGCTATTTTTCTCATATTATATAACTGGCTAAGGAATAAATTGAACAAAGGAAATCTTTTCATGGGAAATATTTAGCGATCCCTTGCAGATTTATTTTTTTCTTTTCTACTTTGCCACACAAAGTACTTTCAATTCAATCAAACTACCATGGAAATCACCGTACCCATTCTACTCCGCTACTTGTATCGGAACCCCAAATTCTTACTGCTGGGCATCGTGTCCGGGATGAGTGTCAGTCTATGGGTCTTCCGGGTAATAGCCACCCACGACGGCAACTACCGCTTCATGGTCTGGAACCTGTTTCTGGCCCTGCTGCCGCTGCTTGTCGCCAAAGCACTCCAGGAACTTGACCAAATCGACCGGCTATCGCTGCTACCACGGCTCGCCGGAATGGCTCTATGGTTGCTGTTGGTTCCCAACTCTTTTTACATGATCACCGATCTCATGCACATCAGGCACGCCAATCCGACCACCATCTGGTATGACTCGCTGATGTTTTTTAGCTTTGCGATGACGGGCCTGTTGGCAGGTACCTATTCATGGTATATCATCCACAAAATCGTAGCCGGACGGCACAGTTCACTATTAGCCTGGCTGGGCGTTCTGTCCTCATCGGGCTTGATAGCCTTTGGTATTTATCTGGGGCGCTACGGTCGCTGGAATAGTTGGGACATTCTTACCAATCCGATGGCGCTGGGCTGGGCCATTTGGGATAGTGCCCATAACCACCTGGCCCGCCAGTTGACCGTCGCATTTACCTTTTCGCTTTTACTGGTGTACCTGGCGTTTTATGCGTACTACGAATTGCGGAAGTATGAATCTCTCAGCGAATAATCATCCCGGCGCGGACCCTGGTCTGATATTCACTTTGCGACCAGCCGCTCATTCCCTCGTTTAGCATTGAGTTCAGAATCTTTACAGACCTTACAGGAGATCAAAGCGCTCATGGAGCGTTCTTCTAAGTTCTTGTCATTAAGTGGCTTGTCTGGTATTGTGATGGGACTGGTGGCACTGGCCGGGGCGGGCGCCGCCTATTACCAGTATCACACTGCCTGGGCACCCCAAAATGGGACGCTTTATTGGAATCTGCGCGCCGGCCACCGGCAGGAAATGATTTTGTTTTTGCTTTTGGACAGCCTCTCGGTTCTGGTAGTTTCGCTAACGGTAGTTATTGTTTTGTCGGCCCGCAAAGCCTACCGCCGGGGAACGAGTGTGTGGAATTCGGCCTCGCGCCGGCTGCTTTATAGTATGGCTGCGCCACTTATGGCAGGCGGAATTTTCTGTCTGGCTATTTTATTCAAAGGTCCTTCGATGCTGGTGTTTCCCGCCACACTCATATTTTATGGCCTGGCCCTGGTCAATGCCGGCAAACATACCTGGAAGGAGGTGACCTACCTGGGTATTTCCGAAATTGCCCTGGGATGCGCCGCGATGTTCGTAAGTACCTATGCTGACTTGTTTCTCTGCTGGATCATTGGTTTTGGCTTCCTGCATATATTTTACGGAGCATTGATGCACTTTCGACACGAAGAATAATGAGGAATTGGTGAATGTCGGAATATTTTTTCCTGCATTCCGACATTCACTAAATCACTAATTCCAAATTGATGATCACCTGGCTGGAAAAATTTAATAAAGTCTTTGAGAGCAAAGTCCGGCTGGGCGTAATGTCGGTACTGGTGGTGAACGAGTCGGTAAGTTTCAACGAGTTGAAAGACCTGCTGCAACTAACCGACGGTAATCTGGCCTCGCACCTGCGGGCACTCGAAGAACTGGATTTTCTGGAAGTGCAAAAACAGTTTGTCGGGCGAAAGCCACTCACGACTTACCTTGCTACCCAAAAGGGGCAAAAAGCGTTTGCCGAACATCTGGACGCTTTGGAAGCGCTGGTGCGACGAGAGCAGTAGGTTTTTTAAACGGTAATCCGCCGACGCCGCGCTCGGACTTCCCATTCCTCCGTTACCTGACCATCTACTATTATAGACGCTGTTTCGTGCAGGGCTACCGTAGGACAAATATGGTAGGGGAGAGCGTAAAGTAAATCGCCAAGCTGAACGGCCTCCCAGCCTTTGACTTTGATCACGCCATGCTCCTCGCTTTGGCTAAGTACCTCGTAATTTTCCAGGTTCAAGAATCTGAAACGCCGCTCAATCGGGTTTTCGGCGGCTACGGCCTTATGGCCCAGATCAACCGTGATAATGCCTTCGGTGGGCTTCGAGATTACCCGCGTCACAACCAGTGCCGCATGTTGGAAAGGCTGGTCCAAAAAACGGTCGCCGTAACCCCAATCCCAAAGCGGACAAGTACCTGGACTGCAATAAATACCATCCCGCAGGGCGTGCACGTTGAACGTAGGCGTTCCGCCCGCAATAATCATCGGCTCGCTTAATCCCTCACTGATTATTTGCTCCCGAAGTACTTCCACCGGAGCGAAATCCGCGTCGCTATGCAGTTTTCTTTCGGCAAAATCCTGATCACGAATGTGGCCATCGTACACATGCAGTCCTTGCAAATCAAGCTGCGGTAGTACTGCGATTTTTTTATAGAGATTGAGCAAATTATCCTCGACAGGATAACCGGAACGGTCCATGCCGTTGTTGACATCAATGAAAACATGAAATACCTCTCCCTCAGCCTGAGAATTCAGCATTTGGGCCGAATCCAGGGAGTCTACCAAGGAAGCAAAATGTACCTCAGGGTACTTTGCCCTCAAATCCAGTAGCCGTTGTATGTTCGGGCCAACTAGTTGGTAGGCTATCAACACCCATCGAGCGCCAGTTTCGGCCAGTAATTCGGCTTCGGCGATGGTGGCGCACTTAAATTTGTTAATGCCCGCATCCAGCTGCATCTGAATGACCTCCGCCATTTTGTGAGTTTTCACATGCGGTACCAGGCGTTCCGGGTCGCCCACTATGTCGATCATGGCTTCGATATTGGCGGCAACTCGATCTTTATAAATCAACAAACTGGGGGAAAATACATTTTCAGGATTCCGAATTTCGTACCAGGCGGCGGAAGCGGTAGCGTTCAAGGGAAGTAGTTTTGGATTAAAAAGTCGTTTTCAGTTAAGCAAAAATAGCTAATTTGAACAATTGAACCCTATTCTTTCCCCAGCCTCCATGAGATTCGTTTCCGCCCTGCTTTTATTGCTTGTTGCCTCTTCGGGTTTTAGCCAAAGTAAAAATCCGAACATTGTACTCATCATGGCCGATGACCTTGGCTTCGGTGATGTGGGTTATCTTAACCCGGATGCTAAAACCAAAACGCCTCACATAGACGCTCTGGCAAAAGCAGGCATGAGTTTCACCAATGCGCACTCGCCTTCGGCGGTCTGTACGCCCACGCGCTATGCTCTGCTAACGGGCCGTTACTCCTGGCGTTCGCGCATGAAGCAAGGAGTGCTGCACGGCTATTCGCCGCCATTGATCGAAGAAGGCCGGGAAACCATCGCTTCGATGTTGCAAAAACAGGGGTACCAAACTGCCTGTATCGGCAAGTGGCACCTGGGTCTCGACTGGCAGACAAAAAAGGTAGATGCGAAAGCCGATAAAGAGGGCGTGTATCCTGATGGTAATAATGTGGATTTTGCCAAATCAGCCCCTGGGCCTAAACTGGCCGGCTTCGATGAGTCGTTTATCATTCCGGCTTCGCTGGATATGGAGCCTTACTGTTTTGTCAGGAATGGCGAAGTACTTGGCTTACCCATGCAGCCCTACGCGGGCGAACCAGAACTTACCGAAGGTCGCCACATCAACCGCTTTCACCGGGGCGGCGTGATTGCGCAGGATTTTACGATTGAAAGCACATTGCCCACTTTCGTGAACGAGACCGAAGATTTTGTCAAAGAAAACAAAGACAAACCCTTTTTCCTGTACTTTCCTCTCAATTCCCCGCATACGCCATGGGTACCTGTAGCCCCGTTTAAGGGTAGTTCCAAGGTGGGGCTTTACGGTGATTTTGTGGCTCAGACCGATGCCGCCGTGGGGCGAATTGTAGCCCTGCTGGACAGTCTGAATTTATCCGAAAATACGCTGGTCATTTTCACATCCGATAACGGAGCCTACTGGCGGCAGCCTGAAATTGACCAGTTTAACCACCGAGCCAATGCCGACTGGCGAGGTATGAAGGCGGATATCTACGAAGCGGGTCACCGCGAGCCATTTTTTGTCAAATGGCCAGGCCAAATAAAGCCGAGTACCAAGACCGACCAGGCGTTTTGCTTAACGGATGTATTTGCGTCGCTAGCAAGCATTGTGAATGTGTCAATAAGTAAAAATACAGCCGAGGATAGTTTTAATTTCTGGCCCGTCTGGAATGGGAAAAGTACCAGAACGGTTCGGGAATCTATTATCCATCAGTCTGGCGACGGTATGCTGGCCATTCGAGAAGGCGACTGGAAGTATGTCGAAGCACTGGGCTCAGGTGGCTTTACTGAACCCAAGCGAGTAGAAGCGCAGCTGGGCCAACCCAGCGGACAACTGTATAATCTGTCGTCAGATCCCGGGGAAACGAAAGATCTCAAGAAAAAAAATGCCGATAAAGCCAAAGAGCTGGCGGCAAGGCTGGAAAAAATCAGAAATCAGGGATATAGTCGTTAAGTATCGTCTTCATTCAGTACAGCGCTGGGTACTTCGGAATTTGAACAAGCGCAACTACCGAGCTGAATATATTAACAGTTAAACACTTAAACTTTAAACCAGAAAGTGGCTAATCTAAACCTTAAAGCGACCAAAGAAAACACTTACGATGCCATCATTATCGGTTCCGGGGTCACAGGCGGCTGGGCGGCCAAAGAGCTGACCGAGAAAGGCTTGAAAGTGATCATGCTCGAGCGGGGCCGCCAGCTTGAGCACGTTACCGGCTACGAGAATGCCACCAAGCCGCCCTGGGAGTTTCGGTACAACGGCAAGCTTACAACGGAACAGAAGGCATCACACCCCAAGCTGGCGCGAGATTACCCGTACAACGAAATGACCGAAAACTACTGGATGGACGATGCCGACTCGCTCTATAAAGAAGTGAAGCGCTTCGACTGGTTCCGGCCAAATATCGTCGGCGGTAAGTCTATTTTATGGGGAAGGCAGTCGTACCGTTTGTCTGACATCGACTTTGAGGCCAACGCCAAGGAAGGCATTGCAGTGGACTGGCCAATTCGTTATAAAGACATTGCGCCCTGGTATTCCTACGTCGAGAAACACGTTGGTATTTCGGGTGAAAAACTGGGACTTCCCCAACTACCCGACAGCGATTTTCTGGCTCCGATGGAAATGTTTTGCGTAGAGAAGGAAGTGCGCAAGCGGATCGAGAAAAACTTTCCGGGCCGAACCATGACGATTGGTCGCGTGGCCAACCTTTCCGAAGCCAAGAAGGAGCAGATGGGTATTGGTCGCGCCCCTTGCCAGTACCGCGCCAAGTGTAACCTGGGCTGTCCCTACGGTGCGTATTTCAGTACTCAATCCTGTACCCTGCCACCCGCTGCAAAGACGGGCCTGTTGACTTTGCGGCCTGATTCGGTCGTGACCAATTTGATTTATGACGAGAATTCTAAGCGCGCTACGGGTGTTCGCGTGGTGGACTCTGTATCTATGGACGTGCGGGTGTACAATGCGAAAATTATTTTCGTGTGTGCTTCGGCGATGGCGTCCACGGCTATCCTGCTCAATTCTACCTCCAACCGCTTTCCGAATGGTCTGGGTAATGACTCGGAGCAACTTGGTCACAATCTAATGGATCACCATTTCCGCACGGGTGCCGGTGGACAGTGGGAGGGCGATCTGGACAAGTACTATTATGGTCGCCGAAACAACGGTATTTATATTCCGCGCTATCGCAACATCGGCAGCGACAAGCGTGACTACCTGCGCGGCTTCGGCTACCAGGGCGGTGGTCGGCGGGGTAACTGGATGCACAATGTAGCCGAACTTAGTTTCGGGGCTGACTACAAGAAAGAGGCTACCGAACCGGGACCATGGAGCATGGGCCTGGGCGGTTTCGGAGAAACTCTGCCCAACTACGATAACAAAATGTACCTCGATCCGAAAGAAACCGATAAGTGGGGCATGCCGCTGTTAGTTTTCGACGCCCAATATGGTGAAAACGAGTACAAAATGCGAGAGGACATGGCCAACGATGCCGCTGAAATGCTCGAAGCGGCGGGCGTCAAAAATGTGCGCATTAACAAGGGTGAGTCTTACATGGGCATGGCAATCCACGAGATGGGTACCGCCCGCATGGGTCGCGATCCGAAGACATCGGTACTAAACGCCAATAATCAGGTGCATGATGTGCCAAATGTTTTTGTGACAGACGGAGCCTGTATGACCTCGGCGTCCTGCGTGAACCCCTCGCTGACCTACATGGCGCTCACTGCCCGCGCCGCCGACTTTGCCGTCAGCGAATTGAAGAAAAAGAATATTTAAGCGGTCATTCGGCTTTTCAATAATCCAACATCTAGAATCAAAAAACATGAAAATGAATCGTAGGGATGCCGTGCAACGAATCAGCCTGCTAATGGGTGGCGTTGCACTATCCGGACCCGTAGTGTCCGGCATATTGGGAGAAAAAACGAACTTCGGTGATAATGTCTACGCCACGCCGCAGCAGGAAAAACTGCTGGCTGAATTGGCCGATGTCATTATCCCGACTACCGACACGCCGGGCGCCAAAGCGGCCGGGGCCGAACAATTCATTATCCGGGTGATCCGCGACTGTCATCCGATGGAGGAGCAGAAGGCATTCTATGCTTCCCTCGACCAGTTCGAAAAAGATAGCAAGGCAGCGTTTGGCAAAAGCTTCGTGGCGTTGAGCAACGACCAGAAGGTGTCGATGGTGAGGAAACTGATTGAAACAGACAAAGCCTTTTTTAAACAAATGAAAAACTACACGGCCGTAGGGTACTTTACCTCCGAGATCGGTGCCACGCAGGCTCTGGAATACCTCGAAACTCCGGGCCGACTGGAAGCTTGTATTCCGATTAAACCCGGACAGAAGGCTTGGGCGCTGGGGTAAATGGCCATCGGCCTTCAGCTTTTGGCTCATGCTTATTCATTAATAAAAAAGGGGATTCCAAGATTGGAATCCCCTTTTTTAAATAATCAGACCTATTTTGCAATTAGTTGAGCTGGCCTGAATCAAGTTGATAAGACCCTGGGAAATTCTCAGTTCTCAGACATGCGCCTGAACTTTAACGGTCAGCTGAGAGCGCCCGGGCTTCAATATAAATACGTTTGACATCGGGATGGTTGAGCCGGATATTTTTTTCAAGCTGCACCACCGCCTGTTCGACTTCCGATGCCGTCAGGCTGGGTTGAAAGTTTACATCGAGCGCTAGGAAAACTTCATTGGGTCCAAAGTGCATCGTCATCGGCACCCGGGCGCTCAGCACCGTAGGCTCGGCCCGAATAATCTCGCTTAGGCTTTCGACAACCTGCGGATTAGCCCCTTCCCCAATCAGCAACCCTTTGCTTTCATAAGCCAGAAAAATGGCAATGGACGCCAGGATGAGTCCAATTACCAACGAAGCGACTCCATCAAGGTAGGGGTTGTTGAGTTTGTGTCCCAAGAACACCCCCAAGGCAGCTACTACCAAACCCAGCAGCGCGGCAGTGTCTTCAAAAATAACAGCAAAATTAGAGGGGTCTTTACTGGCACGGATGGCTTTAAAAAAATTGGGTTCAGTTCGGGTACTATTAAATTGTTTGAGTGCCAGGAACAAAGCCACGCTTTCAAAAATACCGGCCAGACCCAGCACGACATAGTTCCAGGTGGGATCCGAAAGGGGCTGAGGATGTCGGATGTGGCTGATGCCTTCGTAAAAGGACATACCGCCACCAATGGAAAATATCAAAATGGCCACAATCAGCGACCAGAAATACAGCTCTTTTCCGTGCCCGAAGGGATGTTGGGCGTCAGCTTCTTTTCTGCTTTGCCGGATGCCATACAGCAGCAACAGACCATTGCCGGTATCGACCACGGAGTGAATACCTTCGGAAATCATGGCCGAGCTACCGGTGAAGCTGGCTGCCACAAACTTGGAAATGGCAATGCCCATATTGGCGGCAATGGCGGCGTAAATGGCAGTTTTAGAATTAGAAGGTTGGCTCATAGGTGACGGGAATATTGGTTGGGTTTCTCTTTAAAATAGATATACCAGCTCACAAACAAGCAAAATAATGCCCATTTCTCAATAATTAAGTACCAGCAAGGAGCTGGCAGACTGGGAATTTGTGATGGCTATCGGCCATCTGCATTTGGCTAAAAAACAAAAAAAGCAGATTCTGTTGTGTACAAAATCTGCCTTCATGATTTCCGACAGCCGATCGTAGCGACGAACCGAGCCGACCGCCGACCGCTATTTCAACTGATAAGCTACTACCTTATTCTTGAAGAAAGTGGGTACGTACACAATCTTCTTTGCCGCGTCGTAGCCAATATCCGCCGTATTGCTCTGGATATTCTTTGTGTCCAGTAGCTTGGTCGCAGTACCGTCTTTCACGTGATAGACCTCACCGGCCCAGCAGGAAACCAGGTACTCACCGGGGCTCACCTCTTCGATTCCGTCGGTACTTTTGTCCATACCGTCGGCCAGCGTCGTCACGTTTTTCTGCGCATCGATTTTTTGCAACTTGCCACTTTCGGTATAAAGTAGCCCATCGCTTACGGCCAATACGCCGTTGGGGTTGTCGATGCCTTCGTGGTAGGTCGCAATTGCCCCGTCTTTTAGGGTGTGGATTTTTCCGGTATTCTTGTCGGAAAAATAAACGGTGCCGTCCGACCCAACGGAAACATCATTCAGCCCGGTCGCGCCTTCAACGGCCATTTTCTTAACGATTTTTCCGGTAGCCAGGTCGATCTGTACCAGATCTGTCAGGTCTGTCACGTAAAGGTTGCCATCAGTAACCCCCATTCCTTTGGGGGCGCTTAGTCCCGTCACCCAGTTGGCGTCGATGATTTGGCCGTCGGTGCCGACTTTGGCCACACCGCCCTTGCCATCTTTGTCGCCGCCCTGGCCATCGATGAGAGACACGTACAAAGTACCATCATTGAGCAGTACCGATTCGGGCGTCATAAGCGTGGTATCAGTGGACCAGATTTCTTCCAGCGAAGCCTCCGCCACGGTGGTTGAGTCAATGCCTTCACTTTCGTCTTTTTTCGTGTCACAGGAGGCCAGCAGCCCTAAGGAAGCCAGCAGGATGAAGGGTTTGATGTTCATAGTTTTGGGTAGTTTGGTTAAAAAAGGTTGGAAATTGTGGTGTTAAAGCTTACAAAGGGACTTGAAGCTATTATCTAATCTTTTTAAAAATTCAATTCCTGATTCCCTACTATTTGGTAGTTTGGCAGTTAAACACAAATTCTAAAAACTATGCGCTCGTTTTTATCCCTACTCCTTGGGCTGATCCTCCTTTCTGGCCCGGCTTTTTCCCAAACCTACGATGTCCTCATAAAAAATGGCCGCATCATCGACGGCACCGGGAATTCCTGGTACTACGGCGACATCGCCGTGCAGAATGGTAAAATTGCTGCCATCGGTAAGCTGGATAAAGCCGAGGCTAGGCGAATCATTGACGCCAAAGGCTTGGTCGTCGCTCCTGGCTTCATCGATGTCCACGCCCATATCGAGGGTGACGAAATGGTGACGCCAACGGCGGGAAACTTCATCCACGATGGCGTCACGACCGTCGTGACCGGTAACTGCGGTGGTTCCAGTCTGGACATGGCAAAGTACTTTGCCCGGCTGGATTCCGTAAGAACCTCCATCAATGTGGCTTCGCTGATTGGACACAACACCGTCCGTCGGGCCGTGATGGGCGACGCGCAACGCGACCCTACCGCCGCTGAACTTGCCCAAATGGAAGCCCTCGTCGAGAAAGCCATGCAGGAAGGCGCGGTTGGATTATCCACGGGTTTGATCTACGTGCCGGGTACTTATTCCAAGACGCCGGAGGTAGTTGCGCTGGCTAAAGCGGCCGCCAAACACGGCGGTGTGTACGCCTCGCACATCCGCGACGAGGGCGATAACGTGACTGAGGCCGTCAGCGAAGCCATCGCCATTGGCCGCGATGCCAACATGCCCGTCGAGATTTCGCATTTCAAAGTGACTTACAAGCCCAACTGGGGACGCTCGGTCGAAACGCTGGCGCTGGTGGAAAACGCCCGGAAGGAAGGGCTGGACGTGACGGTGGATCAGTATCCCTACGTAGCTAGCAGTACTTCGCTCGACACGACGGTTCCGACCTGGGCGTTCAGCGGAGGCCGTGACTCACTCCACGCCCGACTTAACGATCCCGTTATCCGCAAGCAGATCAAGCAGCAAATGGCCGATCGGTTGAAGGAGAAGCAACTCAAAAGCTTCTCGTATGCCCAAGTAGCGCGCTACGGACCTGATACCAGCTACAACGGCAAGAATATCAGCGAAATCAATCAACTAAAAGGTCGCAAAAGCAAGCCGATGGAAGAAGCGGAGACCATTCTTGAAATGGTGGAATCCGTAGGCCGCACCCAAATGGTGTTTTTCAGCATGGATGAGAAGGATTTGGTGCGCATCATGCAGTATCCTTTTGCGATGGTGGCTTCCGACGCGGGCATTGCCAAGTTTGGTTCGGGTATGCCGCACCCCCGCGCCTACGGCACCAACGCCCGCGTGCTGGGCCGCTACGTCCGCGACCAAAAGGTCATTCGCCTCGAAGAAGCCATCCGCCGCATGACCTCGCTGCCCGCCCAGAAGTTCAACCTCCGCGATCGGGGCTTATTGCTCCCCGGTATGGCAGCCGATATTGTAATCTTCGACGAAGCCACCGTTGGCGACGCCGCGGAATTCGCCAATCCGCATGTGTATTCAGTTGGGTTTAAGTATGTATTGGTGAATGGGGAAGTGACGGTGGAGGAGGGGAGGCATACGGGAAGTAGGAGTGGGGGCACTTTGAAGAAAACAGTTATAGCTGCAAGGTGACTCAAACCTGAAAGTCACAACCCTGCAATTCACGTAATTAAGCTACTTTAACTTATTATTTTTCGCTTTCACCAAATCGTAAACTTCTATGCCATTTGCAATTGCGTAATCAGAAAGCCTTGAGTCCGAAGTGATTAAAAGCTGACAAGTACTAGCTTTCTCCAAAATAAGTGAATCGGTCAAGCCCAGATCATAAAATTCATACTTTTCGACTGCTACATCAGATGGGATGTACACTTCTTTAGATACTCTCAGTAAGTTGGCAAAAATTGAAATATAGCTGTATTTATAATTGCCGGAAAAATCATTTAGAAGATTATCGACCTCTGTCCAAACATTTGGAAGAACGATCATTTCTGATACATCACCAATTACGTCTTGCAGTTCGTAAAAGTCGTTCTCATCGTATATGGAAGTCCTCCTGTGGTTTTTGAAGAGTCTTGGGTCAGTCAGACCTACCAACAAAACCACAAGAGCGTTTGAGTCAATAATTTTCATATTTCACTTCCATACATCTGAAATTCTGATACCTGCCCACTTTCATCAAGAATAACTTTTTTATAAACTCTGTGAAAGGGGTACTGTGGAGTAAATGGTTTCATGGGGGTAACAGGCTTGTTGTGGTCCTCAACGAGATACGACACTATTATTTCCCAGAACTTTTCATCATGATTAAATACAGCCTGTTCAAGCCTAAAATCTGGATTATCTAGAGAAGACAAGCCTTTCAACTGAGATGACGTGCTGTCTAGTAGGTCTTTTAATTTTAACTTTTCCATATAGAAAATATGTTAATTTGATTTTGAAAGAGCGTAAATATACGTCCAAACCACACTTTTTTGAGAAGTAACCCGCTGAACCTGATTTCCAATCAGGGTTGCATTCCCTCGTGTTTGTAACGCGAATACCCGAAAAATTGGGGTAGTATTAGGATGGATAATCCAACTTCAAATAAACTACCATGTCATTATTTAAACAAATCGAAACTAAATTCAGCCAGCTTCCGCCAAAGCTCCAAGTCCAAGTGCTGAAATTTGTCGCGTTTTTAATTGGCTAACAGCCAATCTTCTTTCTAAACTACCCTCTACCTTATGAAACACCTCCTCGGCTCGCTTCTAATTTTCCTAATAACTCTCAATGCATTTGCCCAAACCTACGACATCGTTATCCGCAACGGCACACTTTATGACGGGACCGGAGCCGCGCCCGTGGTTGGTGACCTGGCAATTCGGGGAGATCGAATCGCGGCGATGGGAAAATTTTCGGGTCGGGGCAAGCGGGAGATCGACGCCAGTGGCTTGGCAGTAGCGCCAGGTTTTGTGAATATGCTCAGTCACGCTTACATCTCCCTGCTGCGCGACGGGCGCTCACTTTCGGATATCAAGCAGGGCGTGACGCTGGAAGTTTTCGGGGAAGTATCGATGGGACCACTTTCCGAAAACATGAAAGCCGAGATGCGGCAGCAGCAGGACGAGGAAAAATTCGACGTCAGCTGGACGACGCTCGGCGAGTTTATGCATCATTTGGAGCAAAAAGGGGTTGCCACCAACTTTGCTTCCTTCGTCAGCGCCTCCGAAATTCGGGAACACGAGTTGCAACAAATTAACCGCGACCCTACGCCCGCCGAGCTCGATCGCATGAAGGCGCTGGTGGCGCAAGCTATGCAGGAAGGCGCGATGGGGCTAACGACCGCGCTGATTTACGTCCCCGCCACTTTTGCCAAGACCGACGAACTGGTGGCGATGGCGAAGATAGCAAGCGATTACGGCGGTATATTCACGGCCCACATGCGCAGCGAGGGTGACCGCTTCGAAGCGGCCGTGGACGAAATGATCGCCATCAGCAAACGGGCGAAGATTCCGGTCGAAATCTACCATTTGAAAGCGGCTGGAAAATCCAACTGGCAGAAACTTGACCGCGTGATTGCTAAAATTGACAGCGCACGCCGGGCGGGTCTGGCCATCACGGCCAATATGTACAATTACACCGCCGGAGCCACCGGCCTCGACGCCGCCATGCCACCCTGGGCGCAGGAAGGCGGTCTGCAAGCCTGGCGGCAGCGACTACAAGACCCGGCCACGCGACAAAAAGTAGCCAAAGCCATGACCGAAACCGCCGGAGACTGGGAGAACCTGGCCCTGGCGGCCGGACCGGAAGGAATGATTTTGCAGGGATTTAAGCAGGATTCTTTGCGCAAATACGTGGGCAGAACCCTCGCCGAGGTAGCCGCCCAACGCGGACAGCCCTGGTACGAAACTGCCATGGATTTGGTGGTGAGCGATGACTCGCGGGTGGGGACGGCGTATTTTCTGATGTCGGAAGAAAACGTTAAAAAACAGATTGCCTTGCCGTACATGAGTTTTGGGTCGGATGCGGCTTCGATTGCGCCGGAAGGAAATCGCCTCAAGGGTAGTCCACACCCACGAACCTACGGAAACTTTGCCCGGCTACTGGGCAAATACGTCCGCGAGGAGAAGGTCATCTCATTGCCCGAAGCGATTTGTCGACTGACCTCACTGCCTTGCCAAAACCTGCATATCCCGGAAAGAGGATCATTGAAACCCGGATACTTTGCGGATGTTGTCCTATTCGATCCGGCCCGAATCGGCGATCTTGCCACCTTCGACCAGCCCCACCAACTGGCTGAGGGTGTGATCGATGTGTTTGTCAATGGTACACTGGTGCTGGAAGACGGCAAGCCTACCGGCGCTATGCCGGGTCGGGCGGTGTACGGTCCGGGGAAAAAGTAAGGTACTTTTACTTTTTCCCAAGCTGTGAGGCACTTCCGCTGCACCTAATAAGCACTGATCTTAATTTGATTATCAGCGCATAAATTTGCTAATATCTCAACCGAATCGGCCCTAACAAGCCCGAGGGCATCGCTTCCCAATGGCTGGCGTCGAATTTCTTGTAGGTAATGTCGACAATATTGGTATCATAAAATTTCTTCCAATCCGGCAACTGTTGGTCGCGTAGTCGCATGTAGTTGGCGGAAAGATTACTTACTTCGATTTCCAGAGAATTGGTACCTGCCTGTAAGGTTCCCGCAGGTACTTTGAGCTGAAACGGAATACTCCACGCCACGCCGATGGGCTTACCGTTGAGCTTTACCGAAGCCGCTTCACGCACGTCGCCCAGGTCCAGGACAATATTTTCCTGAGTGGCAATATTTTCGGGTACTTCAAAAGAGAGCGTATAACGCGCTGTCCCCGAAAAGTACCCGGCGGAATCGGAGAATGTGGTCCAGGATTTCAACGCTGAAACCGAAGTCGGCTTGGGTAGCGAAGGCATTCCTTTCAAAAAAGCCACCGCCCAGTTTCCGGTGATGGGAAAATCATTCGATAACAGGTTAGCGGTTTCCTGATCGGGTTTGGTGGCGGTTCCTTTAAGAAAACAGGACTGTCCGGGTAGCAGGGAAAGAAACTGCTCCGTGGTATTTCCGCGCTGACGGGCGGGAAGTACTTCCTCTTCCCCCGTGAGCGGGTCGTAGCGTGTGAAGTACGCATCTTTTCCTATTTCCAGCCAGCCTTCTTTGAATTCATTGCCAACATTCGCTACGAAGTACAAAGGCTGATCTTTATACACCTTGCGAATAAAAGTCAAAACTTTTTCGGCCATTTCTTCCCGAACTGCGCCATTATTCACCAGCGCTTTTTCCCACTCTTTACTAACGGAAACCGTTTTCGCGCGGGTGAGGCGGGTCATTGATTTGGAAAACTGCTTTTGACGACGGTCGACATCGTCGAACCCCGTTACCTGGGAAGGTGCGTGATCTTCAAAAACAATGTGTGCCCCCAACCTGGTCAATCGTTGCAATTGGTTCAGGGTAGATTCGGGAAGGAAGGTACTTGCCGGGATCAGGATAGTTTTGTAAGTAGTGTTTCCGGAACTCACAATGCCATCTTTTTCCACCGCCAATCGTGACAATTGCAGATCAGAAACATAATCGAAGGTGAAGCCTTTTTGCCAAAGCTTTTCGCACAATTTTCCAAAGGGGAGTTTCAGGAGCCAGCGATCCACGTGGTGTACTTCCAGCAAGTGAACGCCTCCGCCCGAGGGAGAATTGGTGGCCCACAGGTCATGGATGGGGAAATATACGAGCACATCGTTATCCGGCTGGCTGTTTTGCAGCAGGGTTTGGCAATTCTCCACGTATTGATTCAGCAGCGGAAATTGTTCGGCAAAGTGCGAGGTGGGGCCAAAATGCGTGGAGGCATAAAACAGCCAGCCGGGGTATGCTTCTGAGGGGGGGGAATATGTGGTGCCGTGGTAAAAAACGTGGTTAATGCCCGCCGTGAAAAGTTCGTCGATTTGTGGCTTGACCTGCGAAAGCGATACCTTAAAGTGATTGGCCAGCCAGGTGGCTGTTTCGGAACTCACCAGCGGCTTACCCGAAAAATGAGCCGCCGAAGAGGCAAACTTCATCGCCAGCGGATTGGGCGTACCAAACTGCTGGATCGAGTAGTCAGGATCAATACGCAGACCAGGGATTGGGAAGCGACTGGTCCCGAACGATTCGGTTTCGGGGATGGTGGCGGCATCGTAAAGGTCCAGCAAATTGCCCGGCGAGCCGTGGGCCTGGTACCGAGTCTGAAAGCCATTTTTAGTACTCCACTGCGTCCAGGGCTGCGCGTAGCGTTCCAGAAGTAGTTCGGCGATGGTCTGGTGGTAGTCCATCCGAACCAGTTGCGCGGGTAGTCTAGTCGTTGTATCGGTGAGTAGATCCAATTTGGCAAGGAGATCGTAGCCGCGCCGCCTCGCAAATTCTTTTTGGAAATCGACCGTCCAGTTCGCGCCATAGGCCTCGTAAGAATCGTTGTACATCGACCTGGGTCGTTCTGGCGATTTAATCAGCGTGGAATCGAACCAGGCCAGATAATCCTTCATGGCAGTGGGATGAAAAGGATCAAGTACCAGTCCTTCTCCGCCGGACGCGGCGCGTTTTACCTTTTGTCCCGTGGGTTTGACCGCTATTTTCTGATCCTTCACCGTCATGGTACGCGCCGCTATGTCGGGCGTCACCGTGGGGCCACCGAAGGGCCAGCCTGTTCCGGTGGTCATGTCTACACCTAGCCCCAGCCTTTCGCCTTCGCGCACAGTATGCTGCATCATCGCCAGCCAATCCTGGCTCAGAAAAGGCAAAAATTGCTTTTCGTAGCCTTTTACCCCGTAAATTGGAATAATATGGACACCGCCCAGCCCGGCTTTTTTAAAACCTTCCAGCTGAGCCGTGATGTCCTGTTTATTGGCGGCACTACCCATCCACCACCAGAAGGTCCAGGGTTGGGCCGTAGATATATTCTGGGCCTGTAAATGGCCACAAACGATAAAAATGAGGAGAAGTATTCTTTTCATATGTTGTATGGGTCTTTTCGGATAGCTTTCAGCTCGAATGTTGCTGACAAAATAATAGGGTAGTTTAGGAGCATCAGAAGAATTCCCCAAATTTAGCACTATGAAACCAACCAGTGAACCCACCGAAGTAAAACTTACGAACCTGGCAGGCAAGTGGTATATCCATTATTCAGATTTTCCAATGTGGCTGAAAGGCGATAAACTCTTCCCGACATTTAATTATTCGTTGGGCCGCCGCGGTGGTACTTCGGGTCTGGAAGATGAGGTGAAGTATATTAAAGACGGCCGACAGAAAAGCATCAGCGGGTTCGATACGCCAACCCATGAGCGGAATGTTTCATTTGTATGGCGGGGAAAAGGGCTAATGAGCTTGCTGAAAAGCGAGTGGGAAATTCTTTACGTCGATCCGGCCTGGCAGTGGGCGATCATTCATTTCCAGAAAACTCTTTTTACCCCGGAAGGCTACGATGTAATTGGGCGCGACAAACAACTCAGTCAGGAGCAGGAGCAATGTATTCAGGAGAAATTGGATGAATTTGGTATTAAATCGCGATTGGTACAGATTGATAAATCGTAAAAGAGATTTTATTTTCCAAAACTACCCCGTAACGCCGCCTGCGCCGCATTATAGCCACACATCCCATGAACGCCCCCACCGGGTGGTGTGGATGACGAACAGATATACAGATTAGGGTCAGAGGTTTGGTAGGGATTAAGACTAACAATCGGGCGGGTCAGAAATTGCTTCCAGTTCATGTTGCCGCCGTTGATATCACCGCCAATGCAGTTGGGGTTCCAGTCTTCGAACTGCGCGGTATTCATGGTATGTCGGCCCAAAATTATTTGCCGAAAACCCGGCGCGAACCGCTCGACTTGGTGCTCGATGCGTTCGGTCATATCAACTTTGGAGCCGTTGGGAACGTGGCAATAGGCCCAGGCGGTATGTTTTCCGGCCGGACTTCGGCTCGGATCAAAGATGCTGGGCTGCGCTAACAGGACGAAGGGTTTGTAGTGAAGTTGCCCATCAATAATCATTTGTTCGGCCCGCTGAATTTCTTCCAGGGTACCGCCAATATGGACGGTGCCGGCTTTCCGACAGTCAGCATTTAAAAAAGGAATGGGTTCGCTCAATGCCCAGTCGACCTTGAATACGCCGGAGCCGTAACGGTAGTTTTCCAGTCGCTTTCGATACGTTTCCGAAAGCCGGTTTCCAGCGATCCGCAGAATCTGACGGGGTGTCAGGTCAAAAAGAATAACCTTTGACTTTGGCAAGTCGGTCAAACTACTTACCTCGCGGCCCAACTCGATTTGGCCACCAATCGATTCGAAGTATGAACCCAGGGCATTGGCAATACTTTGAGTGCCCTCTTTCGCCACGGGCCACCCTTTAGCATGACCCGCCGCCATAAGCATGAGGGCGATAGCTGAGGTAGTTATGCTGGTAAGTGGCTGAAACGAGTGGCCAGCCATACCCGCCAGCAGCGCCCGGGCTTCGTCCGTTTTAAAACGATCGGCCAGGGTAGTGGAAGGAAGCAGACCTTTCAATCCAAACTTCACAAACTCAAAAGGATGATTAGGCCATTGAAAGGGACTCAACAAATCCTCCGAAAGCCCGGACCAATGCTCAATAATGGGATTTAGCAAGTTTTCGTAGGCCTCCCGGTCGCCTCCCAACCTTAGAGCCGTTGAGGCCACTGAACCCATCAATGTGGCCGCCGCACCGTTTTCGAGCGGATGCGCCAGCGCTACCGGCGGATAAACATATTCCAAACCGTGCGATTGGAGCGGCAAAGTTTGAAAAAAAGGAGAGTTCACGGCTAATGGTACAACCGCCGCCCCTACATCATGAATATAGCCCGGCAAGGTAAGTTCTTCGGACCGGGCACTACCACCGACTACCCCGGCTCGCTCAATAAGCAATACAGAAAGCCCGTCCTGCGCCAACGTGATGGCAGCTGATAGGCCGTTCGGGCCAGCACCAACTACCACGGCATCATAGGTTGCGTTCATTGGCTTGGCTAGTTAGCTGGTTTGGAAGAACCGACCTTTTTCCAAATTTCAACCAATGGATCGTCCTCTGAAAAGCTGGCCCTATTTCATTTTTGGTCGGACTAATCAATGAACCGCCTTGTGATTGGCTGGTAAGAATCAACTCGCCGATCCCGGAAATAGGGCCAGGTAGTTCGGTAATGATCAATTACGCCCAGGTCGATTTCCTGGGTATGAATGACCTCTTCTTCGTGCGGGGCGAGGTACAGTAGTCTTCCGTGTGGGTTGGCGACGAAAGAACCTCCCCAAAACTGCTGCTCACCTTCGGTCCCGACGCGATTGACCGCTACGACAAATACCCCATTGGCCACGGCATGACTGCGCTGGATCGTCTGCCAGGCACCGTACTGCTCTTCGTTGGTAACGAGGTCGGTTTCGCGTTTGTCCCAGCCGATGGCGGTAGGGTAAAATAAAATTTCGGCGCCCATCAGGCTCGTGATGCGGGCGGCTTCGGGGTACCATTGATCCCAGCAAATCAGGACACCAATTTTGGCAAATTTTGTTTCGAACACCCGGTAACCGATTTCATCACTTCCGGCGGTACCATCCGTGGGAGCGTCGCCGGGTGTGAAGTAAAATTTTTCGTAATAGCCCGGATCGTCGGGTATGTGCATCTTACGGTACTTGCCCAGATAGCTTCCGTCCGCATCCAGCACAGCGGTGGTATTGTGATACAGTCCCTGAGCGCGTCGCTCGAACAGGGAAGCGATGATGACGACGCCTAATTCTGCGGCCAGCATTCCCAGAGCTTCGGTCGAAGGGCCGGGTATTGCTTCCGCCAGGTTAAAATTTTCATGGTCTTCCACATCGCAGAAGTACAGTGACTTGAACAACTCCTGTAAGCAGATTATCTGCGCCCCCTGCGCGGCGGCTTCCCGAATTTTTTCGGTGGCTTTTTGAAAGTTGGCATTCGGGTCTGACGTGCAGCTCATCTGCACCAGACCTATATTTACTTTTTTCATTATTTGATTTCTGTTGTCGATGGTTTCGTAACGCCCTGAGTCGCTACCCTGTTCACAAAACTACTGAACTCCCAGCTGCTTTCATAAAGGAAGCACTTGGTACGAGATTTGGTCAAGCATGAAAAAAGCCGCTGACGAAACCGTCAGCGGCCTTACAATGAGCCTCCTACAAGACTTGAACTTGCGACCTACGCATTACGAATGCGTCGCTCTATCGGGACGCCGAACCGCAACTGAGCTAAGGAGGCTATCATGTTATAAATAAAAAGTCCGTCAGTAAATCATACTAACGGACTACAATGAGCCTCCTACAAGACTTGAACTTGCGACCTACGCATTACGAATGCGTC
>CAZCOG010000011.1:0-100300 GCA_964500445.1 uncultured Persicitalea sp. | reverse complement strand
TACAATGAGCCTCCTACAAGACTTGAACTTGCGACCTACGCATTACGAATGCGTCGCTCTACCAACTGAGCTAAGGAGGCGCTCGGGTTTGGGAGGGCAAATATACGAATCGGGAATTTATTTTATAAAAATTTTTGCTGAATTCCGCTGCTACGGATAAACCGCGACCAATTCTATTTCTATGAATTTGTCTGTATTGGCCAAGCCCGCAATGCCGATGGTCGACCGAATGGGCTTGGTTGGATTTTCGGCTGTTCCAAAGTACTGCGCGTAGGCATCGTACCAGCCCTGGTAATCATGCTTCCCTGTGCTCTTGTCGGGGGCAAGGTACACGCGTAACATCAGCACATCTTTCATGGCCAGTCCTTTTTCGCGTAGTGTTTTCTGAAAATTTGAAAGAATGCTCAACGCCTGGGTTTTGGTATCTCCAAACTACGCCCGGGTACCTTCCTGCGCCGTGCTGTCGGCCACTCCACCGGTGGTGCCGCTTGTCCAGAACATCTTTTTTCCCTCGGGTATAATAGCTCCCGAAGAAATAGCGGACTTTGGCGAGCCGTTGAACTGCACCGTTTGGGCAAGTAAAGTACCTCCGCAAAAGGTTAATAGAATCAAATATCCAATCTTAGTAAATTTCATGATATTGAATAATATAGATTAATAGTTGTATGAAAATTTGATCTTTTAAAATACTATTCGGCAAAAGTAAAATAATGCAGAATATAATTTGTTGCCAATTTCTCCGCCAACTATTTTTGCCAGAAATTAATCAGCCGGCACGCTCCCAAAACAACTCTTATGAACCGCCGAATTTTTTTCCAAAAAGCTGGGCTGGGTAGCCTTGTACTTTCCGCTGGCGCAGTAGCTTCCTGCGCTACCCGGCCCGGTCCACAGTATGCCGACAAGCAGTTTTACATAAATCGAGGCTACCATCAGATTCCCAAACTACGGCTGTCGATGGACCGGATCGTGAAAGAAACCGTCGGACTGCGGCCTTTTCGCCCGTCGGGCCCGCGTGTCGAGGCCGAGCAAATGGGCAACAAACTTATCGTGCATAACTACGGTCACGGCGGTAGCGGTTGGTCGCTGTCCTGGGGTACAGGTGATATGGCGCGGAATCTCGTAATGGCTATGCCCGAACGCAAAATAGCGATGCTGGGCTGCGGTACCGTGGGAATCGCTACCGCCCGTCTGTTACAAGAAAGTGGCTGCGAAGTGACTATTTATACCAAAGACGTCCCGCCTAACGTGACCAGCAATCTGGCTACAGGCACCTGGTCGCCCGCGTCGCGGGTGTGCGACCCAACGGTGGCTAGGCCCGGGTTTGAGAAGTTTTGGGAGGAAGCCACGCTTTTCTCTTTCCGGCGATTCCAGTTCTTGCTGGGTCTAAACGACATCACCTCCTGGGTCGATGAATACAGCGTAAGAAAAGAAGCACCTCGTGCCTCTGAACCCCTGGGAGGCGGTGAGCAGTTTGACATCGAAGGCCTTATTCCTGAGCGGGTTAGATTAAGTAAAAAAGAGCATCCCTTTGCAGCGGATTACGTGACGCGCCGTTCCAACATGATGTTTAACATTCCGGCGTACCTTCACCATCATTTGCAGGAATTTCTGGCTTTTGGGGGAAAAGTCAAAATACTGGAAATAAAAAAGATCGAAGACATCGATGCCCTGCCCGAAAAAGTGGTGGTCAATTGCATGGGACTTGGGGCGAAGCCCGTCTTCAATGACGAAGAGCTTACGCCGGTTTCGGGCCAGCTTTCCTGCCTGATTCCACAAGCTGATATTCAGTACAAACTAAGTACTGAAGGTGCCAATTTTATCGCCAGGAAAGACGGAATCTACCTGGGGAGTAACGGGATCTTGGGGAATTGGGACACCACGCCCAGCCGGGAACAAACTGAGAAGGTCGTGACGATTTTGCAGGAAGTGATGAAAAATATGCGCGGTTAACCCAATCATTTTTCGTATTCTAGGCCTACCTTTACTTCATTCCCGTGTCGAATGAAACCTGGAAGTTCTGTGCGCAAAATTTACTATATAGCTACGCTGATTGCAGTTGGGGTACTTCTTATGAATGCCTGTTCCCGGCCAAACGACAAAGTAGTCGTTGCTACCGCGGCCAATGTGCAGTTTGTGATGCAAGAGCTGCAAATGGAATTTGAAGAAGAGACAGATACCCGTCTGGAAATTGTCGTGAGTTCGTCGGGAAAACTGACCGCGCAAATTCGCGAAGGAGCACCATTCGATATTTTTGTGTCGGCCGATACGCGCTATCCGCAGGAAATATATGACAATGGGGGAGGAGAAGTACCCCCCAAAATATATGCCCGCGGCACACTGGTACTTTGGTCAAAAGATTCCACTCTTACGCCTGAAATCCAAATTCTTACAAATCCTGAAATTAAAAAAATCGCCATTGCAAATCCGGAAACCGCGCCCTATGGTTCGGCAGCTATTCAGGTTCTGCAAAAAGCGAAAATGTACGATCAGGTAAAAAGTAAGCTGGTGTACGGCGAAAGTATCGCTCAAACTACCCAGTACATCGCCACAGGTGCAGCAGATGTAGGCTTCACGGCTTTGTCGGTAGTATTGTCGCCCGAGATGAAAGGACAAGGCCGATATACTAAATTAGACTCCACCGACTACTCTGCCATAAATCAAGCCGCCCTGCTATTAAAACACAGCGACTCCTCTCCCAAAAAGCAGAAGAGTCAGGAATTTTACGATTTCCTGTATTCCACGAAAGCAAAGAATATTTTTCGTAAATATGGCTATTCAGTTAAGTGATTTTGCCCGTGACAGCACAAAAGTTTATTGATCTTTCCCATTGAATCTTGAACCTTTAATACTCACATTCAAACTGGCCTCCATTGCTACCCTGATTTTGTTTGGGCTGGCTTTGCCGCTGGCTTATTGGCTGGCATACAGTCGATTTCGGGGGAAAGTCCTGGTGGAAGCGATTATCGGTATGCCCTTGGTATTGCCTCCCTCGGTGCTGGGCTTCTATCTGCTGTTGGCATTTAGCCCCGGCTACTTTTTCGGAGCCTGGATCGAAGCGATCCTGGGGCTCCGGCTGGTTTTTTCATTTCCTGGCCTGGTGGTGGCATCTGTCATCTATAGCCTGCCCTTTATGGTCTATCCGTTGCAGGCAGGGTTGCAGGCGCTGCCGGTTTCATTACGTGAAGCTTCCTATACCCTGGGAAAAACCGCTTTGTCGACTTTTTTTAAAGTACTTCTGCCCAATGCCAAATCGGCGATTCTCACGGCCATTGTATTGACCTTTGCCCATACCGTCGGCGAGTTTGGTGTAGTGCTGATGATCGGCGGGAACATCCCCGGTGTGACAAGGGTAGCCTCCCTGGCGATTTACAACGAGGTAGAAGCGCTTAACTACCCCGCTGCCAACCAGTATGCCCTCGTGCTTTTTGTGATTACCTTTGCCATTCTGCTGCTGGTTTATTCAGTCAATAATCGCCTTTTCCGTGTCCGAAACCCCACTTGACCTCCAACTACGCCACGACCTGCGCACCGCCGAAGGACCCGTGACTATGGATGTGTCACTGCGATTGGAGAGCGGTTCGATCACCGCCCTGACCGGGCCTTCGGGGGTGGGGAAAACTACTCTTCTACGTTTGATTGCCGGTTTGGTGAAGCCGCAATCGGGAAAAATTGCGTTTGGGCAGGAAATCTGGCTTGATTCTGAGCGGCATGTTTTTCAAAGCCCGCAACAGCGCCGGGTTGGGCTGGTTTTCCAGGATTATGCCTTGTTTCCGCACCTCAGCGTACGCCAGAACGTAGCCTTCTCTCTAAAAAAAGGAGAAGACCAGGGCCGTGTGGATGAGCTGCTGCGCGAAGTCGAACTTACCCAACTTGCCGATCGCCGCCCTCATCAGCTTTCAGGTGGTCAGCAACAACGGGTAGCTCTGGCCAGGGCATTGCTACCAAATCCGCAACTACTTTTACTGGATGAGCCTCTCTCTGCCCTTGATCGCGCTATGCGGTTGCGTTTGCAGGATTTTTTGCTGGAAATTCATCGACGCTATCAGCTTACGATTCTGCTGGTTACGCACGATTTAGGCGAAATATTCCGGTTAGCCGATCAGGTTGTGGAAATAGAAAAAGGAAAAATCAAGAATATGGGAACGCCGGAACAGGTTTTTACCGGAGCGTATGAACCCTTCCTTGGCCCTGTACTTTGTGGCGAGATACTTTCCTGTACTATCGAAAAGGACCTGGCAACCGTACAGGCCCTCATTGACCAGCGAATTCACAAATTTCGGTTACCGGCAGCTGAGGCTACCAATCTGGTAGCAGGAGATCCATTTATATTGCGATATTCAGCCGATAAACCTGTGGTTGAAAAGGTACGCTGAGCAAGTCGCTAGCCTAAGTACCTGGCCACATTAAACTGGTAAAATGACGTGAAAAGCGGCCCCTTTTCCGTATTCTGACTCGGCCCAGATTCTACCTAAATGATTTTCTACAACTTTCCTGCACAATGCCAGCCCAATTCCTGTTCCCGGGAAAGACTGCTGACCATGGAGTCGCTTGAAAAGCTCAAAGATTTTTTCGGCGTACTGTGGTTCAAACCCGATCCCATTATCTTGGACGGTTATTTGGCAGTATTTTTTTTCAGCCGATAACCCCAATTCTAATACTTCATTTTTAGACAGTACCTTGCCTGATATACGTACCACGGGGGCATGCTCAGGCAAAGCAAACTTTACGGCATTATTGATAAGATTGTATAATAACTGGTGCATTTGCAATGGAATCGCGTTAATCGTTGGTAAGTCTTCCACGATTAAAGTAGCAGACTTCTGCACGATGAGTAATTCAAGATCCCCCTGAATATCAGTCACTATTTCATTTAAATTTACCGTAGTGAAAAGATCTTCGCGGCTGGCACTGCTGAAATCCAGAAGATCCTTCAGCAAATTGGCCATCCGGTCTACGGAGCCCATGATCCGATCGAGCGATCCCTGGGCAATGGGACTTAGTTTATCGAAGTCCAGCATCTTAATGCGCTCCGAAAATATCTTTATTTTACGTAATGGCTCTTGTAAGTCGTGCGAAGCGACGTAGTTAAACTGTTGCAGTTCGGCATTCACGCTTCTCAGGTTCTCATTGGCTATCTCCAGTTCGTAGGTCCGCTCGGCCACTTTCTGCTCCAGCGTGTCATTGGCGAGTTTTTGGTCGTGAATATCGGTGCAGGTGCCAAACCACCGCTTAGTCTCACCGAATTCGTCGGTAAGCGGGGTAGCTCTGGCCAGTAGCCACCGATATTCCCCATCGGCTCGTTTCATCCGGTATTCAGTTTCGTATTGTTTCCCTGTTTTAAGGGAATTGTTCCATATCTGTAAGGTTCGGTCGACATCGCCTGGATGCAGTACTCTGGCCCAGCCAGTGTCTTTGGTTTCCTGGTAAGTAAGCCCGGTAAACTCGTACCAGCGCTTATTAAAAAAATCGTGATAACCAGTCGCATCGGTCGTCCACACGAGCTGAGGCATAAAATCGGACATTTGCCTTAGCTGCGCCTCGCTCTGCTTCAGTACTTCTTCGGCCTTGACCTGCTCTTGAATGTCCGTGTTTGTGCCGATCCATTGCTGAACTTTTCCCATGCTGTCCTTTACCGGGAATACCTTGGTCAGAAACCAACGATAGCTTCCATCTTTTCCGCGAAGCGGGAATGTCAACTCCCAGGGATTGTCCTGTTGCCAGGCTTCATTAACATAAGCAACCACTCGTTCTACGTGTTCAGGGTGGTGTACTTTTTGCCAGCCCCAGCCCGCCATTTCGTCGAGCGTAGTGCCTGTGTAGTCGTACCACCGGTCGTTGTACCAGTGGATATATCCCTCACGGTCAGCCTTCCAGCACAACTGCGGGATCGCGTTTACTATGGTTAGAAACTGGGCCTGACCTTCTTCAATTTTCTTGTGGTCAGTAATATCGGAAACAAAAATATTCATGCCCCTTGACATGGGTTTCACCCGTACGAAATACCAGCGATCTGCTTCCTCTGAATAGTATTCCAAAGTGCCGGGTTGGCGGGTACTCATACAGCGCTGGCAAAAATCGTGGATGGGCGAGTCCATCAGCATAGGGAACGCGTCCCATAAGGTGCGGGCTTTAATTTCGTCCCTGGGCAGTATACTCCATTCGGCGGTTTTGCTATTCAAGTGCAGGATAATCCAGGCAAAATCGACGGAAATAAAAGCGTCCGACATGCCTTCCACAGTTTCTTCGTAAATAATCTCCAATTCAGTACGGGCCAAGGTGGTCCAAATAGTAGGGATAATAAAGGATTGCGACGATGGGTTAAAATTAGTACATTCGTTTTACCAATTCCTTTTTTTCTACAAATTTCACCTAAACATTGGTATTTATATGAAATCACTAAATTCCTGCCTTCTTTTTCTCATTTTGTTATTCCCTCTCCTGGCTATGCGGGCCGATGAACCCCTGCGCGTAGTGTTCTTCGGCGATTCTATAACGCAAGCTGGAGTAAGCGAAACAGGCTATATAACACAGCTCCGCACGATGTTGAAAGATAAAGGTTTGGGGGATCAATACGAACTAATGGGAGCAGGCATTGGTGGCAACAAAGTCTATGACCTGTACTTACGGATGGATGACGATGTGCTGGCTAAAAAGCCTGACATCGTTTTTATCTATGTGGGTATCAATGATGTATGGCACAAAGCGACCCATGGTACAGGTACTGATTACGATAAGTTCATAAAATTCTATGAAGCCATCATCAAAAAATTGCAGGACAATAACATCCGACCTATACTCTGCACGCCCTCGGTTATTGGTGAGCGCAACGACTACTCCAATGAACAAGATGGCGACCTGAACCGCTACGCCAATGCTATACGTGATCTGGCCAGCAAGCACAACCTCACACTGGTCGATTTGCGAAAGGATTTTCAGAATTACCTTGAAAAAAATAACAAAGAAAATGCAGAAAAAGGCATCCTGACCCGCGACCGTGTCCACCTCACCGAGGCGGGAGATAAGTTTGTGGCGGAGGAAATGATGGCAGGGCTTTTGAAAAAATAGTTTACGCCCATTATTCAAGGTAATTTTTTTAACTCCCTTGAATAATGGGCGTTTCGGAAAAAAATAACCCCCTGGTTGGGAAGATCGGACGATCTTCCCAACCAGGGGGTTACAAAATTGTAACGCGAATTAGTGATGTTCCTCGTTGGCAGCTTTCTCGGTAAAGTAACCGGCGTAGATGGCTGTTGCGCCTAAAAGACCGAGTATAAAGACCAGCATATCGCCAAAAATCCCCAAAATAAGTATTAAAATAAGGAAAGAAGCGACGAAGAAACCCGTCGAAAGTTCGTTGGATTCGGAGTGGGTATGCGAAACGTGCTCGATATGAGTCGTCGTGTGGGTAATTGGCGTTTCTTCCATTTCAGGCGTTAAGTTAGTAGCTATTAAATTTACTTTTCGTGGGATTAGCTGTTCCCAAACCTTAGTTACAGGGGCGAAATTACTAATTTCTCCGATTTGCCGGAAATAGTTGTCAGCTTTTTACTACTGCGTGGCCACCAAACTCATTGCGTAGGGCGGCAACTACCTTACCCGAGAAAGTGTCATCTTCCATAGAGCGGTAGCGCATCATCAGCGACAGGGCGATTACGGGCGTAGGTACCCCCAGGTCGAGGGCGGTTTCCAATGTCCATTTGCCTTCGCCGGATGAGAACATTTTGCCCCTGATTTCGTCCAGATTAGCATCTTTGGAAAAGGCACGTTGAGTTAGTTCCATCAACCAGCTACGGATCACTGAGCCATGGTCCCATACGCGGGCAACCTGTTCGTAGTCCAAGTCGAAAGTAGACTTATTAAGTACTTCAAAGCCCTCGGCGATCGATTGCATCATGCCGTACTCGATGCCATTATGTACCATTTTGACAAAATGACCGCTGCCGGGCGCGCCCGTGTGCAAGTACCCTTTATCCACCGAAATGTCCTTGAAAATCTGCTCGCAGTGGGCAAACACTTCGTCTTCGCCGCCGATCATCGTACAGGCCCCGTGCCGGGCACCTTCCATGCCGCCACTGGTGCCGCAATCCAGAAAACCAATCCCTTTCTCTTTCAGATTTTGGTAGCGGAGAAGGGAGTCAATGTACTTGGAATTACCGCCATCGATGACGATATCGTCCGTTTTCAGCAAAGGAACGAGCTGATCCAGGACGCTTTGCGTGATGGTTCCAGCCGGAACCATCATCCAGATCACACGTCGTCCGGTCAACCGCTCCGTGAGTTCTTCCAGCGAGTAAGCACCAAAAATCCCCTCCATCTTGACGAATTCATCCACTACCGTCTTATTGACGTCGTGGCCAATGACCTCGTGGCCGTGATCTTTGAGGTTTTGGGCAAGGTTGAACCCCATTTTACCGAGGCCTATCATTCCAATTTGCATATTTTTTAGTAATGAGTGATGAATGATGAGTGATGAATGATTGGTATCCATCACTGTTTGATTGTTACCGCTCCGATTGTAACGGCACCGTATTTTTCGGGAATGTAGGGAAGTTTTCTTATCCTTACAAGAATAGTTCCGCTAATGAAGACCGTTGGGCGCAAGCCGTTCCTCATTTATCATTCATTATTTATCATTCAAAATGGCATATATCATTGGTGCTGACCTCGGCACAACGAACATTAAGGCGGTGGCTTTCAACCTAAAAGGCGAAATTCTGGCCGACTATAGCGAGGAATACCCTATGATTCATCCCCAACCGGGGTGGAGCGAGCAGGATCCCGAGACTATCATGCGGGCGGTGGAGTACTGCATTCAGTCAGTAGTCAAGAAATGCCGCGCCGAAGGAGAAGTACTTGGCTTGTCGTTTAGCGCGGCCATGCACAGCGTGATTGCGCTGGATGCTGACGGCAAGCCGCTGACGCACTCGATCATCTGGGCCGACAACCGCAGCGCTGAACTCGCCGATATTTTACGCGAAACCCGGGAGGGGCGTAAAATGTACAAAACCAATGGTACCCCGATCCACGCGATGTCGCCGCTGTGCAAACTACTCTGGCTGCGCGAAAACGAACCGAAATTGTTTAAAAAAGCCGCCCGCTTCGTCGGAATTAAAGAGTACGTGTTTTTTAAGCTCACCGGAAAGTACCTGATTGATTATTCCATCGCTTCGGCCACGGGGCTTTTTAATATTGAGAAGTTTGCCTGGGATGAGTACACCTTAAAGTACCTGGGCCTCACTGCTGACCGTTTTTCGGAACCCGTGTCGCCTTACCACCAAATAAATCTACCCAGTGATAACGTCCTGGGACTACCCGAAGGCACACCGCTGACAATGGGTGCCAGCGATGGCTGTCTGGCCAACCTGGGTAGCGGGGCTATTGTGCCCGAGACAATGGCCGTTACCATCGGCACCAGCGGTGCGGTGCGTATTTCCTCGCCAGAACTGTTTGCCGACGAACAGATGCGTACATTTTGTTACATACTGGATAAGGAAACTTATGTGATCGGCGGGGCTTCCAACAATGGCGCAGTAGTGTTCGAATGGCTGAAAGACCACTTTTTCGACGAGGTTTCTTATGACGCGCTATTCAAAAAAGCGGCCGACATTCCCCTCGGTTCGGATGGCCTGCTTTGTCTTCCCTATCTACTGGGCGAACGTGCCCCGCTGTGGAATTCAGCCGTGCGTGGCGGGTTCGTTGGGCTGAATATCTACCATACGCCCATGCACTTTGTGAGAGCCGTAATGGAAGGAACGCTCCTTAACCTGTATAGCATCGGAAAAGTCCTGCTGGAAAACCAAAACATTAAGGCTATTTATGCCAACGGCGGCTTTGCAAAAAGCAAAACCTGGGTACAGATGCTGGCCGATGTGTTCGGGATCACAGTTAATCTTAACGATACGGTCGAAACGGGTGCAGTGGGTGCTGCGTTGATGGGGCTAAAAGCGCTGAACCTGATTGATAACTATGCAGATGCCAAGCAGTTTACCCCGATCGGACATATTTTTAAACCTAACGCCGCCAGCCACAAAGCATACGAGAAACTGTACGAAGACTATGAAGAATGGGCGAAAATATTTGATGAGCGGGCCAGGCAGGAAAAGGCGTAGTTTAGTTCACCTTTCCATCACACCACTACCCCTCTCCGGCTACCAGGAGAGGGGTTCTGCATGGTCTAATATGAAAATCTACATCGGACTCACCCGAAATACGCTTCCCGAGTTTTCGGCTACTACGTAGATATTGCCGTCGGCCCCCTCACGAATGGTACGGACCCGGCCAATACCTTCGAGGATTTTTTCCTGCCTGGTGATTTGGTCGCCTTTGACCGTGCAGTGCATGACGTAGTTGAATTTTAATGAACCTACCAGTAGGTCGCCTTTCCAGTCGGGAAATTTAGGGCTGGTGACGAAGGTCATGCCACAGGGAGCGATGGACGGACGCCAGTAAATGACGGGCTGCTCCATGCCCGCACGGGCGGTGTCTTCCGAAATAATGCTGTTATCGTAGTCGATGCCAAAGGTGATGGCGGGCCACCCGTAGTTGGCACCTTTTTTCACGATGTTCACTTCGTCGCCACCCTGCGGGCCATGTTCGTGTTCCCAGATTTTACCTGATGCAGGATCGAGCGCCAGGCCCTGCGGGTTGCGGTGGCCGTAGGAATAAATTTCTTTCAAACCTTTATCATTGCCTACGAAAGGATTGTCTTTCGGCACGCGACCATCGTCGAACAGCCTCACCACTGTACCCTGGTGGTTCATAGGGTCCTGGGCTTTTTCTTTCTGACCGCGTTCACCCAGACTCAGGTACAGATAGCCATCCCTGTCGAATACGATGCGTCCGCCGAAATGAGGGTTGGATTTAACATTAGGCGTGGCTTTAAAAAGTACCTTTTTATCAATCAGTTTGTGGTTTTTTAGCTTGGCCCGCATCAGGGCGGTGTTGGCCCCGTCGGCGTCGCCCGCTTCGCCGGGCGCTGCGGGTGAAGAGTAAGTTAAATAGATCCAACCGTTTTTGGCGTAGTCAGGGTGCAGCACCACATCCAGCAAGCCGCCTTGTCCTTTCGCCAATACCTCGGGCACATCGCCAATGGGTTTTGGGTCGAGTTTGCCATCGTGCACCAGCCGCAAAGTACCTCCGCGTTCCGTGACGAGCATGTCCCCATCGGGCAGAATAGCTACTGCCCAGGGCGTTTTCAAACCCGTAACCACGGTATCTGTTTTGAGAGCCAGAGGCTGGCCGGAATTCTTCGGAACTACTGCCGAACCTGGCCCTGTTAAACCAATAGCAGCCAGCGTAGCCAGGCTGAGAACCACGGCAGATAAGTACTTCCGGGAAAAAGTAAAAGATGTTTTGAAGTGCATCGGAGGAAAATTATTTTAATCAAGGGTGAAATTTCAACAAATATAGGGAAATTGCCACGGCTATGAGTAAACGCCTTCTCCGTCTGTTTCCGCCCTTCCAGAATTTGCTGACCCCGCTTTTGGCAGCCAACATCAACGTCGTCCAGCGGGATGGCCGAACACTTTTTGGCTGTTTGGAAAAGCTGGAAATGGATTCTCTTATCCTCCGCGACCTGCGGGCTCATCCGCATCGGGTTCAGTTGGCCGATGTTGCTGAAATCATCTTCGACCGGAAATCTGAAATCTTTCCAAAAATAGACGAATCTTTGTGAATCTTCTGGCCCTAATATTGCGTTGGTTCATTCCTGCCCAATTTCAGAAAGTACCATTTTATGCTCGTCAATCTTCTTATAAAAAATTACGCGCTAATCGAGCATCTCGAATTAGCGCCTGACAATCAGCTAAATATTATTACGGGTGAAACCGGCGCGGGGAAGTCCATCATGCTTGGGGCCATCGGCCTGCTGCTGGGCAACCGTGCCGACAGCAAGTCGCTCTACGATCCCGCCAAAAAGTGCATCATCGAAGGTACTTACGATGTATCAGGCTATGCCTTGGAACATGTTTTTGAGGAAGAAGAACTCGATTTTGGCCAGCACTGCATCGTACGCCGCGAGATCAGCCCGACCGGAAAATCGCGGGCTTTCGTCAACGATACGCCCGTTAACCTCGACACGCTTCGGCGCGTTACGAATGAACTGATGGATATTCATTCCCAGCACGATTCCATTATGTTGGGAAATAACGAATTCCAGCTGCAGGTAGTGGATGTGTACGCCCAAACTGACAAGTACCTCAAAAAGTACCGCAAGGATTTTCGCCTGTACCGTGACACCCGCGAAGAATACGAAGCAATGAAAAAGTCGGCGGATCGGCTGCGGAAAGAGTTTGACTACAATAATTTTTTGTACCAGGAACTGGTCGAGGCCGGATTACAGGCTGATGAGCAGGAAGCTTTGGAGAACGAGCTGACCATTCTGGAAAATGCCGTTGAAATCAAGGAAAAACTGCAACTAGCCTACGACTACCTCGACAATCCCGAACAATCGATCCTGGATTTGCTAAAGGGCGCGGTAGGGACGCTCACCCAGGTAAGTCGCCTGGTTAATTTGTATGCTCCCCTGCGCGACCGCGCCCAAAGTGCGCTGATCGAATTGCGGGACCTTGCCGATGAAGTCGGCAATGCGGGTAGCATGGTCGAGGTAGACGACGACCGAAGTACCCTGGTCCGCGAACGGCTGGATTTAATTTATCAACTCCTGAAAAAACATTCAGCCCGCGATGTGGCCGAACTCCTTGCCCTGCAAGCTGATCTGGAAGGAAAAGTGAGTCAGGTACTTAACATGGACGACGATCTGGAAAAAGCTCTGGCAAAAACCGAACGTACCCGGGAACGCATGATGCAGAGCGCCACCAAGCTTTCTGCCGCCCGCAAGGCCGTCCTCAAGAGTATCGAGAAAAACATCTGTGAAGGTCTGATCGAACTCGGAATGCCCAATGCCTCGCTGACGCTCGAAATGACCGAAGTACCTCCCACCAGCGATGGAATCGACTTTATTTCGTTCCTGTTCAGCGCCAACAAAGGTATCAAACCCCAAGAACTGCGGAATGTGGCGTCGGGCGGTGAATTCTCCCGTCTGATGATGGTTATCAAGTACATCCTGGCAGACAAGCGCCGATTACCGACCATCGTATTCGACGAAATCGATACGGGTGTATCGGGCGAAATCGCTATCAAAATGGGAAATATGATGCGGCAAATGGCAAAAAATCACCAGATCATTGCCATCACCCACCTGCACCAGATCGCGGCGCAGGGTTCGGCGCATTACTTTGTTTATAAAGATCACTCATCGGCCAAAACGGTCAGCCGTATTCGTAAGCTGGGTTTTGAAGAAAGGGTAGGGGAGATTGCGCAGATGATCGGTGGAAGCAAACCTTCGGAAACCGTGGTGAACAACGCCCGGGAGATATTAACCCATACCACGGCACAGATGAACGAAAAAACGCAGACGAAGCTATTTTAAAATCTGGCAAAGGGATTTTAGGAATCTGTTTCATTGAGGGGAAGCCACTTAGGCTCCCCTTTTTCTTTGACTATCCAGCGCCCAGATATTATCGGATGCGTAGCGCATCAGGAAATAGAAAAATAGCGAATAAACGATCTGCGAACCTACCAGGGCCCAGTCCTGCCGCAGGGAAGTGCCGAAAATAAGTACCATCATTGCGACCGCTCCGGCGATGATAGCCTGACGAGTGAACAAGCCTACCAGAAGCAGTGCGCCAATGGTAAGCTCCACAAAGGGTAGCGTCGTCGCAAATAATTCCACCATCGGCTGAGGCAGCCAGGTTTCCTGAAAATCGGTCACGACTTTATCCCGGAATTTATCCAGGTTACCGAATATCCGCACTGCACCGTGCATAAAAAAATTGAGTCCCATCGTCAGACGAATGAGCAGGTAGGCGATTTTAGCGTCCTTCATATGAATCTATTGCTAGTTGATTGAACCTCGTCTTTAAAACTTTTAGAGAGCTCTATGGTTAATTTTAGACTGAACTAATTTGGGTATAATCTTTGCAGATTCTATCTTCTGGTAGCCAAAACATAAATTAGCCCGCAGGTACTTAAAGGCGAATCCTGCTTCAGAGGCACCGGATAATAATGCCTCCTGGTCAAAAATGTATGCCAGGCTTTTTGTCATAGTCTTGCTATCGCCGGAAGGATAATCGAAATATTCTAATTCAAAACTGAGTAAAATAATGAAGTTGTATTCACCTTTTCGTGTGCTATTAGGCCGGTACTTCTGCCAGCAGGCTTACTGTCCTTTTTCAGTGAAGCTTATTCCATCATCAGCTAGTGCCAGGTACTGAGCCGACAAAAAAAACTATGGATGAACGGAATGTAACACAGAAGAACAACAGAGTTAATTGTAATAGTATGACTAAGAATTCTTTATCCTACATTATGCACACGATGATTTTACTTTACTGAAAAATGCAGAATCAGGAAGAAACCTACGTAATGGGCGTTGGTGCATCGGCAGGCGGGCTGAATGCCCTCTTGCGGCTTCTGGCTAGTTTTAACGACACTGAACATCGGTTTTGCGTAATAGTAGTGCAGCATCTGAGCCCCGATTATAAAAGCGAGTTGACTTCAATTCTAGAGCGCAGCTGTAAGTGGCCCGTCGAAGAAATCGAGAATGGTTGCAACGTTCAGCCCCACAGGGTTTATGTCACACCTCCCAATCGCTCTATCGAAATAGGGGGCGAAAAAATTTTCTTAAAAGAACTGCCCCCCAACTACAAAAACGCCCCTTCTGTCGATCAGTTTCTGACTTCACTTGCCCGTGAGAAGCGTCAGTTTGCTATCGGGGCCATTTTATCCGGTTTCGGGCAGGATGGAACCGAGGGAATCCGGGCTATCAAGGAAGCAGGAGGTTTTACTATCGCCCAGTCACCCGTGACTGCCGAATATCAGGATATGCCGCAATCAGCCATCGATAGCGGCTTCGTAGATATGATCCTCGATCCTGCGGTGATGTACGAAGAGGTAACCCATTATATAAACAACCACCGGGTTATGCAATCAAGCGCTCCCCGAGAGCGAAGTCTGGATGGTATTTTTGAATTGCTGGCCAAAAGATCGGGAACAGATTTCTCAAAGTACAAGTCTTCCACCATCATGCGCCGCATGGAAAAGCGCATCGAAGCGCTTCACCTTTCTTCGCATACGGAGTACTACAAAATGATCCGGCAGAATCCGAAGGAACTGGATGTCCTGTTTGAAACGATTTTGATTGGCATCACTGAGTTTTTCAGAAACAAAGAATATTTCGATGCCTTACAGAAAGAACTGAAACTGCTTTTGAAGGAAAAAAAGCTGGGCGACAATATCAGGATATGGAGTGTTGGCTGCGCGACGGGTGAAGAACCCTATACAATAGCCATGATTATTGAAGAGCTGTTGGGCGAAAATGTCGACAACTACCAGGTGCAAATTTTTGGTTCTGATATCGATGAGCGCGCACTGAATAGTGCCCGAAGAGGAGTATATTCAGCAAAAAGCGTTGAAAAGTTGCCCGAAAAATTTGTGAAAAAGTACTTTGAAAAAACGCAAGAAAACCAGAAGTATCAAATCAAAAAAACACTCAAAAAGAATGTACTTTTTTCGAAGCATGATATCACCAATGATCCACCATTCGTAAAACTTGATCTGATTGCCTGTCGCAATCTATTCATCTATTTTAACAATTCGCTCCAAAAGGAAACCCTGCGCGTTTTTCATTATTCTCTCAAAGAGAACGGGCTTCTCTTTATGGGCAAATCCGAAAGTATTACGCCGGCCAGTGATCTGTTTATTAAGCTTAATGAATTTAAAGTATTCCGGAAAGCAGACACGGCGAAAGTGAATAGTCTGAAATTTTCGCGGTACAATATTTCCAATTTTGGCCAAGAAAGAAGCCGGGATGATAAAAAGACACCGGTGCGGAATATGTCCATTCTGGATATTGCCAAGGAAACGTTGTACCATGCCCACGAGAACCCTTTTGTTATTATCAACGATGAAGCAGAAATAAAAGAAGTACAAGGTAGTTTACGGCTGTATCTAGAGATTAGTCAGGGAGTAATGAACCATAATCTGCTCAAAATGACCAATAAAGAGATGTCGCTTGAAATCAGGGGGCTACTCGTACAGGCCAGAAAATCAGGTAAAATTCAGGTCGGCAATATCATTAAGTTTCCGCTCTTCAACCAGTTGCACTTTGTTCGGATCAAGATCCAGCCATTCATTTATCCTATGGGCGAAATGAATCACTATCTGGTCTTTTTTGAACGTATCGAGCCTGACGACAGTTATCTGAGACTTACTCAGGAAGTGGCAGATTCTGATTTTACGGATTATCGGATTGCGGAACTCGAGCAGGAACTGAAATTTGCCCGTGAATACATGCAAATGTTTACGGAAGAATTGGAAACCAGCAATGAAGAACTTCAATCGCTGAACGAAGAATTACAATCGGCAAACGAAGAACTGAAATCATCCAATGAGGAGCTGGAAACCAGCAACGAGGAATTGCAGTCCGCCAATGAGGAATTGAGTACCGCCAACATCGAGCTACGGCACTCCAACGAGATGATCATCGAGCGGGAAAACGAATTGAAAAGGGCCAACCACGAAATTGTCCGTAACGAAATTCTTTATCGCACCATTTCTGAAAATATTCCGAACGGAACCGTAGGGATTCTTAATCAAAATCTTGAGGTGGAGTACCTGGCAGGTCAGGGCATGGCGCGCTACAATATAGATTTAAGCTCGGTCAAAGGAAAGAAAATACACGAGCTGAATCCATCGGAAACTGAACGTAAGAAACTTTACAAAATTTTTTCCGATACCCAGGCCGGGCAGTCTTGCAAAGCGGAGTTCTCTTATTTTGACCGTATTTATTCATTACACACCATTCCACTACGGTTGGATGAATATTCGCCGGTCAGTGTGCTCTACCTGACTCAGGATATAACCGAGCACAAAGAATTTACCTACATGCTGGAACGGGAGGTGAGCCAGCGTACTGCGCAATTGGAAGCTGCCAATACCAAACTGGCGGAAGTTAATCTCAATTTGCAACAGTATGCCTATGTGGCGAGTCACGATTTGCAGGAACCGCTGCGCAAAATTCAAATGTTCATCGCCCTGATGCACAAGAGTTTGCCGGAAAATGAAAAGGCGCTCGAATACAGCAGTAAAGTAGCCGGGGCTGCTGCACGAATGGCCGCTCTGGTAAATGGTATTTTGGATTATAGCCGTATCAACGAAGATAAGCGGGATTTTGAAGTACTGGACCTCGACGTGATCCTTGAACACGTCGCACAGGACTGTGAACTACTGATACAGGAGAAGAACGCCCGTTTGGTCTTCCAGGATTTGGGGGAAGTAAGGGGTGTCGAGATTCAATTGTACCAGCTATTTTTGAACCTGGTCAAAAACGCCCTGAAATTCAACGATGGACACCCCGTTATAAAAGTTTCATCCTCTAAAGTTCGTGGTGATTCGCTGCCGGAAAATTCGAATCTCGATCCAATGCAAAACTACAATGTTATTATGGTGGAGGACAATGGTATCGGCTTCAACCCAGAGTATTCCGAAAATATCTTCGAGATGTTCAAGCGCTTGCACAGCAAAGACAAGTACGCCGGTACCGGGCTGGGGCTGGCGCTTTGTCGTAAGATTGTAGAGGTACACAAAGGGAAAATTCAGGCAGTTGGCGAGGAAGGCAGAGGAGCGAAATTTACGATTTACTTGCCGGGCAATAAGCACTTGGCTACGCTGGAATAGTTATTAGATAAGGAGGTTTGTCCTTTTTGCGTCGTTATACTTTGTCATTTTTGAATTTACAGGATTTAGGGCGTAGTAAAAGTTAAAGAACAGCTTATTGTTACTAAACTACCTTCCTTATGAAACCGGACAGTCGCAGGTTTTTTATTAAAAAAGCTGGAATCGGCCTCGCCGCCTTTTCATTTCGTGACCTCCCGCTGTTGTTTGCTAAGGCAAAAAGTGACAAGCAGGCCAACCGGATTTTCTTCACAACGGGTTTTAAAACTACCGAGGTTACTCCCAACTCTGCTATTCTCTGGACCCGGCTATGCGGGCAAGGGAAGCCCAATCCGGTCACCCACCAACGCCTGGAAAAGGTTTTTCGCCATCCCATTGATTTTGATGAGAGTATGCCAATAGCAAAAATGGACGGAGCGGTAACGGGGAGCGGTGGAATGGTAAGGGCCGTTTTGAAGAGTAACAAGCAGGTACTTCGCTCGAACTGGTACCAGGCTGAGGCATCGGAAGATTTTACAGTGAAAATTCCTTTCACAAATCTGAAGCCAGCAACCGAGTACCAGGTACTCTGGGAAGCTAAGGCGTCCGAAAAAGGCGCGCTCTTTACGCATACCGGTACTTTTACCACGGCACCAACCGAGGAAGCTGAGAAGCCAATCCAGCTCGTAACATCAACGTGCCAGTACTTTTGGAGCCATGATGATGCCGAACGAGGATTCAAAACTTACGACAGCATGGCGCGGATGAACCCGGATTTTTTCCTGCAGACCGGCGATTATGTGTATTACGACAAGCCCGGACCCCTGGCACAGACCCTGGAAAAAGCCCGCCACAAGTGGCATGCGATGGATTCCTGGCCCGCTTTGCGGGATTTTTACCAAAAAACGCCCGCTTATCTTCTCAAAGACGACCATGATCTGCTCGACGACGACAGCGGACCCACTTCTCCGGCATACGGTAATCTTACTTTCGCCGACGGGCTAAAAGTATGGCGTGAAAACGTGCCGCTGGCCGACAAACCCTACCGTACTTTCCGCTGGGGAAAGGATTTGCAAATCTGGCTGGCCGAGGGACGCGAGTTTCGTTCACCCAATAAGTCGGCGGACAATCCCGGCAAAACGATTTGGGGCGAAGCTCAGAAAAAGTGGTTCCAAAGTACCGTCGAAGCGTCGGATGCTACTTTCAGAATCCTGTTTTCACCCACGCCCATCGTTGGGCCCGACCGGGAAAAGAAAACTGACAACCATGCCAACGATGCTTTCCGAACTGAGGGCGAGTGGCTGCGGAAGTACTTGGCTGCTCAGAAAAATATGTTCGTCGTCAACGGCGACCGCCACTGGCAGTACGTATCGGTTGACGATGAAACGGGCTTGCTTGAATTTGGCTCCGGCCCCGTCAGCGATGCCCACGCTCAGGGCTGGGAGGAAGGCGATGTCCGGCCCGAGCACCGCTTTTTGCGATTGAAGGGAGGTTTTCTGGGCGTGGAGGTTTTGCGCGAAAGTGGAAATCCTGTTATTACTTTTACGCATTATAATGTAGACGGCCAGGCAGTACACAGCGAGACAAGGAAAGCATAAGCTCAGGGAGATCGAAAAAATAATACCGGAATCCGAACGGATTGTATATTAGCATTTACCGAACCTGCTTTCTCCAAAACGATGCAAATTTTAAAGAGTTTTAACCTGTTAATGTGTTTTCTGGCCGAGTTGATGATGGTCGCTTCGCTGGGCTACATAGGTTTCCATACGTACTCGCATCCTTTCGGGAAGTACCTGACTGGTTTGGGCCTGCCATTACTAGCCATAATCCTGTGGGGGATTTTTGCGGCACCTCGCTCAGCCTATCGGCTGGAATCACCCTTCCGCACCCTTTTCGCCCTGGTACTTTTTGGGATCACTGCTTTATTGTTGTACCGATACGACCAGGTCGGAATAGCCATAACTTTTGGCTCGATCGCGCTTTTGAGTCAGCTGCTGGCTTTGGTCCTGAAACAATGAATGTTGTCTGCTACGTCAAAAGTGAATGGAATCTATCTTTGGACAAAAATCTAAAGTACTTAACTCTCCTGACATAGGGTTGTCATTAGTTCTCCTTTACTTTGGGCATTAGAACTAATCTGATCCCTAAATGACATGGAAAAACTAACCGTAGAAAACAGCATCCGCATTGCCGCCCCCGCCGCCAAAGTATGGGAAGTTCTGGTAAACTCAGAACATACTAAAAAGTACATGTTTGGTTGCTCCGCCGACTCCGACTGGCAAGTGGGCAGCCCGCTGCTATGGCGCATGACGCACGAAGGGCAGGAGATTATTCCCGTCAAAGGCACGATTTTAGAGATTGAGCCAAACCAGCGTTTGAAATACACCGTAATCGACCCATCTGCCCCTTATCCTGACATTCCCGAAAACTACCTGAATGTAACGTATCAGTTGGAAGAGGGAGAAGGTGGGACGAAACTCACTGTAACCCAGGATGGCTTTGAAGGAGCCGCCGAAGGCGAAAAGCGGTATAATGATGTCAGCAATTACGGTGAAGGCTGGAATCCTATTCTGGTGCAGATAAAAGAAATCGCCGAAACCCCATAAAAACAATAGAAAATAGATGCTCGATAATAGCCGCGTCTGGCTGGCTGGCCGTTATAATAAAATTGTCAATAGTATAGCTTTTTACCCGGCATTCATCGGGTTGCTGTTTCTGGCAGTTTCTTACCTGACCATATCCTTCGATTTTTCGGAGGCGGGCAAGCAGATCAAATCCAGTCTGCCGCCCTATACTTCGCTGAAAGATGCCTCCACCGCTCGCAGCATTATTTCGGCCATCACTTCCGGCCTGATTTCGCTGGCCGTTTTCAGCTTTTCGATGGTGATGATCGTCTTGAGCCAAGCGGCTTCAAACCTCAGTAATCGAGTACTTAACCGATTGATTGGTAATCGTTTCCAGCAGGTAGTACTGGGAGTGTACATCGGTACTATCGTCTATTCCCTCTTTCTGCTCAGCACGATCCGTGATATCGACTCCGGGATCTACATTCCTGCCCTAAGTACTTACCTGCTGATTCTGCTCACGATTTTCGATATTTTCCTGTTTATTTATTTTATCCACTACATTACCCAATCCATCAAGTACGACGTGATTATTCACCGCGTATACGATGATACGAGAGAGGTAATGGAATCGGCCTGTTTGCTGTCGCGCCGACCGGCCGAGCCGATTGCTCTGGTAGGGCAGCATTTTGTGGCGGCCAATTCATCGGGCATCTACGAAGGCTTCGACAGCTCATCCCTGGTCAGCATCGCCGATGAATACGACTGTGTTTTTAGTACACTGCACACGCCAGGTACTTTCATTTTACAGGGATTGCCTGTTGTCCAGGTTAGCAAAGCCATCCCGAAAGAAGCAGGAGATAAGGTCGCCCGCGCCCTGCGGGTGAACGACAGTGAGTCGATCAATGAGAACTTTTTTTATGGACTGCGCCAGTTATCCGAAATTGCCATGAAAGCGTTGAGTCCGGGTATCAATGACCCCGGTACGGCCATTATCGCCCTGCAGGCCTTGGCAAAGTTGTTCGCCTATCGTCTCACCCATTTTCCTGATAATGTTGTCAGAAACGACGACGATCAGGTGCGGATTCTTATACAGGAGCTAACGTTCGACAAGATGTTTGCGAATACCATTAAACCCATTTGGGACTATGGCAAAGAAGACCGCCTGGTGCAGCACGAACTGTTTCATCTTTTGAGCCAACTGCAAAAAATCTCGATTCACGCCGAAGTGGGTCGTCTGTTGCTGGAAGTGAAGCAGAATATGCATGAGGATCTTAAAGCGTAGGGCCGGGAATGATCTTTTCTAGGCTTAAGTTTTTTACAAAAAACTTTAACCTGAAAAAGAATATGAATGAGAAGCTGAAAGACCTGGAGAGAAATCGTGAGGATAGTACCGACCAATTCCTGACGACCAATCAGGGACTGCGGGTGAGCGACGACCAGAATTCATTAAAAGCCGGGTCGAGGGGGCCTACACTGCTGGAAGACTTCATCCTGCGCGAAAAGATTACTCACTTCGACCACGAACGTATTCCTGAGCGAGTCGTCCACGCCCGGGGGGCAGCGGCTCACGGAATATTTGAGGCTTACGACTCCAATACTGATCTGAGCAGGGCGCATTTCCTGCAACCTGGGGTTAAAACTCCCGTATTTACCCGCTTCTCGACTGTGGCCGGATCGCGGGGTTCAACCGACCTGGCTCGTGATGTACGGGGCTTTGCCGTTAAATTCTACACCGAAGAAGGGGTCTTTGATCTGGTGGGCAATAATATGCCCGTCTTTTTTATCCAGGACGCTATCAAATTCCCCGACCTGATTCATGCTGTAAAGCCTGAACCCAACAACGAAATTCCGCAGGCGGCTTCGGCGCACGACACCTTTTGGGATTTCATTTCCGTCACACCCGAGTCGATGCACATGATCATGTGGGTGATGTCCGATCGTGCCATTCCGCGTAGCTATCGTATGATGGAGGGCTTCGGCGTTCATACTTTCCGCCTCATCAATAAAGAGGGAAAGGCACGCTTTGTTAAATTCCACTGGAAACCCCTGCTGGGCGTGCATTCGGTTGTGTGGGATGAGGCACAGCTCATTTCGGGCCGCGATCCCGATTTTCACCGCCGCGATCTTTGGGATGCTATCGAAAACGGCGACTTCGCCGAATGGGAATTGGGTGTGCAGGTGGTAGAGGAAGAGGACGAGCACAAATTCGACTTTGACTTACTCGACGCCACCAAACTCATCCCCGAGGAACTGGTACCTGTAGTGCCCCTGGGCAAAATGACGCTCAACCGCAATCCCGACAACTATTTCGCCGAAACGGAGCAGGTAGCTTTTCACCTTGGCCACCTGGTTCCCGGAATCGACTTTACCAACGATCCACTGTTGCAGGGGCGGTTATTCTCCTATACCGACACGCAATTGAAGCGTCTTGGTGGCCCTAACTTTCACGAAATTCCTATCAACCGCTCCGTGGCTCCCATCCATAATAATCAACGCGATGGCCACATGCGGCAGGAAATCAACAAGGGACAAACCAGCTACAGCCCCAACAAAATTTCGGGTGGTTGTCCGTTCCAAGCCGGGCAGGATATGAGCGGATTTACGAGTTACGCCGAACGGGTAGATGGCCAGAAAGTCCGGGAGCGCAGCGAAAGTTTCATCGACCACTACAATCAGGCCAAGCTTTTCTGGAATAGTCAGTCAGATGCTGGCAAAACCCATATTGTCAAGGCTTTGCGCTTCGAGTTGGGCAAAGTGAAGATGGAAGATATCCGCAAACGCATGCTGATGCAATTAGTACAGGTAGACCAGAAGCTGGCTAGTCTGGTAGCGCAGGGACTGGGTCTTGACCTGCCATCTTCCAAAGATGTACAGCTCAATTTGGGAGTACCTGCCGATGCTGATCCTGCTAAGTACCAGTCGAAGCCTGCCCGCGACGATGTGGGTAGTTCGGAAGCGCTGAGCATCGAAGCCCATCCCGGCAAGCAGGGCATCAAGACGCGCCAGGTAGCAGTTCTGGCCGCTGATGGTGTGAAGGCCGCCGATCTTAAAGCCATGAAGGATACACTGAAAGCCGAAGGTGCAATGGTCAAACTGATCGCCCCGCGCCTCGGTATGCTGAAGCCTGATTCCGGTGAGGCCATGAAAATAGATGGTAGCCTACAGACCGAAGCTTCGGTACTTTACGACGCCGTGTATGTGCCGGGCGGACAGGCAAGCGCCAATGCGCTTCAGCAGGAGCCCGACGCGATCCGGTTTATCCGGGAAGCTTTCCAACATTGCAAACCCATTGCTGTCAGCGGTGAGGGGGTTGAATTGTTGAAAGCCGTAGGCAATTCGGGAGCCGGAAATCTACTCGAAAGCGAAGGGGTAGTTACTGACGAAAATACTGGCGCCGACGATTTGCCGAAAGCGTTTGTGTCAGCGATGAAAAAGCACCGCTTCTGGAGCCGGGAAAAATCACTGGTTTAGTAATCAGTAGTCTGTTTTTTGAGAAGAGGCCATCGGGCGTTTGCCCGATGGCCTCTTCTCGTATTATAAAAACGCGAGCATTTTCTTTTCGAAAAGGAGAATTTTACTTAATTATCTCGTCATTGCCTGGCTGGGGCATTTTTAATTTTTTCTTGACCATTTATTAAATAAAAACAACTATGAAAATCATCAACTCAAAGGTTCATGGCATCATCGACTATCTGGTAGTCGTTTTTCTGCTTGCCGCGCCCATACTTTTCAATCTGCCCCCCACGACCACTTTGTTCACTTTCCTACTGGGTGGTATTCATTTAGCGCTTACCTTACTCACCAATACCGAAATGGGGCTGATCAAAATGATTCCATTTCCAGTCCATGGCTGGATCGAATTAATCGTGGCGCTGGCGCTGGTTGGTGTGGCCTTTTATCTGGGTGGTTTGGAAGGCGATTTAGCCCGAAACTTCTACCTGGGCTTTGCCGGGGCGGTTTTCCTGACCTGGGCGTTAACCGATTATCGGGCACTAGCTGAAAAAATCAAATCTTGACCTGAAGCGTCAGATAGTAGTTACGCTTGTCGGCGGGCAGTATACCGGGACCGGGGTAGCCGTCGGCGCGGCGCGTGAAGTACTTTGTGTCGGTCAGGTTGTTGATTCCCGATGACAGCGTGAGAAATCGCCAGTTATAACTTGCGCTCAGATCCATCACAGAAAACGCCGGGATGGCTCCGTCCACAGCGGTAGGGGTAGATTCCGTATTGGTGGCATCGGAGTACTGCTTGGTCTGAAAAGCGAACTGATAGGTCAGGTTAAACCGTTGATTGCCTGCACTCAGGCCCGTTCTCAGCAGGACGGGTGGTACATTTTCCACCAACTTGTTGGCGATTGCCGTGTTTTGCGTGTTCACATACCGGGCGTCGATCAGCGACAAACTGGTGTAAAGGTTGAGTTTATACTTCGACTTTCCCTGAGTGAGGGCTTGCAAAATATCTCCATCCAGTAATACTTCCAGTCCCAGATTACGACTATCCGAAACGTTCGTGCGCAGACGGTAGGTCATATAGCTGCTATCGGTCGTGAAAATAGAACCGATCCGATCGTTGTACTTTAAATAAAATAGGCTTACATCGGCGTAAAGCCAATTTTTGAAAGTACCTCGCAATCCCAAATCCACGTTGAATCCCGTCTCGTCTTTCAAATTAGGATCTACCCGGGCATTGGTATTAACTACCCGGATATCGTTAAAATTGATAGACCGATAATTCTGGGAAACGTTAGCATAAAATTCGGCCCCCCGTTTGAATTTCCAACTGCTTCCTATACCCAGGAGGAAAAAAGAGCGCGGATTGGCGCGGGTTTCAAAAATCTTCTCGTTGGGGATAAATTTATTCACTTTGTAGTAGTACCCCTCCGCTTTGGTATCGATAAACTCGAACCTTGCCCCCGGCGTAACGCTCCAGTTTCTGCTTATTTGAAATATATTCTCGGCAAAGAAGGCAAAGTTGGTACCCGGAAAGCGAAAATCGGATTTGTTGGGTTCAGCATCTAAAAATTCAAAATCCGGCCCGTCGCCATCGTTGCCGTCGCCCTGTTTACGAACCGTGAGTCCTTTGTAAACTCTGGTGCCGATCAAAAAAGTGTTGTCGGCCTTTCCCAGAATTTTGTATTGATGGATAAATCGTAACTCGCTGCCGAGGTTATCATAGCGATCGGCCATGTAGTCGCGATTCAGGCCGAAGTCGGGCCGATTGATGTAGGTAAGCGCCCCGATGGCCTCCCTGCCGCCGCGCAGGATATAATTACGCCAGTTGATCCGGGTACCTTCTTTGATGACATAATCCAAGTTGATACTCACTAGATTCCAGTCTACCCGAAACCAGTTCCTCTCCCTGACCGACACGGAAGCATCTTCGGCAAACTGCGCATCGGTGAGTCCGCCGGGTTGCTGCGCCAGGTAGTTCATGTGGGTGTATTCACCCGTTATTTTTAGTTTGGTACTCAGGTCATACGCCAGATGAATGTACCCGTTCTTCTGGGAATAATGGCTATTGGGACGCCAGCTATCGCCGCGCTTGTACTGAAAAAAGCCGTAGTAGTTGAGTTTGCCGTTGGCTACCGTTCCGCCCAGGCTATTGAAGGTATTGAAAAAGCCGAAAGAACCACCGGTTTGGCGCGATGTGAACTCGATCGGTTTGTTGCGTGGCCCTTGCCGCATCACAAAATTGACCAGCCCTCCGAACTGCGGACCGTACTGCAAACTGGCGGCTCCCCGGATAATTTCTATTCGTTGGAGCGCTTCGGCGGAGGGAGTGTAGTAGCTTTCGGGATATCCCAGGGCGTCAGCACTGATGTCGTAGCCATTTTGCCGGATATTAAAATTGGAGGAACGGTTGGGGCTCAGGCCGCGCCCGCCAATGCCTAGTTGCAGGCCACCGCGGTCGTATTCCCAGATATTCAGGCCGGGAACGCGGGCGTAAATCTGCCGGGTATTGTTGGTGGCCAGATTAGCGTTCAGGTTTCTGACGTTGATGAGTTCGGTTTTTTTGCTGGCATAAATCGCCGTCCCCGTTACATCGTTGAGCTTGCCGGATACAGTTTCGGTATTTCGGCCAAAAACTACCACTTCTTTGGTCAGCATATTGACCGCCTCCTCGAGCTGAATATCGAGCCGGATATTTTGGTCGGCGACATTTAGAGTATCCCGGTAGGTTTTATATCCCAGCAGGCTCACTTCCAGTCGATAGCGTCCGGGTTCGACTTTTCCGAAGCGGAAAAAACCGTTGTCATTGCTGATTTCTATTTCGTCGGTGGGAAATAACCGTACGATGGCACCGGGAATGGCTTCGTTGCCTTCCCGGACGGTACCTTCCACAGCGAGTGACTTCTGGCCAAACGTCACCACTGAAATGAGCGAATATAGAATAAGGAAGAGCGTTGTTCTTTGAATCATGGGGTACTTTTTTCGTAGGGCAAAACCCAGTCGTAATGTCGCCAGCTTAGTTTTTCTGCCGCCAGATCGACCGTTGAGTCCAAATACAGCCGGGAGGGTTCACCGTTTAGGGTGACGTATACTTCGGCAAATACTTTTGGCTTGGCCAGGCCTTTATTTTTAAAAACTTCGGCCAGATAATGGGCGTATTTCAAAATCAAATCGGGCTGAGTACTCATCATTTTTTCCTGAAGCAGCGTCAGGTACTCCGTGTTATTCACGGAATATGATTTTCGCCCGGACTGGTCTTTAACGGTAAAATAGGCGGCTCCGGCTTTTTCCATGAGCATCACCCGCCACGAAAACCGGTAGCCTTCTTCCGTCCAGAACAAATGACCTGGATACAGCAAAAAACGCAGGGGAATGAGGATTTGGAAAACAAAATAAGTGATAGTCAGTACGGAGATCAGGTTTGTATGGACAAAGCGGTAAGGTTCCGTACCTATCGTTGCTATTTTTACCGGAAGAAAAGAGAGTAAACGGCTGTGAAATTCCCCCGAAAAAAAGATCAAACTGCTGACGATCATGACGTAAGGAAATACGCCGATGGCCGGGAAAAACAGGGCGGTAGCCAAATGAAAAGCCAGCACGAATACGTAGGCAACGGGTCGGGTTTTTCGGTACAGTAAAAAAAAGACGATGAACAAATCGTACCCGGCCCCGAACCACGAGAACAGGTAGGCGACCCACTCGTCGTACATAAACTGACCTACTAAAGGCAAATGGCTCTTGGCCGGTAACCAGGTTTTCATAGGTTCGGCCCGTAGCAGCCAATCAGCATTAAGTTTGGCTAACCCGGCAAACACATATACAAGACCTAGCTGCAAGCGTAAAATCCCGATGGTCCAGGCCGGAGTTTGCAGCCGTCGCTGCACCAGCCCCAACCGGGCATCAAGGGAATAATGGCGATTGGCCGGTAGCCAGATCAGCAGGAAAGCAACCAGGGTAATGAAGTAATAATGATTGAGATAGGTGGTAACATCAATCAATTCTATATACGTAAAGCCAAGGAAAAAAATGACGATGGCGACCCGGTAAAACAGCCCGAACGTAATGAGCAACGAGGCTACCATGAGCATAAAAAACAGCGCGTACATGCCGGAATTCCCCAGCGGCTTCACCCATTCAAAGCCCCAGTAGGTGAAATGAAAACCTGGGTTGACATACAGGTCGGTGATCCAGCCCCGCGCCCAAAACCGCAGCAGGCTCAAAAACATGAGCAGCCCAAATGTAATCCTAAACGTGACCAGCGGAGCGATGGCAACGGGCCGTTCGCGCGCTGCCCAATCAATCGCCATCGTTATCTTGGTAGGTGATCTGCACGGAAGTGGCCGAAGCAACGTCCGTTTTAATCAGCGTCAGTAATTTTTGTACCTGGCGATAGGCTTCTTCCACCTGAGCCGGATTCTTGGAAAAAGATTCGGCCATGGGCTGCGGAATGGCGTTAAGTGCACCAATGGCTACGTCGAATTGGGCAGTGACCTGGTCGGCAAGGGCATCCTTTTTCAGCAGCACCAGGTAGTCGGCAATTCCGTCTCCATTAGCGCCGTTGAAATTTTTACCGATGAAATAATTCTTGAGACTCGTCAGGTTGGCGACGGCCAGTTCTCTGGTCAGCCCGGAGTAGTAGCCTTCGCTTTTATCGGCGAAGACCCGGCCGTTCGATAGTTTCCCGAAGGGCCACCCAATCCGCGGGCCTTTCAGGGCGTCCATTTCGTAGGCAAACTGGTTGACCAGAAAAGCAATAGAACTACCCACATCGGTTTTCAGGGAACTGATGAATGTAGTACGGTAGGCTCCTTTCCACTGGCTAAGTGTATTGTCGGTCAGCGTTTTGATTCTGGAAAGTACTTCCCGCGTGTATTTTTTACGGGCGGCAGCATTGGTGCCCGTGAATTTTTCCAGAGAGTTGGGGGCGAACAATAAATATTCCAGCGCCGGAAATCCCTGAATGCTATCGTTGACCACGGGCAGTTCTAAATTGTAAGTACCCGAAGCAATGGCTTGTTCAATTTTACCGGGAACGGCGGGGAAAGTATTGAGGTAGTTGTTGGACAGAAGCGCGGCAGCCGGGCCAAAATAGGCCACCGAAGTGGCCTCGTAACTTACATACGCTGCCTTGAATGCAGGTTTAACTGATTCAAGGGTACTGGCGGACGGCTGGTCGAGAAAACCATTGAGCTGGGTTTCCAGCGTGTTCAGTTTTGCATCCAGATTCTCATAGGCCGGAATAATAATGTTATCCGCGTAGTTTGTCAGCATGCCGTTTTTGAAAGCGTCGTTGCTGGTCGAGACTGGATCGGAGGTTCCATTGTTGTTGGTACAACCCAACTGTAAGAAACCTGCAATCAGGCAACAAAATAGGGAGATGCGGGGAAATTTCATTGGGTTAAATAGGTGGCCGTGTTTGTGTAAAATGAGATTGCAAGATGCCCCTGTAGACAGCTTGCAATCTCATTTTCAGAAATAATATCAAAGACTAGGGCTGGAGTTTTCCGTACGCCTCGGTCAGAATAGCCTGGGCTTGTTTCAATTTGGTATTGCTGGCGTCTTCGGCTAATGTGTAGAAGCTGGTGTTCATGATTGAAGCCAGCGTCTGGTAGTTGGCAGCAGTCAATTTGCTATTGGCCGGACGGTACTTCAACGCAACCACAAATCCGGCTCCTTCCGATAGGCTGTGAAATTTGGAATCCAGCGCTGCCTGAGATTGGGGAGCCGTCACGTAGTGATAAGCTGCCGCGGCGAGGGTTTTTTCAAGATATTCTTTGATCGTGGCGATTGCTTCATCCCGGGCTGCATAGTCCTTGGCTGAGATGGCGGCACGACCTTTTCTGAAAGCCTCGAAAATTCTTCCGCCGGCTTGTATGTACTCACCTCTTTCTGCAAAATAGCCGCCAATGGCCAAAGGACGATCAGCCTTGATGGGCTGGCTACGGTAGTTATAAGCAGTATCATAATCAATTGGGATGCCTATGTAGCCAAACGCCAGATCCCAGTTGTGCTCCATCGCCGTTCCCTGCCCGTCAACTACGGTCGTATTGTTATCGGAGGGAATTTTATCGAGGATAGAAATCACATTGCTAAGTACCAGTCCCCCCATTAGCCCTTTGGCAACTACCTGATTGAATTCGGCACCATTGGCATTGAACAGGCGGTTTCCAATCTTACCCGGCACACCTTTTGAGGCAGGCTTTTGATTAAATTGGCTGACGTACACAGTAGAATCAGCAAGAGCTTTGAACAAAGCAGCATCAGCTACTTTGCCGGAAAGATTATAGTTCAGAGCATTCAATTCGTTAGCTTCGTAAGGAATGCCGCTGGCCAATTCTGCGGTGAAAGCGTTATTCGTGTTATTCCAGAGGTAGTTAACCGTATCGGCACTCAACACGCGTGAATTTCCCCGACCCAGGTAGGTCTGAAACCCTTGCCACATGCTGATCCGTGAGGCGGATTCTTTGTACTCCACATTTGTGAAATCGTAGGTAGACGGGACGGTATATTCTGTGGGGACATCTGGGTCGACATTGGTGTTGTCCGTGCAGGAAAAAAGTAACCCGGAAAGCGCCAGGCATAGGAGTGAAATCTTTTTCATCGAATATGTAGATAGAATTGGTACTTGTTTGGGCAAAGATATGGAACAATTCTTATTTAGAATTAATAAAAATAAAAAAATCCAAAACTTCTACGATGGATTCAAATCGATCAGATGTCAGTGCAATTCATGGATTTTTTTGAGTAGCCAGGCTGAGAAGCAACTTTTGAAAGGCGTTAATCAGAAGAATTTTGCCTTTAAGAAAGAGTTAAGTATTTATATAACAGATTTTTATCCTAGCTTCCGCTTTAATATGCCGCCCAGCAATCCACCCACCAGAATGAGCCCCACGGAGCCATAAACGCTGAATGCGGCCAGGTCTTTCCTTTCGAATTGGCCCTGCAAAATGAAATATCCTGCCAATACGATAAGTACCCCCAGAATTGAAAAAATCCAGCCCCTGCGGGGCTCCAGCCAGCCCAGGCTAACGCCCGCCAGGACCGCCGCCAGGTAAGGGACGTGAATAAGATAGCCTTCTTTTGCGATCAGTAATACCAATATTCCACCCAGAATGGCCAAAGGTGCATGGAGGAATAGCTGGCGATCGAAGACTATCGGTTTGGATGCGGTGGATTGGAGATAACCTCTATTTTTGGCGAAGAAAAGAAGGAAAGAGAAGTACCCGATGAAGGCAAGTGTAGTGATGAGTTCGAGCATGGGATTTTGAGGATTGTTAAAAAATCATGGGTAGTAAGGCACCACAGTTTACAAAGCCAACCGGCCGAAGCAATAGGGCAGGATACAAAAAAGCCGGAATGCAGCCAAGCATTCCGGCTTTTTTGTAGAAGCGGGTTAGAAGCCTCCTGGGTTTGGGCCAATCAGAATGGCAAACTTACTCTTTCGGTGGATTGATCATGATGTGCGCCCGATGGGTGCCGGGGTCCATGATCCATGGCATCGCCGGACCTTCGGGCTTTAAAGGTAGTCCGGTACTTTCGGCGGTAGCGTAAGGGATGTACACGACATAGCGCAGATAGCCGTCCTTCATTTCGCCCTTGCTGGCGTCGTAGTCTTCATCTTTGCCGGAGTAGACAAAGAGCGTAGCGGGCGCATCGGGCATTTTCAGTTTGCCGGCTTTGACTTCTTCTTCCCGCATATCGAAGACTTCTTTGGAAGACATATTCTCCTTTTTCATCTCCCGGCCCCGCGCCATAAACGGTTCGAGGCTGGTATGGTAGCAAGACACATTGATGCCTTTGGTACTTGGGTCGTCGGCCAGACAGACGAGATCGTTGGTTCCCTCGCGCAGTACTTTAAACTGGCCATCGGCTCCGTAGCCATACACTTTGGCCCCGTCGCGCTTGTCGCTGGGTGCGGCGAGCATGGCAGTTTTTATTTGAATATCTGCACTGGGCGCAGGCGAAGTTTGGGCCTGTGTAGCGGAAATCGCCAGGCAAGCCGCCAGGGAAGTAAGCAGTAGTTTGTTCATGGTCTTGGGTTCTAGATACTTGAATGTTAGTTTGTTACCCTTAATTTGATCAGCTTCAATCAGCAAAATGATCCTTTAAAGATAAGTAAAAAGCTTATTTCGTGAGCACATTAAAAGCGGCATGGCTGTAACTACCCACTCAGTATCTCATCAATATCAAAACCCATTTACAATAAATCCACCATCTACTCCGATACACTGACCTGTGATATAGCTGGCAGCGGGCAGGCTAAGAAATAACACGGCGGCGGCCACTTCCTCGGGTTGACCTAGCCGCTGCATGGGTGTACGGGACAGAATCCCTTTGAGTTTTTCGGTGTCGGCCAGTACCGTTTCGATCAGGGGAGTTTCAATGTACCAGGGCGCTATGCAATTGACCCGAATGCCGTCCATGGCCCATTCCACGGCCAGGTTCCGGGTGAGTTGGGTGAGTGCGGCCTTGGTCATGCCATAAATCGAGCCGCTACTGATGTGCGTCAAGGCCGAAACTGAGCTCATATTGACAATGCAACCGCGGTTGGCTTTGAGTAGCGGATAGGCAGCCCGGCTCAACTCGAATACCGAGCGCAGATTGACTTGCATGATGTGATCGTACTCGTCGTCGGAATAGGCCATCGTGGCTTTACGAATGTTCATGCCGGCGTTGTTGACCAGGATATCCAGACTGCCCCAGGTTTGCTGCACATGATCGATAATTTTACCAGCTACCTTTGGTTCGGCCATATCGAATGCTTTGCCCGTGATGGAAAGATTATTACCGGCGGCCTGAGCGGACATTTTATCGATGGCTTCTTCGCTACGCGCCAGCACCATCACTTCGGCTCCCGCTTCGGCCATCAGCAGCGCACAGGCTTCGCCGATTCCTTTGGTGCCCCCCGTAATTAGGGCTTTCTTTCCCTTGAGATCCCAGTTTTTCATTTAAAAAAGTAGTGGTAGTTTAAGATTAGAGGCTGAATACAGTTTGAACAATTTTCTTAAACCTAAAATTTATTTCGTTAAAAATGGAGAAAACCGCGTATTTTTTGCTTTTATACCAGAACGCTCCTTCAAAATAGGATGATAGTTGTTAATAAATAATCTGTCCAACAGATTCAACCTGACTATGTAATGAAATTTTCCAAACCATTTTCCTTTATCATTCTGAGTGTAGCTGCGCTTGGATTTTCGGTTTCATCGTACCAAAATACCAACCCCAGCCGTATGGGTGGAGCCACGCTCGATACGCTGTATAATGATCTGACCGAGTCGCAAAAGCGCTCGCCAAAGTACGCTGTAGCTGGCCTGACCGTCGCGGAAGGGCTGGAAGCTAACCTTTTCGCATCGGAACCGATGCTTACTAATCCTACCAATATCGATGTGGACTACCGGGGCCGCGTGTGGGTTTGCGAAGCCTATAACTACCGCCCCGCCATCACGGGCAATCCGACCCATAGCGAAGGGGATCGCATTGTGATTCTGGAAGATACCAACGGCGATGGGAAAGCAGACGAGAGCAAGGTTTTTTATCAGGGCCCCGAAGTGAACGCCCCGCTGGGAATACTGGTCATGGGCAACAAAGTACTGGTTTCGCAAAGTCCCTACGTGTGGTTGCTGACCGATACGGATGGAGACGACAAGGCAGACAAGAAGGAAGTTATTTTTGAAGGGATTAAGGGAGAGCAGCATGATCACGGGATGCATGCTTTCGTCTTTGGACCCGACGGTAAGCTGTACTTTAACTTTGGTAATGAGGGCGGGCAACTACTCGACGGCAAGGGCAATCCTGTACTGGGAAAAGATGGTAAGTCCCTGGATTTCAAGAAAAATCAGGAGGGAATGGTCTTCCGCTGTGATCCTGACTTTACCAATGCCGAGATTATGGGGAATAACTTCCGGAATAATTTTGAGGTCGCCATCGACAGCTACGGTACCATGTGGCAGTCGGACAATGACGATGATGGTAATAAAGGAGTTCGGATCAACTACGTTATGCCTTATGGCAACTACGGCTACAAAGATGAAATGACCAAAGCTGGCTGGCGGGCTAACCGCACCAATATGGAAGATTCCATTCCGCTGCGGCACTGGCATCTCAACGATCCAGGAGTAGTACCTAATCTGCTGCAAACGGGCGCGGGATCGCCCACGGGTATGATCGTTTACGAGGGCCGAATGCTGCCAAAAGTATTTCAGGATCAGATGATTCACTGTGATGCGGGTCCTAATGTAGTACGCTCTTATATAGTGAAAAAGGACGGCGCGGGCTATACCGCTAAAATTGAAAATGTGTTGGAAGGCAAGCGTGATCAGTGGTTTCGTCCATCGGATGTGTGTGCGGCTCCCGACGGGTCGCTTATCGTGGCCGACTGGTACGACCCCGGCGTGGGCGGGCATCAGGCGGGAGACCTTAACCGGGGCCGCATCTATCGCGTGGCTCCCGCCAATACACCCTACCGTATTCCAATGGTAGATGTCACCAACGCCGAGGGGGCGGTGGAAGCCCTGCAAAGCCCCAATATGTCGGTGCGCTACATGGCATGGAACGCTTTGAAAAATATGGATACCAAAGCAGTACCACAGCTGAGTAAGTTGTTCAATGACGAAAGCGCCAATCCCCGAATGCGGGCACGGGCGCTGTGGTTGTTGAGCAAAATTGAAGGCGCGTCTTCCCCAAACCTGGAAAAGGCATTGAAAGACTTCAACCCCGACCTGCGCATAACCGCCCTGCGGGCTACACTTGAACTACCCGGTGACCACATTTCCGTTATTTCCCAATTAGCCGACGATCTCGATCCGCAGGTGCGCCGCGAGTGTGCACTGGCACTGCATAATAATAAATCAGACAAAGCCGCCGAGGTCTGGGCAGAACTCGCAAATCAATACGATGGTAAGGACCGGTGGTACCTTGAAGCGCTGGGAATCGGAGCGGCCGGGCAATGGGATCGATTCTTCGACACCTGGTTGAAAGGGGCAGGGGAGTCGCCGCTCACCAATGCCGCCGGAAAAGACATCGTGTGGCGGGCACGTACTGCCGAGGCCGTCCCGTATCTGGCCTCGCTGGCGGGCGATCCAGCCCTGGATTTAAAGAGCCGCCTGCGGTACTTTCGTGCCTTCGACTTCAACCCAGGCGGTAAGGAAAAATCAGAAGCCTTACTAAAAATCATGGAAGGCAAAGGGGCTGACCAAATAGAGATTAACAAATTGGTATTACGCCACCTCGATCCTGATTTCGTCAAAAAAACGCCTAAGGCTATGGCCGCGTTGCAAAATCTGCTGGATGCTACCTACGGCACACCGGAATACATTGAACTGGTGGATCGCTATGGAGTACCTTCCGAAAACAAGCGATTGCTCCAACTAGCCACCTCTAAGCCTTATGATGCAGTTGGTCGCGATGCGGGTCGGATTCTGTTGGCGCAGGGAGGCGCTCCCATGATCTGGGATGCGCTCAAAAGTGCCGATACTCAGAAAGCCGGGGCCGCTCTGGCTTCAATTCGTAGCGTAGGCAGCAAAGAATCGTTGGATATCCTGCGTACCGTGGCTCTGGATGAAAAACGACCAATAACCCTGCGGCGAGAAGCGACACGGGCCATTGGGGGGAGTCAGGCCGGCGAAGATATGGTACTCAATTTGTTAAAAGAAAATAAACTGACGGGCGACCTGAAAGCCGCCGGGGTGCAAAGCGTAAGTGGCGCCTGGCGCAAATCGGTACGGACCGAAGCAGCTAAGTACCTTGACGGTGGTACGGCTAATGTTCGGAAGCATCCGCCGGTAACAGAACTTGTGCAGATGAAAGGCGACGTGACAAAGGGCAAAGAAACGTTCAAAATGTATTGCGCAACCTGCCACCAAATCAATGGAGAGGGCGCGGACTTTGGGCCCAAGCTTTCGGAAATTGGCAGCAAACTACCCAAAGAAGGCGAGTATCTGGCTATCTATTATCCCAGCGCGGGCATCAGTTTTGGTTATGAAGGGTGGGAAGTGAAGTTCAAAGACGGCTCGTCGGTCATGGGTATCGTGTCCAGCAAAACCGAAACGGACCTCATCATGAAGTTTCCGGGTGGTACCACGCAGGAGTACAAAATGGCTAACGTCAAATCGATGAAGCAGCTCGACGAGTCAATCATGCCTTCCGGCCTGCAGGATGCCATGAGCACAGCCGAGCTGACCGGATTGGTAGAGTATCTGAGCTCGTTGAAGAGGAAATAAAGCGATAAATTGATAAAGCGACCGAGTAACTAGTCAGGATGTCATGAATATCCGACTTTTACTTCGTCGCTTGAAGCTACACCTTCACTTCCTCGCCGCAATGCGGGCACTTTACTGTTTTGTGACCGCGCTTTGATTCATTAATTTGCTCGATGAATCCCGAGGCCAGAATACCCGTTGGCAGACTAAAAAGCGCCACCCCGAGGATGGAAATAAATCCGCCAAAGACTTTGCCTAAAGCGGTAATGGGTACCATGTCGCCATACCCGAGAGTTGTCATGGTCACGACGCCCCACCAAATAGAAGCCGGAATACTTGTAAAAACCTCGGGCTGAGCGGGGTGCTCGATGTAATAGATAATACTGGAAGCGATCAGCATCGCGAAAAGCAGAAAGGCGTAACTCAAAATCAATTCTTCTTTCGTGTAGCGTACTGCCGTTTTGATCATATTTAGGGCGCGCGAGTACTTGGTAACCCGGTACAGGCGTACCAGTCGCAAAATGCGTAGCATCCTAATCAGACCAAAGTCGACAGAGAAAAAGGTAAGAAAAAAGGGCAGGATTGCTAAAAGGTCTACCAGTGCCCAGCCCGAGAATACGAATTTTATCCGCCCCCAAAACGGATCATGGTATCTTGGACTTTCAACGCTCGCCCATACCCGCAGCACGTACTCGACGGTAAAAATCAACACCGAAAAAATCTCGAAGTCAATAAATAACTGTCCCAGCCGCGGATGCTCGCGAATCTCCGGCACCGAATGCAGAACTATCGCCAGCGAATTGAGAGCAATCAGCCAGATAATGAAAAGGTTGACCATCAGAGAAAATCCTTTCTTTCCTTTGGTGCTGATAGTCAGAATGTAATGGACTTTTTTGCGAAAGGTAGACATGGATGGTTGTTAAAGTGTGAAATTGTTGAATTGTATAGTTGATGTTGATTTAGTAGGCCATTTTTTTGTCTGAGCCTTTGGTTATACACTTCAACAAAAAATTATCGAACGTCAATTACACGATTCAACAGTTCAACAACTACACAATCATTTGAACAGTGTTTCTCCTCCCAATACCGTTCTCACTACCTTCACCGCCCTAATTTCAGTCAACGGAATATTCATAATATCTTTTTGCAAAATCACGAAGTCGGCGAATTTGCCGGGCTCAATACTGCCGCGCGTTTTTTCTTCAAAATTGGCCTTAGCTGCCCAAATCGTCATCCCACGCAGAGCTTCCTGCCGGCTCAGGGCGTTTTCCATTTGAAAACCGCCATCGGGGTAGTTTTTGTCGTCGGTACGGGCCACGGCGGAATGAAAGCCGAAGAGCGGATTGACTGCCTCTACCGGAAAATCGCTGCCTAGCGGAATATAGCCGTTCTCTTTCATCAAGTCTTTGAAAGCATAGGCTGTTTTTATACGCTCAGGTCCGAGGCGCTCGTCGGCCCAGTACATATCAGAAGTGGCGTGAGTAGGCTGCACGGAAGGAATGATCGAGTACTTACCAAACTTCGAGACGTCTGGTCTCGAGACGATTTGGGCGTGTTCAATACGCCACCGGCGGTCGTTGGGACCTTTTAAGTACTTGCCGTACAGATCCAGCACAAGTCGGTTCGCCGAGTCACCAATGCAGTGGGTATTAGCCTGAAACTCACTATTGGCTATGCGGGCAAAGTACCCGTCCATCGTAGCCGCCGGGGTAAGAAGAAAACCCGTCGAGGGATCGTCGGCGTAGGGTTGTAGCAAACAGGCACCACGCGAGCCCAATGCTCCGTCGGCATAAATCTTGAACGAGCGTACTGTCAGGCGGTCGCTTTGGTAGGGACCTTTGGGCAGATAATAATCCAGGTTTTCGGGGCTGACGCTAATCATGGCGTAATCCCGAATTTTGAGCGAGCCATTTTTGTGCATTTCATCGATCAGCATAATGTCGTTGCGGCTGAGTCCGGCGTCGGAAACGGTCGTCAGTCCCAATGCAAGGCACGCTTTTTCGGCGGCTCTCAGCATCTGACGCTTTTCCTCCGGCGTCGCAGCTGGAATTACCTCACCTACCAGTCGTTGGGCATTATCCACCAGAATTCCGGTCGGCTGACCGTTTTTTAACTGAACCAAACCGCCTTCCGCTTTGCTCGAAGCGTCGACTTTGGCTAGTTGCAGGGCTTTGGAATTGACCAAAGCCGCGTGGCCATCGATGCGGGTAAGGTACACCGGATCATCAGGAAAAGCCTCGTCCAGTAAAGATTTGTCAGGAAAGCGTTTGTCATCCCAGTCGTTCTGGTCCCAGCCGCGTCCTATGAGCCATTCCCGATCAGGATGTTGGTTGCGGAAATCTTTAAGGCGCTCCACGATTTCGGCGTAAGAGTTGGTGCCGACCAGATCGGCAGAATTCAGCTTGGCGCCCAATCCCATGAAATGACTATGCGGATCATAAAGGCCGGGAAACACGGCCTGGCCGCCCGCGTCAATTACAGAATCCGATTCGTAACTATTCAAAATGTCGTCGTTACTACCGACAGCTACGAATTTTCCATCTTTTACTGCAAAGGCCTGCTGGGTTGAAAAGGCAGAATCGACGCTGTAAACCAAACCATTATGAAGGATAATATCCACCCGATCTTTGGTCTGGCATTGCCAAAGAAAAGTGGGAGTAATGAGGCAAAGAAATATAAAAATTCGGGGCATACGCATGATTTGGGAAAAGTTAGGAGGTAATTTGTCGGAACAATTAAGTATTCTTGTGAAGCGAATGTTAAAATAATCCCGGAATACCCACAAAACCAAATTCATGTCGTCGAAAGCCGCTACTCAATTCATTGCCAGGTTCAGAATTTGCATCATCCTGACTACCCTTTTTGGCGCTACCATACCAAGTACTTTTGCCCAGAATACCCTCACCCTTGAAGAGGCCATAGGTATAGCCCTGGAAAAAAATTACGCTATCAGAATTTCGGAAAAGCAAATCAAAATTGCAGAAAACGACAATTCGCTGGGAAACGCGGGATTTTTGCCAGTAGTGACGGCAATAGCGCAGAAAAACTATACGTCGAGCCACTTGCGCCAGGAATTTTTCAATGCTTTGCAGGACCCCATTAACCGTTCAGGGGTGAATAATAACAACTCCAATTCCGGGGTATCCCTAAACTGGACGATTTTCGACGGTCTGGGAATGTTCATCGCCCAGGATCGGCTGGAAGAGTTGGAAAGGGCGGGGCGCACCAACGCCAAGATCACCATAGAAAATACCGTGGCCGATATCAGCTCGGCTTACTACGAAATCATTCGACAGTACCAGCGGGTGCGGGCATTGCGCAACGCGCTGGATATCTCGAAAGATCGCCTCGAACTGGCCAAGGCATTTTATGAAGTAGGCACGGGCTCCAAGGTAGATTTTATAAATGCCCAGGTAGACTACAATGGGGACACTGCGGCCTACATCGCGCAGGAGCAGACACTGCGAAATGCCAAAATTGACCTCAACGCGCTTCTGGCCAGGGATGCAACACAGGATTTCGTAGTTTCGGACACGACGATCACACGGAAGAATATTTCAATCGATGATCTTCGGCAAAGTCTTTTGGCGCAGAACCCGAATCTGGTGTTCGCCGCCCAGCAACGCCGCCTGGCCGAACTGAACATCAAAGCCCTTTCGGCGCAGCAGTACCCTCAGGTAGATTTGTTGGGTGGATTTGCGTACACGACTTCTAATAACCAGGCTGGTTTTGGTCTGAAAAAAGGGAGAAACGATGTATGGAGCTACGGCGCCCGGGTGTCTGTGAATGTTTTCGATGGTTTTAACCAGCGCCGGAGAATTCAGAATGCCAAGATCAACTCCCTGATTGTAGAAGACCAGGAGTCCGACATCAGGAATCAGCTTCTGGCTTCTTTCGACCGGAGCGTCCTGAGTTACCGGAACAGTCTGCAACTTGTTGCCCTGGAAGAAGCCAACACCAAATTGGCCCGCCAGAACGTCGAAATTGCGTTTGAACGCTATCGGGTAGGCAACTCAACGTCCTACGAATTCCGCGAGGTGCAACGCAACACGGTCGCCGCCGAAACGCGTCTTATCGAAGCCGAATACAATGCGAAACTGGCAGAAATAGAGCTACTCAGGCTGAGTGGAGGAGTATTGGGAGAAAGGAGCCTGTAAGAAAACCAGCACTAATTACTTTGTGCATTACATGCTCCTTATTTTGCCAACTTTCTAAATAATCCCTTTTTCCCCGCCAGTTGGTTTAGCTGCTCGATTTGGCGGTCAGTCAGGATATTTAGCAAGTCTTCCGCTTTGTCTTTTTGCAGATTTCTCTTTTGGCCGAATTGCAGGGTGCCAATTTTTCCACTTTGTTTATCGTAGCGCTTTTCAATTTTGGCAATGCGGCGCTGCTGACGGCGGCTCAGGTCAAGTTGTTCGGCGTATTGGGTCAGGTATTTGTCGAGTTGGCGCTCGTTAAATTCTACTTCAATTTCCTGATTGACAGGAGTACTCGTTTGAGCACAGCCAACTAAAAACAGTCCGAGAAGGACGAAAGACAACAGGATTTTTCTTGACATGGTACGGTATTTGGGCTAAATTGGTTTGAACCTTAACGCGAAAATTACCGTTTCGGTATTTCGCAAAATTGCCCGCTATGTCCCGCAACCGAGTTGCAAACGCCGAAATTGCGCCCTACGAATCCATTTGTCTCATTGAAATGTACCGCGTGGGAGAAAATGACGAGCCTGTCACTTTCGTCAACCGCTCCACCGGATTTCTTATTGCCCCCAACGTACTCGTGACTGCCGGGCATTCGCTCGATGAGCAGGAAACGTATATCGAGCGACTGAAAATTTATCCGCATCAGAATTCCCAGGTGAAGTCGCAGGATGTGCTGGAAGTAAAGCTGCCTGATTTTCAGATTCGCAAGGTGGAGGCTTACAATAATCCTTACTGTTTCGTCAAAGATGACTTCGGAATTATTTTCCTGAAAAAGCCGACAATACCTCAGTGGACGAAACAGCATTTTAAATGGCAAAGAGAATTCTACGAAAATCTTTCCCTGACCGAGGAACAGCCCATCCGCATTGCGGGCTACCCCATCGATCGCCCCGATTTCGAGATGTGGGAAGAGTCGGGCGGAATTGTCCAGATTACCGACCGTTGCCTGTTGCATCCCTTCACAACTACCAAGCGCAACAGCGGTTCGCCCGTTTGGACGATGATTGACGGTGAGGCGCGGGTAGTTGGTATTCATGTATCGGGAAACGCCGCCTCTTGTGGCGCGTTGCCCGAGAATCGCCCTTTCGGCAGCGCCGTACTTATTACTGAGCGAGTATTTGGGATGATTGAACAATGGATCGAGGAGGAGCAGGCAGCGGAGCGAGAAAATCAGTCGTCTAATGTTGGGAATAGAGATGACAATTTCACCTCCAGAGAGAGTACAACCGGCGCTTTGGTATCCTAGCTTATTTATCAACAAAGTACTATGAGCAAAACTCCCAGAAGAAATTTCTTAAAAAAGGCCGGATTAACTGCTCTCGGAACTTCTACGTTGCTGACTGAACCTGCCGGAAAAAAAGACCTTTTCGTGCATCATGTCTTTTTTTACCTGAAAGACACCAATAGTGCTCAGGATGAGGCCAAATTACTCGAAGGCCTGGAGAAATTGGCCAAGATTTCTGCTGTAAAATTCTCCCACATCGGCCGCCCCGCTCGCACCAGTAGCGATGATATTGAGAAAGAATATTCTGTTTCTTGGCTCTGCTTTTTCAAGAATCTCATTGAAGAAGAAATATACCAGACAGACCCGGTACACCTGGCGTTTCTGGAAGAATGCGGGCCTCTGTGGGAAAGGAGAGTGATATATGATTCGCTGGGCAGGAAGAGGTAGTACGTAAACGGTTTTTTTAGTTCGAGTTTTTGGTTTAATTTGCTACACCAAAAACCCGCCATCAAAGAATGAGTTCAGCCACATCTGTTCCTGAGATTCAGACTATTACTCTGGGGCGCGACGAAGCAAATACGGTCGTTCTGAGCTATCCCAAAATCAGCCGTTCTCACGCCAAGTTATTCGTCTGCTCGCCTACAAGTTTTATCCTTGAAGATAGTGGTAGTAAGCATGGTACCTTTTTCGCGGATGAAAGAGAGAATAAGGTACAGATTGTACGGAAACTGGTAGATCTGGAAGATGAAATCTGGTTGGCTGATCATCCATTCAAGGTAAAAGAACTTCTGCCTGGTAATGGCAGTAGTGATACCGGAAGCTCACATTTAAAAAAGGATCCGCTTGATTTTACAGTGGAGTTTGGGCATTTGAAAAAGGTATACGATGATTACCCGATCCTCCGAAAAGCTTGTCGCAACCGCGAGAAAATGATACGCCTTTGGAGCGTAGTAGGCGGCTCGATGATTGGCATTGGTACGGTAGCCACAGCCGGCAGTTTGGGTTTTCTGGCGATGCTTTCGAGTGCCGGACTGAGTATACTGATTCCAACGCTCTCTTCCCATTTTCTTTCTACCGACGAAAAATTGGAACTGATCGAGAAGGAGTACCGGCAACGCTACCGTTGTCCCAACCCAATGTGCGGTGAGCCATTCGGTAATCGGGAATATGAGCTTCTGGAAAGGCAGAAAAAGTGCCACAGATGCAAGGTAGTGTGGGTGAAGTAATTTTTTTTATTTTTTGACTTACCTTTTTTTATCTCTTCTGATAAACATCAAAAAAACGCACATCCCTCATGACCAACACCTCGCCAACTGATCAGGAAATGACCGACGTTTTCAACCGGTTTTCCGCTCCGCTTCCTCCCTTATCCCAACCTACCGATGACAAAATCAAAATTAGTGACCGGAAGAAAGCGGCGCTTGCCACGGCAGCAGTACTTCTGGGTGGCGGTGCCGTTTTTGCGGCGGTGAACTACGATTCAATAATAAAAAAATTGGAATCAGATACTGTAACACCAGAAGGTAATACGAATGGTGAGGACACTGGAAACGATGTGGTTGATACTAAACAGACTTCGGCTCCGGTTCGACATAATCAATTGTCATCTGTACAGAACGGTACAATAACACCAGGCGAAAATATTGTAATTGCTGAGCAAGTCGAATCAGGTATGACTTTTGGACAAGCTTATGCCGCTGCTCGTGAGGAAGTTGGACTGGGCGGTATTTTTTCTTGGCGGGGCGAGGTTTACAATACTTATACCCTAGAGGAATGGCAGGGGTTGTCTTTGGGCCAGCGACAGGAATTTTTGAGTGACGTAGGGTATAGGCCCACTGAAAACACGCCAACTATCAGCGATCCTGACGAAACAGTGTTTATAGCCGAGGTTAATGAAGAACCCACCGATGTTATTCCGACTGTGGTTCCACCGGAAAATGCCGGGATAAACGAAGAGATCGTTGCTGGTGGCTCAGATGATAGTGCGCTAATTATTGGTGATGAATCAATTGTAACTAGTATTGATGATGAGCCGACTGGTATCATAGAGCAGGAGCCTGCTTACTACGATCTCATCATTAATGGCCGACCCGCTCTGGGTATTGACGACGACCACGACGGCATTGCCGACGCAATTGTATTCATCGACGAAACGACCAATGGGATCATCGCTTTTGTGGACGCTGAGTATGATGAGATGATTGATACTATCATTCAATTCGATACAAATTCCCAACAGATAACTGGCCAGCAAGCTATCGAAGAACCCTTTACGGCAGAAATCACCCATCTGGAAGCATTGAGTGAACTTGCCACTAATCCGCTTGAAACCAGCCTGGCTTTTGTAACGGATACAGGCGAGGATTTCAACGATAGTTTCGACGACGACTACACCGTTGAAAGCGGTTATGTAAACGATGCCGAAATGCCGGAAATGGACTAATGGCGAATTATAAAAATGCCCTTATCGCCTGCCAAAAATGTGGCAGAAGTATAGCGGTGAAGGCTCGTGATTATGAGGTAGGCAGTATTCAATGTACTCATGCGGGCTGCGGGCATACGAACCTTCTAACTCTGCCCTATTACGACGAGCGTATTTTACAGGGCTTGCCTGAATTCGGTCGCCTGGTGTATCAGGCCGATCCTTCACAGGTATTCCCGCTTCGGTTGGGTACCAACGTGGTAGGGCATTCGTTCACCTGTGAGGTAGCAGTAGAGCGGTTGGTCCACAATGGGAAGTGCTACATCAGTAGGCGACATTGTACTATCGAGGTACTATTCGATAAATGGAAGGGTAGTTTTCGCTACCAACTCCAGGACGGGGCTTCCGACATAGATTCACACCATTATAAAAACAGTTTGAACGGTACCCTGCTCAATGGGTACCTGCTTCAGAATGGCGAAAAAATTGATATTGGGGATCAGGGCGTACTAGGTTTGGGGGGAAAAGATTTCTTTCGTCTCGAAGCCTTTCGAATTCCACCCAGGATGCTGGAAAGTTACCTGATGCTGAAACCTCTGGATCCCGATGAAACCCAGTAGTTTTTCTCATTACTTTACAAATTTGAGCGTAGCTTAACTTTTGGTATTTTGACAATTATCCTAGAAAAACCGCTCACCTTTTCCCTGATGGGTCAACGTGCCAACAACGAAGATTTTGTGCTTCCGGTGGATGAGAAGAGCCGTCTGTTTGTAGTCTGCGACGGAATCGGTGGTTGGGATCGAGGCGAGGTGGCCAGCCAATTGGTAGCAGAGGCTCTGGCCAAGTTCTTCCGGCAACAGGTTGGTGAGTCCATAAACGAAGCAAATCTGGTGGATGCGCTCAACTACACCTACTTCGTCCTGGCCGATTACCTACGGCTCAATCCTCTGGTAAACAAGCTTGGTACGACAGTGGCACTCCTATACTTCCACAAACGCGGTGCCACCATAGCTCACCTGGGCGATAGCCGGGTGTATCATCTGCGGGGAGGTAAAGTACTTTACCAGACCCAAGATCATAAATATGTACAGGAACTGGTTGCTGACGGAATTATTACTGAGGAACAAGCCCTTACTCACCCGCGCCGAAGTACGCTAAGCCGTTTGGTAGGAGCTGAGTCCGGTGTATTTCCGCCCAAAATGAATACTCCCGATATCAGCCACCTGACTGACATTCGAGCGGGCGATTGTTTTTTTATGTGTACTGATGGGGTTATGGAACAGGTAGATAACCAGATTCTTGAAGCGGTATTTGCTCAGAATATACCACTCACAAAACTTTTAGAACAGATTTTGCTTCGCTGCCAGGGGCAAACCCGCGATAACTATTCGGGCTGCCTGGTGGCTGTGCGGGCAATTGAAAGTACACAGGCTACGCAACCGATGGATGTATTTTCGACAAATTTACAGGAAACCATGCTTTTGAAATTACGTAACATGGAATGATATCTGCTGCCAAAAGGCTGATTTTCTGGGTGCTCACTACGATATGGGTCGTTTCTTTCGCCTGCCAACGGGCCGAAGCGAAGACGACCTATGCCGTTATTGTCGGTATTGCCGATTACAAATTTTCAAACTACCGCAATGGCGACCTCCGCTACGCCGACCAGGATGCGCGGCGGTTTAGCGAATTTCTGCGAAGTACCGCCGGGGGAGCTGTTCCGAGCCAGAATATTATATTGCTGACTAACCAAAAAGCCACCAAAGCGGCCATTGGGCATGCGATGCGCCTTTTCAGAAAAGCCACACCGCAAGACCGGGTCATTTTTTATTTTTCCGGTCATGGAACGAAAGGTGGTTTTCTACCCTATGATGTCAGCACGTCAAATTCTAACACCATGCTGACGCATCGCGAGGTTAAGGCAAACTTTAAGCCTTCGATGGCATCGACCAAGCTATGCATTGTCGATGCCTGCCTTTCGGGCGGCATGACTACCCATCAGGCCTGGAATGCCCGGTCTACTGGAGAACCCGCTTCCGCCAATGTAGTGCTGATGCTTTCCTCCCGCTCCACACAAAGTTCGGTTGAAAGTGGAATGCGTAGAGGGGGCGTGTTTACCTATTTTTTGCTCAGCGGTCTGGCTGGGAAAGCGGACGCCAATAAGAATCAAACCGTTACGATCAAAGAACTTTATGGCTATCTGGCGCCGCGGATCAGGCGGGAAACCCCTAACCATCAGTCGCCTTTGTTTTACGGGAAGTTTTCCGATGATTTAGAGATGAGTTCCTGGAGATAAGAAAATTAGTATTTTTGGAAAATAATAAAGTACCAAGTTACCGATATCCACAATGGAAAAACTTTTACGGCAAAGGCTTCTTTCCCTGGCCTATTATTTTACCCTGCTTTTTTCAGTGGGTCTGGTTCTGAGCTGTGAATGGGAAGATCCAACTCTCAAGACGTTAAAAGTCTGCACCTTACCTACCGATGCCATCACCATCGGGGTTAATAAAACTACCTATACTTACGCCATCGTAACTTCTGCGCCAGCTGACATCAAAGCCGTGATTTGGAAGGTACAACAGGGTAACACTATATTGAAGCAAACAGAGCTCAGTGATACTACTGCCTTCAGCCATACCTACGCTGTTTCGGGTACTTATACTGTCAACGCGGAGATAGAAACGGTATGTGGAGAAAAAAGTACGCTCAAGATTACGACCTCTACTACCGTGAAAACCTGTGTGTTGCCTTCGGACATAACGGTTGTAAATTCCATCAACGATACCTACCGTTATAAGCTCGTAACTACAGCTCCTGCCGACGTGAAGGCGGTAGTGTGGAAAGTAGCTAATGGCAACACTACGCTCACTCAGCAGCAGCGTTCCGATACGACGGCGTTTAGTTACGCTTTTCCTTCCGCTGGTAGCTATACGATTACGGCGGAGGTCGAATCGGTTTGTGGTGAGAAAATCACCCGGACAACCAGCACTGATTTTGACCCTGGTATCTCGGCCTCGGCCCGGTTTGCCGCCTGGAAATTGGGGGGGGCAGGTAATGATATCGGCAGAGGCGTTGCCGTGGATGCGGCCAGTAATGTTTACGTGGTAGGTACTTATAGTTCGTCTTTTTCATTTGGCTCTGCGGGCATGGGAGTCGACGGGTTCAATGATATTTTTATCGCTAAGTACAACAGCAAGGGGGACGGCCTTTGGATTCAGCGCATCACGGGCACTGAAACCGAGGAGGTGAAAGACATCGCCATCGATGCCAACGGTGATGTGTACGTGACAGGTGAAGTAAGTACCAATGCGGGATATTATGCCAACCCCGACGACGTGCGGCTGGGTATCCTATCTCGCAAGACGGTAAAAGGAAAAAGCGACGCTTTTCTGGCCAAGTATAACCGGGACGGAAACCTGCTATGGTTCAGAAACTACGGCGGTGGCAATCCCGACGCCGCTACGTCCATCGCTTTGCATTCATCCGGCATTTACATGACCGGAACCTTCGGCGCAGCCAATACAGTCCTTGGCTCCATTACTTTGGGTGGCCTGGGTGTAGAGGGTAAAAATGAGATGTTTCTGGCTAAGCTGAACTACAATGGAGATGTCCTCTGGGCTGTGTCTAGTGGAGGATCTGAGAGTGACTTCGCCAGCAGTGTGGCAGTCGATAACGATGGCAATGTATATATGCTGGGAAGCTACGAGTCGCCTGGTACTTTTCGATCTGCTTCGGGGGCAGCAAGCAATTATTCCTCTAATGTAAATCCCGACATTTTTATCGCCAAATATGATTCTTTCGGCAATTTGCAAAAATTTCACCAAGGCAATTCTGGAACGTTTGTGTATGGGAATACTTTGACAATCAATAACGGTGCTCTGTACGCTACCGGAATCGTGGGCGGTAACAAATACGGATCGACCTCGGTCAACTACCGGGGGGGCGAGGGCGATATTTTCCTGGCGAAATACAGCCTAAGTACTTTGAATATGGAATGGATCAGGACGGCCGGTAGTTCTGGTTTTGATGCGGGAAACAAGATTGTTTTCGACAAAGCGGGAAATATCTATCTGGCCGGCTTGCTGAGTGATAATTGCCAGTTTGGAAGCACCACGGTCCGCTCGGCGGGCGATACCGATGGATTTCTGGCGCAGTATGATCCCAATGGTAACTTCCGGTTCGCCAAGTCGATCGGCAGCACATCACAGGATGGTTTTAATTCTCTGGCTATGAATAGCAGCGGCAGTCTTATCTTTATGGTTGGTTTTTCGGGGGGCAGTATCAGTTTGAACGAAACTACACTACCTGCCTCAGGCGGTCTGGACGTTTTGATTACCAAGTATCCCGATTAAATAACACACTAACATGAATTCCTCTTTCACCACCTATTCTGATTTTCGTCAACGGTATCCGATTCAATTCGGAGATGATACTCTGTGGCTTGGCAGTGGTACTTACGGCAAGGTGATTAAAGTGGAAGACCAGGTAGAAACCGAATGGGTCGCTATCAAAATCAGCGAATGCAGGCACGATGATTCCCGATCCCTCAAAGCGGAGGTGGAACTGGCCCGCAAGGTTCCGCGCCACGCCAATATTGCCCGTTATGATAGTTGCTACCGTCTCCAAACTGAAATGGGGATGAGTGATTTTGCCATCATGAAATACTACGCCGATGGCAACCTGGCTGACCTTTTGCGATCTCGCACCCTGAGTGATACCGAACTAAGAGAACTGGTAAGGGGAATTCTGGAAGGTTTAAAATTACTACACCGGCACCGAATCGTCCACCGTGATTTCAAACCCGCCAATATCCTTATTTCGCGCGACAATCAGGGGCGACTTGTGCCCAAAATCGCTGACTTTGGCCTGAGTAAATTCGTCGCTGAAGACGAAGTAAACAGCTCCGACTTTGACCTGAGCGATGGCCGGGGAACACCAGCTTACAAGGCTCCCGAACAAATTACAGGCGGCACGGTCAGTTTCAACCTTGACTTGTGGGCCTTTGGGGTGATTCTCTACGAAATGATTACGGGCGAAAAGCCTTTCAGCGCGGGCAACCGGGCGAGCGAACCTACCCAACGCCGCGAGATAGAGAATAAAATTGCTTCGGTCCAGCTTCCAGATCGCCTGAATACCATCGCGGAGCCTTTCCAAACTATGATCCGGCGCTGCTTGGTCAAGGATATTCGCGAGCGGGTACGTAAGCCGGACGAACTACTGACTTTGCTGGAAAAGCCTACCACACAGACTGCGGTTGCCAAGCCGGTCTATGCTGTGGCTTCGGCTGAGGATTATACTGACGTATTTATTCCCACGGAGGATACTTCTGCCCCAAAAACGAGCGATATAAGAGCGATTGAGTTGGAAAAGGCCATACAACCTACTCTGAAATTTGTCCAGTCGGTGCGGTCATGGCTTCCCTTAACCGTGGGGGCAGTAGTACTATTGATCGGCTCGTATGTGTGGTCCAATAGGATTGATTCCACGAATACTGAAACAGGGCAGATTCAGACTGAGAATACTTCTGACTCAGAGAATCCGGTTTATAATGATGAAAAGAAATCGACTCCTGCGTCCACAATCCAGAAGGCTTCCCTTATTGGCCAGAATAGTGATAAATTGAGTGATCAGCCCGGTTCGGGGGCGCCCCTCACGAAAAAAGAAGAGAAAAAGACATTAAAGCCGGCCGAAGAAGTAGTCGATAACGCCGTAGTCAAAAAACAGCTGGCTCAGCAGGAATACGAAGAATTGATTGAGAAAGGAAACGCTGCGATCAATTCAAGTAATGATAAAAACGCCGCGATGAGTTTTTTTAAGAAAGCCAATCAGTTGGCGGCAGCGAATACCCTGGATACCAGTAAGGGTGATGCTACCTATACCAAATACCTGGAAAAAGGCAACCGAATATTCGAAAATAATGGTTTTGTGGGAGCAATGGCTTGGTATAAGGTCGCACAATCGCTGCGGCCCACTGAGGAAGTCAGCCACAAGATCAAGGAATGTGAAATTAACCAATAATGGTCGATGCGAAGATTTATATTACTTACTATCATTGCTTCATTTGTTTTCGGAACCAACTTAGCCAGGGCAGCTGCATTGAGTTTTGCTAATGTTGAAGAACAAAACGTTGGCCAGACTATAGATGAGGAATATGAACGTTATAAAAAACGCGGCGACGATTATTTTGATCAGGGTGATTATCAAAATGCTATTCGCCAGTATCGCAATTGCCTGGAAGTACCCAATTTTGAGAATGATCCCTACGCCAAAGGGAGAATCGAACTTTGCCAGCAACTTATTAAACTTCGCGAGCAGGCCAATAACTCCCTGAATCAGGGTAATGGGGCAGAAGCGGTAGGTTCATTTGAAAAAATATTAGCCGAGAACCCCAAAGATTCAATTACGAAAGTTAACCTGACGGATTACTGGACGAAGGAGGCTACCAGGTTTTATAATCAGCAAGAGTATGCAGCTGCCAGAGAACGCTACCAGAAAGCCTTGCAATACGCCACGAAGCCGGACCTAATACAGTTGCAAATACAAAACAGTGAGTTTTTTATAAAAAGAGAGCAAGAGCAGGCTTCGAAAGTACCTCCCACAGAAAGCAAAGAGGAACCCCAGGAAGCAACGAAAGAAGAGACGCTTGAACAAATTACGATTACATCTGCCAAACCCGGACCTGTTGAATTTACCCGACCGAAGCGCCGAATTTTGGCTAAAACGCTGGCAGCGGCCATTGGCGTGGGAGCAGGAGCGTATGCCTACTCACTCAACAATAACTACCAGTCCAAACTCGACGAATTGAGCCGCATTGGTAAAACTGCCGACCCCGATGGTGATAATGTTATTATGTCACCCGGCGAATTCAGTCAATGGCAAACGGCTTATAAGGCCACAACCGACGCGAAAAATGACCGCTCCAAGTTCATGGCCGCGCTGGGCGTAGCGGGCGCGGCGGCCATCACGGAAGTCATACTTTTTGTCTTGCCCAAAAACAAAAAAGCAACGGGATTAAGCCTTGGCGTAGCTACACAAAGTACAGGTCTGGCTGTGCGCTATATTTTCAAGTGAGAATCTGGAATGGCTGCGTGGAGATTAATCAAAACCCTCTTTTAGTAGTTTTTTGGCTCTTTCTTGGTAGGCATGTTCGGGAGTGTCAGCGATTTTGTCGAGTAAAGCTCTCGCTTCTTTCTTTTGTCCTTTGTGCATATACGTCAGCGCCACGTACCATTCGGCTTTTTGGCGGGCTTCTAGCGAATTAGCAGTACTGGTGATGTTTTGCAAAGAATCGAAGGGCATGGATTTGTACCGCACATCGGTCATTTCGTGTTCGGCCAACCCTCTCAGCTCAGCATTACTGGTAGTTTGGTTGTATTCCCAGACCAGCCACCCAGCGCCCAGCATCACTACTATGGAAGCGGCCAGGCCCCAGTTTTGCAGGCCGCCAAGCTTCTTTATGATCGTACTTTGGGGCGGAGATTGAGTGCGTTGACGGGCCTCGAGGATTTGCCGTTCAATAGCGAGTGCCCGCAATCCCAAACGCATTTTCTGCTGTATTAATAATTCCGATCTTAGTTCTGCGTCTATCTTCAAATCGCTTTCAAAAGCGAGCTTTTCGCTACCCGAAAGCTTATTTTGTAAGTAGGCTTCTACTCTGTCAAATTGTTCCTGATTCATCAGTTCCGGGGGGCTTGTTTTAACACCAACTGTTTCAATTTTTCGGTGCAGTCGTATCGCTTTTGCTTGGTAGAGGACTCTTTCATACCCAGTTTTTGGGCAATTTCTTTGAGGGATAGTTCGTCAAAATAAAAATACTCGATCAGTTTCCGGCAGTCGGTTTTTAACTGGTTTAGTGCCTGACGGACCTGGGCAATGGTTTCTCCTCGTTCAAGGTCTTTCTGTAAATCAACGTCATCAACCGGGTCGTAGGCGTCAGGCATCGTAGAACGCTTTTTCAAACGGCTGGATGCCAGTTCATTGAGCCAGACTTTTTTGCAATAATCGAATACCACAGTCGTGATTTTGGCATTTTCCCTAAATTCATATTTCCCCGTTTCCAGATTGAGAAGAAAATTTAGAAGTCCCTTATGAAAAGCGTCTTCGGCGTCCATATCCGTGCCGCTGTTCCGCTCGACCCAATACCGGAACGACTGCGATAACTCGGCATACACGTAATCATATGCCCAGCCCTGCCGCTTTTTGAGGGCTTCGTAGAGTTCGGATTGAGAGTGAGGGGAATTACGTTTGGCAGTCATGAAATTAAAACTTTCATTACTCTATCAACTTACGACGCAAAAGGTAAGTGGTAAAAAACGTAATGCAAAAAGGCCAGCCTCGGCCAGACAGGGAATTTTTAGAAATTGTCGAATAAATGTGGTAAAATCAGGGCAAATGGGCTATTTAAACAGGCAATCAGGGTTAAATTTGGGAATCAGACTATTGATTTAAATTTTCGATTTGCAAAGAAAGCCACAAAAGAAGGCAAGATTTTGGACACAATGGTCTTTCAATACTTATAGGTAATGTCTTATAAGTCAACAATATGCCTAAAATGATGTTGTTGAGGTAGTGAACCACTGATTTTTAAAACCAATGATATGGAAAAAGATGTCACCCTGCGAGTGAATGGAGAGACACATACGGTCCGGGTCGATCCTGCCACGCCGCTGCTTTATGTACTTCGCAACCAACTGGAACTGAACGGGCCAAAATATGGCTGTGGGATCGAAGTCTGTGGCTCATGCATGGTGCTGATGGACGGCCAGGCGGTGCCCAGTTGTCGGGTACCCGTAGAAGAAATGTCGGGCCGGAAAATCACAACGCTGGAAGGGCTAACGCATTCCGACGGAACATTACATCCGGTACAAAGTGCATTTGTTAAGGAACAGGCAGCCCAATGTGGCTACTGCCTCAATGGTATGGTAATCGCGGCAGTAGCATTGCTGGAAAGCAATAAAAAGCCCGATGAGGTCGAAATTCGGACAGGATTGGACAGAAACTTATGTCGTTGCGGTACTCACACCCGTATGATCAAAGCCGTTCAACGGGCGGCAAGTGAGTCCTGAACTCCGATTATCTAAAAAAAGCATGAAAGAAACATCGTATAATCCGCAGCTATCACGCCGAAAATTTATCAGTAACCTTGGTTGCTTGACCATCAGTTTTTCTATACTAGGGAATGGCTGGGCCAAGGCAGAATCGAGTATGGTGGAAGAAACACTGCCAGGAGCTCTGCGCCGACAGCCCCAATTAGACGCCTGGCTGGAAGTACTGGGCGATGGCAGGGTGCGGGTACTTATCGGGAAAATGGAGCTTGGGCAGGGAGTCCGCACGGCCATAAAGCAGGTTGCTGCCGAGGAACTGGATCTGGACCTGGATCAAATTGAAGTGCACCTGGCCGAAACCGGGCGTACCCCGAATGAAGGGTATACGGCCGGAAGCGGTTCGATGGAAAATACGGCCATGTCGGTTCGGTACGCAGCAGCTTTTGCTCGTCAAAAACTGCTGGAGATGGCCGCTCAACGCTGGCAAACCCAGCCAGAGCAACTCGCGACAGCAAACGGAAAAGTAAGCTGGAAAGGGAAAAAACAGACCCTGACCTTTGCCCAGCTACTGGACGGAGCCCAACTACAGGGCGAAGTGAAACTACCCGTGAAACTAAAATCGCCAGCTACCTACCGCTACGTTGGCAAGGCTATCCCCCGAACTGATATCGAACAGATGGTGCGGGCACAGGCACTTTATGTGCAGGATCTGCGAATGCCGGGTATGGTACACGCCCGGGTCGTGCGGCCTCCGGTTTATGGGGCAAAACTCCTGTCGTTTGACGAAAGTACCTTTGCCGATAAAGTACCTAACTTACTCAAAACGGTCATTGATGGTACTTTTCTGGCGGTAGTGGCCGCTGATGAGTATCAGGCGGTGCTGGCGCGACAATCGGCGCTCGAGCATGCGCGCTGGTCGGAGGCGAAGCCACTTCCCAACGGTCAGGATTTGGCCGAACACATCAGGAAACTACCGGCGAAAAGCCAAAAGGTCAAAGAACTCGGATCGACCGAAGCATTGGACCAGAAGGATGGGAAAACGGTAAAGGCAAGCTATTTCAAGCCTTACCAGATGCACGGTTCCATTGGCCCCTCCTGCGGAGTAGCTTTGTACAAAGAAGGAACGCTGCACGTGTGGTCACACAGTCAGGGAATTTATCCATTTCGGGATGCACTGGCCAAGATGCTGGGGCTGGAACCCGAAAAAGTACACATCACAGGCGTTCCCGGCTCAGGTTGTTATGGACACAACGGGGCCGACGATGCAGCCACCGATGCCGCTCTGGTAGCAATGTCCATGCCCGGGACGCCAGTCAGGCTCCAATGGATGCGGGAAGATGAACACGCCTGGGAACCCTACGGAAGCGCCATGGGAATGGATGCCGAAGCCCGGCTGGACGAGCAGGGAAAAATCTCGCACTGGCGCTACAATGTATGGTCCGATGGGCACAGCAACCGTCCAGGTGGCAATCCCGGCAATTTGCTGGCGGCCTGGCATCTGGCCAAGCCTTTTCCACAAGCGTCGATGGGGTACTTTGGGGGCGGATACCGGAATTCAGAACCCTATTACGATATACCTAACCTCAGGATTGACGCGCATGCTGTTGAGGGACCGTTACGGGTATCGTCGTTGCGTAGTTTGGGGGCGTATGCCAATGTTTTTGCCATCGAGTCGCTTATGGATGAGCTGGCCGAAAAAGCCGGGAAAGACCCGCTGGAGTTCAGGCTGGCGCACTCCTCCGACGAACGCGCCATTGCTGTCATGCAAAAATTAGGAAATATGATTAAGGGTGAAAAAACCGGCCCGAATGAAGGGATAGGGTTGGCTTTCTCGCGGTACAAAAACGTTGCTTCTTACTGCGCGGTTGCTGCCAAAGTAGCAGTGGACAAAAGTTCAGGCGAGGTAAGAGCAAGCCGCCTTTGGGCGGTACTTGACGCCGGTCAGGTCATTAATCTGGACGGAGTCATTAACCAAACGGAGGGCTGCATGATTCAGGCAACCAGCTGGACGTTAAAAGAAGAAGTCGGCTTCGACCAGCAGCAAATCAGTACCCGGGACTGGACTTCTTATCCCATTATGCGCTATTCCGAAGTACCTGACGTAGAAGTCGCTGTTATCGACCATCCTGAACTTGAACCACTCGGCGCGGGTGAGGCTGCACAGGCACCCACTGCCGCCGCTTTGGTAAACGCTATTTATCAAGCGAGCGGCAAGCGAATCCGACATCTACCCGTAAAATCTGTCGATGTAGTTGGATGAGCGAAAAAAGGATACTAATCCCAAGAAAATTCCCCTATATTCCAAAAAGGGTTCTATTTTTGTCGTGCGTCCTTTGTTAGGTCCTGACGAGCGACGATTGACAACACAACCCTACCTCATGCCCTTGCCCGAAGCTGAACGCAGCCCGGCGGATCACAACCCGGCGGCTCACCGCCCGAATGAAGGATTGCCGCCATTTATTAAAACCTGGCGACAAATGTACGCTCTTATCGTTGGCGTACTACTACTGCTCATTGCCCTTTTTTATGGCTTTATGATTCATTTCCAATGAGTTATCTTGATTGGGTAGTTCTGGCGTTGTCCCTCACCTTTATTGTGGGCTATGGCATTTACCGTAGTCGTGAAAACCGGAACATTGGCTCCTATTTGCTGGCTGATCGTTCGTTACCTTGGTACCACGTTACGCTTTCGTTGATGGCGACGCAGGCGAGTGCCATCACGTTTTTGTCAGCTCCCGGGCAGGCCTATACCGATGGAATGCGCTTTGTCCAGTTCTATTTCGGACTGCCCTTCGCCATGATCGTGCTTTGTATCACCTTTGTGCCGAAGTTCCACAAACTCAATGTTTTTACCGCTTACGAGTACCTGGAAGGCCGCTTCGACCTTCGTACCCGCAGCCTGACTGCCGGGCTTTTTCTGTTGCAGCGCGGCCTTTCAACCGGGTTGTCCATTTATGCGCCCTCCATCATTTTGTCGGCTATTCTGGGCTGGGACATTATGTGGACGAATATTATTTCGGGTAGTTTAGTGATGCTTTACACTGTCACGGGCGGGGCGAAGGCTGTTTCCCACTCGCATTTGCAGCAGATGGGTATCGTTACTTTGGGAATGGTTATCGCGGGTTTCACCGTCGTGAAACTCCTGCCCGACGACGTTTCGTTCACGGATGCTCTGCACGTGGCGGGTAAAATGGGCAAAACCAATGTCATCGACTTTACTTTTGATTTAAATAACCGCTACAATGTCTGGTCGGGTATAATAGGCGGCTTCTTTCTGCAGCTATCGTATTTCGGCACCGACCAGTCCCAGGTGGGCCGTTACCTTACAGGTAGTTCGGTGGGGCAGAGTCGATTGGGGCTGGCGATGAATGGTTTGCTGAAAATTCCCATGCAATTTCTTATCCTGATGGTGGGCGCGCTGGTATTCGCCTTTTACCAATTCACTACCCCACCGATGTTCTTCAATCAGGTGAAGGTGGATCAGGTCATGGCGACGGAATACGCACCTGAGTACCAAAAGCTGGAAGACCGTCACGCTATGCTGCAAAGCGAAAAACGTCCCCATGTACTTGCGCTGACCGAGGCGCTGGACAAAGACGATGAGATGGCGGTAGAGCGTGAGCGTGACTACCTCGGAGCTGCCGAGAAACAGGTGCAGGCTGTACGGCTGGAAGCGCAGAACCTGATTTCCAAAGCCAGCGGGGAAGAAACCAACGATGTCAACTACATCTTCCTGCGCTTCGTGATCGACTATCTACCGGCAGGGCTGGTGGGATTATTGATTGCCGTAATACTACTGGCTTCCATGGGATCGGTAGCAGCCGCTTTCAACTCACTGGCTTCCACCACGATTGTAGACGTATTCCGGCGATCGGTACGCAAGGATGGCTCCGATCAATATTACGTTACAGCGTCCCGATGGGCAACTTTTGGCTGGGGCGTATTTTGCATTGTCGTCGCGCAGTATGCCAGTCGGCTAGGTAGTATGATCGAAGCAGTCAACGTACTGGGTTCGCTTTTCTATGGCGTGATTCTGGGCGTTTTTCTGGTAGCTTTTTACTTCAAGTCCATCGGTAGCCGGGCCGTGTTCTGGGGCGCAGTAATTGGGGAATTCTTCGTCATTATTAGCTATTGGCAGGATCTGACGGCTTTCCTTTGGCTCAATCTGATTGGTTGTGCATTGGTCATTGGCTTTGCGTGGATCATCGAGAAAATCTGGCCGCAGAATGTACCGACAGAGGTTTAGTGGGCGCGGATTTTCCTAATCGGCTCAATCCATTCATAATAAATAGTTAATCCCATTTTACCCAAACTCTCCCCACTACCTGAGAGGAATCGGGGAAAAGAATCCCAGATTACAGGATAGGGCCGGCAAGATGCCGGCCTTTTTATTTTGGCACAATTGTTACAATTTCTGTCAGCATATTTTTGAGTTACTGTGTCCACACATTCAACCCAACTTCTATGCTCACTGAAAACGCCCCCATTCTCCCAAAAACCGAACGTAGTTTCGACACTAAGTCTATTACTCTTACTGTAAACGGTAAACCGCGTGAGTTGAATGTGATGCCATGGGTAAGCCTATTGGATGCTCTGCGCGAATATATTGGCCTTACAGGTACCAAGAAAGGGTGTGACCACGGACAATGTGGTGCCTGTACGGTACTTTGTGATGGAAAGCGAATCCTTAGTTGCCTGACGCTGGCAACGATGAAGGAAGGGGCAGAAATCACTACCATCGAAGGCATTGCCCCAAACGATGACGAATTGCACCCTTTGCAAAAAGCTTTTATCGAACATGATGCCTTTCAATGTGGCTATTGCACGCCGGGACAGATTTGCAGCGCCATCGGCATGTTACAGGAAGGCAAAGCCCACTCCCGAGAAGATGTCAAGGAACTGATGAGCGGTAACCTCTGCCGTTGCGGGGCCAATGTGTATATCATTGACGCCATTATGGAAGGTATTCAATAAGCAAAGAAAAAAAGTATGAACAATTTCAGTTATAGTAAGGCGAATACCATTCAGGATGCCGTGATGCAGATCGGAAAAGATACCGACGCCCGTTTTGTGGCTGGTGGTACCAACCTCATCGACCTGATGAAGTACAACATTACCAGCCCCGATACGCTGATAGATCTAAACCCAATTACAGACTACCACGAAATTACGGAAAAAGAAGACGGTGGTATTCGTCTTGGAGCTTTGGTCAGTAACAACGATACGGCGTATCATCCTTTGGTGATGGAACGCTATCCGCTGCTATCCCGAGCCATTCTGGCTGGTGCTACGGGGCAAATTCGTAATATGGCAACGAATGGAGGCAATTTGCTACAACGTACCCGTTGTTATTATTTCTATGATATAAATACCCCCTGCAATAAGCGCGAACCTGGTAGTGGATGCTCTGCTATCAACGGCTACAATCGTATAATGGCGATAGTGGGTGAAAGCGAACAGTGCATCGCTGTATTTCCATCGGATATGTGCGTTGCGTTATCAGCCTTGGCCGCTACGGTCAATATTTCCGGCCCCGATGGCGAACGCAGTTTGCCTTTTGTGGACTTCCACCGGCTTCCCGGCGATACTCCCGAACTGGATAATAACCTGCAGCATGGTGAGGTAATCACCAGCATTGACCTACCTCCTAGCGGATTTTCACAAAACTACTCTTATCTCAAACTCCGTGACCGCAACTCCTACGCCTTTGCGCTGGTGTCGGTGGCTACGGGTTTCGAATTGGAAAATAACAGAATTAAGGAAGCCCGCATTACGTTGGGGGGCGTTGCTCACAAGCCGTGGCGGGTAGCAGAGGCCGAAATTTTCCTGGAAAACAAAGAGGTTAACGTGGAAAACCTGGGCCAGGCCGCCGATATAATTCTGAAAGGCGCGACAGGCTACGGTCACAACGATTTTAAAATTGATCTGGCCAAACGTGCCATTATCCGCAACGGACTCATGGCCCTGAATCCCGCTGAAACCCAACTCCCAGGGGCGGTACCTAACTAATTTATAATCAGGGAATACGTAAATGGCCTGTGAAAATGGCAATCTGAATTTACTTATTCGCTCAATCACTTATATCCATGTCAAAAGCACAAATAGGACAACCCATCAGCCGACTTGAAGGACATCTGAAAGTGACAGGTGCGGCCAAGTACGCAGGAGAGTTCAATCTGGAAGGATTACTCTATGGTTATGTCGTGAACAGTACCATCGTACGCGGAAAAATTCTCAGTATCGACTCGGCATCCGTAAAGAAGATTCCGGGCGTCATTGAAGTTTTTACGCACGAAAACCGCCCGTCGTTAGCTTGGTTTGATATGCAGTATTCCGACATGGACGCACCGCCGGGTTCACCGTTTCGCCCGCTTTATGACAACGAAATCAAGTACTACGCTCAACCCGTCGCTTTGGTAGTAGCTGAGACTTTCGAAACAGCCCGCTATGCGGCCTCTCTGTTGAAAATAAAGTACGAAGCGAAAGACTTTGACTCCGATCTGAAAAAGAATACGGATAAGGCACGGGACCCAAAAGTGGGCCTAGCCACTATGTTGAAACCATTACCTCCCAAGCCCAAGGGCGATTTTGAGAAAGCCTTTGAAGAAGCCGACACGCAGATTTCTTCTGCCTACTGGCACGGAACGGAACACCACAACCCCATGGAAATGCACGCCACTACGACTTTCTACGAAAGGGGCGGTAAGCTTACCATATTTGATAAAACGCAGGGTACGATCAACAGCCAGCTGTATGCTTGTAATGTATTCGGTCTGAGTTTTAGTGATGTGCGGGTTATAGCTCCTTATGTGGGTGGTGCTTTCGGTTCAGGGCTTCGCCCGCAATACCAATTGTTTATGTCGGTGATGGCGGCCATAGAGTTAAAGCGATCGGTGCGCGTGACCCTGGATCGTGAGCAGATGTACAGTTTCGGGCATCGGCCGCCCACTTTACAGCGTGTGAGATTAGGTGCAAATAAAGATGGGAAAGTGACGGCTCTCAATCACGCGGCTATCGCCGAGACCTCGCAATTTGAGGATTATACCGAGGTAGTTGTCAACTGGTCGCATATTCTTTATCCCGCCGAAAATACATTGCTGGAATACCAACTCGTACCTCTGGACGTGTACAGCCCTTTGGACATGCGGGCACCTGGAGGAAGTACCGGAATGCCGGCTATTGAGAGTGCGATGGATGAAATGGCGTATCAGTTAGGAATTGATCCCCTTGAACTGAGACTAATAAATTACTCAGAAAGGGACATGGCTGAGGATAAGCCTTTTTCGAGCAAAGAATTACGTGAGTGCTATCTTCAGGGAGCTGAGAAATTTGGGTGGTCACAGCGAAAGCCTGAGCCCCGAAGCATGAAGCGTGGTACCAAATTGGTAGGCTATGGTATGGCGACGGGCATATGGGAGGCAATGACGGTACCTTCCCGGGCCGAGGCTATGCTGGACAAAGAAGGAAAGTTGCGGGTAAATGCCGCCATATCCGATATTGGTACCGGCACACTGACAGTCATGACACAGATTGCGGCGGACGAATTCGGCCTATCCGTGGATGATGTGATCTTTGAATATGGTGACAGCGATTTGGCTTTTGCACCTATTGAGGGCGGCTCCTTCACCGTATCCAGTGTAGGGTCAGCGGTGGTGAGAGTGTGTCAGGCGCTACGTAAAAAACTACTCGATCAGGCTTCTCGAATGGAGAATTTCTCCTTGTCAGAAGAAGCCGATTCGCAACCAAGGTTTGAGAAAGATAGGATCGTGTTAAGTGACAGCCCCCTTGTTGCGATCAGCTATAAGGACATCATAGCCGAAAACAATGGCAAAGCTGTTAAGACAGATACAACCTCGATACCAAATGTTTTTAAGCTGAAAAAATACACGCGTGCCGCTCATAGCGCGGTTTTTGTGGAGGTGGAGGTTGACGAGCAATTGGGTGTAATCAACGTCACTCGTGCGTTGACGGCGGTCGCTGGCGGGAGAATAATCAATCCGAAAACGGCCAAAAGTCAGATTGTTGGTGCGATGATCTGGGGAATCAGTAAAGCTCTTCGTGAAGAAACCATAAGCGATCACCGTTTCGGAAAGTACATGAACCCAAACTTGGCTGAGTACCATCTGCCCGTCCACGCCGACATTCACGAACTGGACGCAATCTTCGTGGAGGAACATGACGACATCGTAAATCCGCTCGGAGCGAAAGGATTGGGTGAAATTGGTATTGTGGGTATGGCTCCGGCCATCTCGAATGCTATCTATCATGCCACGGGTAAGCGGGTAAATCACTTACCCATCCATTTCGATGATTTACTCTGAGGCATAAAAATAGAAAATCCTATTTTTTTAAAATTTCCATGGTGTTCAATTCAGGGCCGCCGCCGCGGTCAGCCGAACCCGCTACCACGTAGACTTTTCCATCCAACGTGACAGCTCCGGTGCCGTGTCGCCCCTGGGTGAGCATGGGAAACTTCTCCCATTTCCCGGTTTTAGGGTTAAAGGCTTCGACCTCACTGTGGGCAGGTACTTGTGAAGCGCTTTCTCCGCCCATAATCAGCAGCTTCTCTTTATATTCCACCGCCATATGGCCGGCCCTTTGGGTGGGGAGATTTTGCTCCTCACCCAGCGTGGTCCAAGTGTTGGTCTTGAAATCATAGACATCTACCTCGGATATCGTCGTGTTCAGCACGTTTCCGGTCTTGGCGGTGGAGCGCCGCCCGCCCGCTACATATAACTTCTGGCCAACCGTGGCCACCGAGACGTGGTCGCGGGTACGAGGAGCGTCAGGAAGCTGTCGCCATTGCCCGGTTTTGGGATCGAATTCGTCGAACCATGCCACGTGGCCGTCCCAATGCCCATCCTGAATTCCTGCCACGACATAAATTTTGTCATTACGCACGAACGTCCCGGCGGCTCCCCGCCGACGGTCGGCAGGAATTTCCGGTCCCTTACGCCACTCGTCGCTTGCGGGATTATAAATGTAAATGTTAGGAATGGGTAGTTCGTGAGGGTATGACCCCGTGAATGCTCCCAGCACGTATATTTCATTTTTGTACGAAACTGCCTGGAAATGGCTCATTTCCAATGGTGTTATTGCTTTTTGGGTCCAGGTGTCCCTCTTCGGATCATATTCTTCTACTGCTTTAACCCCGCGCCCGCCCAGCAGATACAGCTTGCCATTGGCGGTAGCCAGGGCGCATTCGTGGCGCTTGGTAGGCAAATTGAGCGGTTCGGCAGCTTGCCATACCTGAGCGTTGGCGAGTTGAGAAGTAAAAAGAAATATCGCCAAGCCCAGCAACAGAGGAGGTAAAAAGCGACTTTTCATTTATAGAGGATTTAGATTTGACTTTTGAATAACTGAAAAGTACGAAAGTTTCCTCACCGCACAAATTTCCGTGTCAATGTCGTCTCGCCATTCTGCACCCGAATCAAATAAACCCCCTTCGCCAGATTATCCGTCCTGAATTCCTGAGAGTGTCGGGAATTTCTATCCTTAAAAACTACCTGTTGCAGGATATGTCCCTGCAAATCGACCATTTCAATCACAATAGGGGAGGGCTGGCGCGAAACTACATCTACTGTGATCGTATGCTCACTCGGCACGGGATAAATTTTCAGGGAAATACCGGCGGATAGAAACTCCTGCGGTGGCAGCCCCGTGATGACTCCACCGAATTCTACTTGGGCGGGTTCGAAAGGCGGAATGGGATTAGCAGAACCGTTTTGATCGGTGATAGTAAGGACGTAGATACGCCAGGTTTCCGCGATTTTTACTCCTAGTCGCCACTCTTCGGTTACGTAGGCGTAGGTGTAAATACCAATTTGCGTCGGTGCATTCCAAATCAGCAAAGCCGCTTGCTGATCGAGCTTGAAGATGCCTTCCCGCCCCACTTCGTTTGGGAAAATATAATTGGCTGGAATAGTTGATTGGCATTCTTGCGACTGGTCGAGCAGTTTGACGATTCGGTAAGAAAGACTATCGCCGTCAGGATCGGAATTTGGCAAAGCCAGCGTAAACACTTGACGCAATCCACTGATAAATTTGGGATTAGGAGCCTGTGCCGTAGTGTTGGGTAAAGATGTATTCAGTTTGGTCTGAACAACCAGCGATTGTTCCTGCGAAGGGGCTTGAAGATTCAGGATTCCGTTCGTCAGATTATCGAGCTTTGCCGTAAGGGTGTACGTCCCAGCGGCGGCGTAAGTATGCACAGCCCGGTATACGCTTCGGCTTACGTTGGGGCTGCCTTCAAGATTCTCCGAGCTCACCCGCTTTGCAGCAACCTGTATGCCATCGCCGAAGCACAGGATGATTTCCGTTTGTGCATTTGCCGCCGGCAGCCCATTTTGCAGGTCGAGGTAAAGGACGCCACTAATTTCATAGGTTAGCCCGGTCGTATGCTTAGCCAGGATTTCACCACCCAGCAGGTGAGTAGCATTTGCCCCAAAGGCTAGGCAACAAATAAAAGCCAGTAAAAAGAGCTTTTTCATGGGGACGAGCGGTTTAGGAAGTAGTTTAGAATCAAAACGTTTGGTGAAAAAATGTAGTATCGCTTTGGCAATAAAAAAAGACGAGCTTTTTGCTCGTCTTTTTTTATTCAAAATGCTTTCTGTTAAATCAATTAATTTCCCTTTGCCCAGTTGTCTCTCAGCCCCACCGTTTGGTTAAGTACCACTCCTTCGTTTTGACTATCGGGATCTACCGAAAAGTACCCCTTACGTAGTAGCTGAAAAGCTTCGCCGGGTTGCGCGGTCTTGAAAGCTGGTTCGGCGTGGGCCATGATAACCGAGAGTGAGTCGGGGTTGAGGTACTCTTTGAAGTCGCCCTCTTCCGAAGCCGGGTCTTCCACGCGGAAAAGGCGGTCGTACTGCCGGATTTCTACCGGAATACTATGCGCCACTGATACCCAATGCAAAGTACCTTTCACTTTCAGGCCTGACTCGTCCTGACCGCTTTTGCTGTTTTCGATGTAGGTACAATGTACTTCCTCGATGTTGCCTTCAGCGTCTTTCACCACCTCGTCGCAACGGATGATGTAGGCGCTTTTCAGGCGTACCATCTGGCCGTGGGCCAGCCGAAAGTACTTCTTGGGCGGATTTTCCATAAAATCGTCCCGCTCGATGTATAACTCGCGTGAGAAAGGTACTTCCCGGTCACCGGTTTCAGGACGCTCAGGATTGTTCTCACTCAGGCACATTTCCGTTTTGTCCTCGGGAAAGTTGGTAATGACCACTTTCAGCGGATCGAGAACGGCCATGCGACGTGGTGCGACGGCATTAAGGTCTTCACGGACGCAGAATTCCAGCAGACTCATATCGATGAGATTATCCCGCCGGGCTACGCCAATGCGGTCGCAGAAATTGCGAATAGAAGCCGGTGTATAGCCGCGCCGCCGCAGGCCCGAAATCGTCGGCATCCGTGGATCGTCCCAGCCCGAAACGTGACCTTCCTGCACGAGTTGTAGTAATTTACGCTTACTCATCACCGTGTAGGTCAGGTTGAGCCGGGCAAATTCGTACTGCTTCGATGGGAAAATATCCAGCTTCTCGATAAACCAATCGTACAAGGCGCGGTGCGGCACAAATTCGAGGGTACAGAGCGAATGCGTGATTTTCTCAATGGCATCCGACTGCCCGTGGGCGAAATCGTACATCGGGTAAATGCACCACTTGTCGCCCGTGCGGTGGTGGTGCGCAAACTTGATGCGGTACATGAATGGGTCTCGCAGGTGCATATTAGGCGAGGCCAAATCGATTTTGGCCCGCAGTACGCGGCTGCCTTCGGCAAATTCCCCCTTCCGCATGCGCTCGAACAGATCGAGATTTTCGGCCACGGAGCGGTCGCGGTAGGGGCCAGGCTTGCCGGGTTCGGTAGGCGTACCTTTCAAAGCGGCGATTTCTTCTGCTGTGGAGTCGTCCACATAAGCCAGCCCCTTTTCAATAAGTTTGACGGCAAACGCGTAGAGCTGATCAAAGTAATCGGAAGCGTAGCGCTCTTCCTCCCAGTTGAATCCCAGCCACTTTACATCGTTTTTGATTGAATCGACGTACTCGACATCTTCGGTCGTAGGGTTGGTATCGTCAAAGCGAAGGTTGGTACCGCCCCCGTACTTCTGGGCCAGTCCAAAATTCAGACAGATGGATTTGGCATGGCCAATGTGCAGATAACCATTGGGTTCCGGCGGGAAGCGCGTCAATACCCGACCCCCGTGTTTTCCTTCGCTCAGGTCTTTCTCAACTATTTCTTCTATGAAGTTCAGCGTTTTTTCTTCTTTCTTTTCGTCAATCATTATTCGTTCTTCATTCAGGTTTTAGTGTTCAGAGTTCTTGAAAAGTAGTAGCCTGACGGCAAACTTCCCGAAGTTTGTGATGAGCGCTGAACGATTAAAAGGTCAAAGTTACGATTCTCGGACTTAGGTTTGAAAAGAAATTGCTAGGTTGCGGAAAAGCTTAAAATCAGGAAGGAAAAGTGAGGTACTTTATCGAACTCAGTTATAAAGGCACAGAGTTTATCGGATGGCAAAAACAGGTTAGGGGGCGTTCGGTGCAACAAACCCTGGAAGAATCCCTCTCGACTATCCTCAGGCAGCCTATCGAGATCGTCGGCAGCAGCCGGACCGATGCAGGGGTCCACGCCAGCCAGCAGTTTGCGCATTTTGATTTTGAAAAAGCCATTTCTGATCCTGATAAAGTAGTTTATCGCCTGAATAGTCTGCTCCCGGCTGATCTGGCGGTCAGGTCTCTTTTTCTCGTAGGCGATGACATCCACGCCCGCTTCGCCGCCACGCACCGGCGCTACGAGTACCGAATCATCCGGCAGAAAAACCCTTTTCTTAGTAGTGAAGCCTATGTTTTCCGCCCTGATCTGGATATTCAAAAAATGAATGCCGCTGCGGCTCTGCTTTTGCAGCACGACGATTTCGAGAGTTTCAGCAAAGTACATAACGACGTAAAAACTTTCATCTGTAAAATATCCCGGGCCGAATGGTTGCAGAAAGACGAGGTACTTGTCTTTAATATACAATCAAACCGCTTTCTGCGCGGCATGGTACGCGGACTGGTTGGTACCTTATTAGAAGTCGGGACGAGCAAACGAACGGTAGCTGATTTCGAGGCAATAATAAAGGCTAAAAATCGTCAGGCCGCCGGGCCGCAAGCGCCGGCGCAGGGACTTTTTTTGGTCGAAGTAGGATATGAGCTGTCGGTGGTCGGCAGCAGGCGGCAGACTGTTGACCTTCCAAATTGAGTGCTTTCCTCCTTTAATACTTTGTTTATTTTTCATTATACAAGTTTCATCAACTAAAAAGGCCGACGGCCACTGGCCGATAGCCGACAGTCCAAATATGACCATTGGAATAATTATCTTAGCTGCCGGTGCATCGCAGCGTATGGGACTTCCCAAGCAAACGCTCGAAGTACAAAAAGGAAAAAGCTTGTTAGCAAAAACGGTCGAAACCGCTCTGGCGACCGCGCTTCGGCCAGTAATTGTGGTGGTGGGGGCCAATAAGGCTGAGGTAGTACCTGAGTTGAACGGACAGCCCGTGACTATCATTGATAATGCCTTCTGGCAGGAAGGCATGGCTACCTCCGTAAAAATAGGGTTGGCCGGGCTATTCATGACCGAGCCCAAACTGGATGGAGTGCTGATGCTCGTCTGCGACCAGCCTTATCTGACTACCCCGTTATTACAACAAATGGTAGCGACTTTTGAAGAATCAGGTAAAAAGGCGGTAGCCTGCCGCTACAAAAAACAGTGGGGAGTACCTGTACTGATCGGTCGGGATTTACTGGCCGAACTCACCCAAATTACGGGCGATCATGGCGCCAAACCTCTGCTGAAAAAGCATTTGGACGATGTCGCTTTCGTTGATTTCGAGCAAGGCATTATCGACCTGGACACGCCGGAGGATTACGCCGCGTATCTGGGTGAATAAACAAAATTCTTGTGCTCAGATGGGGAGTTGGTTGAGGGCTTTACTCAAAAAAGGGTACCCCTTCGGCGGCATATTTCTTTAAGCCTTCTTCGTTGATATCCACGCCGATACCGGGCTTTTCCGATAGCGTTATGAATCCTTTGTCCACCATCGGTCCGTCGAATTTGACGATCTCCTTATACATCGGATTCTCGTCGAAATAGACCTGCCATTCCAAAATCAGGAAGTTAGGCACCGATGCACAGACGTGGCACGACGACATCGCGCCCAGGTAGGAAGCCACCATATGTGGCGCAAACGGTACATAATAGAGATTGGCCAGATTGGCGATGCGTTGCGCCTCACCGAGCCCGCCCGCTTTCTGGAGATCGGGCATGATAATGTCCACCGCGCCAAGTTCCATTAACCTACGGAAGCCGTGGGCGAGATAATGGTTTTCGCCCGCACAAATGGGCGTGTCAGTGCCTTCCGAAATGTAGCGGTACGCTTCGGGGTTTTCGGCTGGGATGGGTTCTTCGAGGAAAAGCAGTTTGAGCGGCTCGAACATCTTGGCGATTTTCTTGCCCGTGGTCATATCGTACCGCCCGTGGGCGTCTACGCAGATATCGATGTACGGTCCAACGGCCTCGCGTACGGCGGCAATTTGGTTGTACATTCGGTCGAGTTCGCCCTGGCTGGCTGTCCAGTTGTAGGCGTCGTACTTGGCGGGGTCTCTGGCCTCATCGATGTCAAATTTCACAGCGGTGTAGCCCGCCTTCACGGCATCTTTGGCAGCCTTGGCAAAATCCTCCGGCTTGGGACCTTCGGTACGGTAGGCTGCAGTGTCGCAGTAGACGCGTATTTTATCCCGGAACTTCCCACCCAAAAGCTGGTATACGGGCATTCCATAGGCTTTGCCCACCAAATCCCAGAGTGCCGTTTCGACAGCTGTAAGTACCGAAATGTACATACCCGCCTGCGCTCCCTTGAAAAAACCCGCCCGGCGAATATCCTCAAACAGCCGATGCACGTTGAGTGGACTTTTGCCCGCCAGTTGACGACCCATCGTCTTCACGAGATGGTAAGTACCCGGCACGGCGTCCACACCCTCACCACAGCCATAGATATCCTGATTGGTATATATTTTCACAAAAAGACTGTAGCCACCCCGAATAAAACCGCATTTCAAATCGGTGATTTTTAGGTCCGAAGGCTTGGACGACATCGGCGTCCGCTCGACAGCGTTCACAAGGCCATTACCATAGGTAGTTCCGGCGTAAGCAGCCAGTGCGCTGGCAAGAGCGCCTTTCTGGAGGAAGTCTTTTCTTTTCACGTTTATTAGTTGAAAGTGGAAAATTGAAAGTGGAAAGTGATTTTTGCTGTCTCTTCCACCTTCATCTGTTGAGAGCCGCTTTTGTAGATTTTACTATGCTAGCTATAAGTTTTATGGTTTCTTGGCAATCGTGATGCATTGAGTTGAATTCCGCTTCTGTAATGTAATCAGTTTCTTTGAGCAGAATTAGCCAGTATTCGGTTTCGTTAGCCTCTTTTAAAGCCACGTTCATTTTGTTAAGGAAATCCGGTTTCGATTGAGCATGTTCGGCTTCTTTTACCAACGCACCGATCGCAGTTCCACTTCTTAAAAGCTGCTTCGACAAGACGTACTCTTTCTTTTCAGTACTCAGGATTTTGTATAGCCTGACGACCCGAATAGCAAAAGCAAAAGACTTATCTTTAATTCCACCTTTCATGAAAAAACGCCTGAATAAAACAGTGATGGAACCAGGAAAAAGTTAAATTCCACTTTCCACTAAAAAACTACCAGGTTCTTCCCTTCAAGAACTCCGCAATCTGTTCTTTCGGAACGGGTAGTTCACTCATGTGGTCATTGAGCCATTTTGAAAAATCTTTTTCGATGTCGTCGGTCCAGCGATTGTCGATTTGGCCGGGCGTGTACTTTTGCTCGCGGAGGCGCAGGTGACCGAACATGTCGCGCAGCCGCACGATCTCGGAAGTCTTGACCACCTGTTCTACCAAGTGCGGCGGGATGAAAATGACGCCACCGTCGCGGCCCAGGACTACATCGCCGGGTAGTACCATAGCGTCGCCGATGCGGGTAGGTTGATTGATGCCCGTGAGGGTAGTATTGAGGTCGCCATCGGGATTATTGAGGTGGTGCGAAGGGTGGTAGGTGCGAAAAAAGGAAGTGAAGCCACCGATTTCTTTGAGGCCCGCAATATCGCGGATGGCACCGTCGTATACGATGCCGTTGCCCGTCTTTGCGTAGATCGAGTTGCCTAGGTTATCGCCGATGGTCGGACCGTCGTTATGAAATCCGTGATGATCCACAACGTAGACATCCCGCTTTACCAGCAGATCGATGGGCCAGGCATTTTGTGATTTAATGCGGCCGTCGTGTTTGTGACCTTTTTCGTCGTACACGCGCTGCACGTCGGGACGACCCGGCATGAAGGTGGCCGTGAGGGCCCGACCTACCAGTACGCTGTCCGGGTTGATCGTCATCCAGTTTTCGGTATACTGGTAGCGGTAGTTCTTGTTTTTTAGCACCGCCCAGGCCTCTTCGAGCGTGGCCTTTTTCAGGCGGTCCAGCAGCTCGTCGGGTACTTTGGGGCGGCCATCGGCGAAGCGTTCACCCTTCCATTCGGGTGTAAGCATCAGGAGGTCGGCCTTCGAGATTTGCTGAGCGCGGGTGGTTGCTGCTGCACAGAATAGGAGCAGCGCCAACAGGAAGCGGTATTGGAATTTCATGGGGCGTCGGAGATTGGGAATACAGATTTTAAAGAAAAGGGGCGGAGGAGGCCCTTTTACTTATTCCGCTGGACGCTAATGGCTAGTCTGATTTTCTATCTTAATCCTGCATTGAAAGCTACCAAGAAGCCCAACTCAGGATTTTTCGTTGGAATCACTTCTAGTAAGTGAACCGAAACAATCGATTCAATCAGTGCCAAAACTACTTATAAGGTATCGTTTATAGCTAATTCCTCCCGACCACGGATCATTATTTTTTTTGAATCTTTTATGTTCTTTTCGGATCTGGTCGATAATTTGATGAGAGTAAAATTCAATTTTTTATTTTTCACGTTCTCGACAACGGCTTTTAGGATATAGTTTTCATCGATTATGTATTTGTCGTAATCATCGTGTACTATTTCGTCGTCGATTTGAAAGAGGATCGACTTTCCTTTTGTATCGATATGCTTCTCTTTGAAATCATTCAGGGAAATGAAACTCGGCTTATAATCTGCTATGGTTTCAATCAATACCTTACCGGTATACATCACGTTGTCAATTTCTACGTCTCCCTTTTCAACAGAAAACTTCGCCATTACTTTGGGATTTGTGTGCTTTGCGACATAGTCACTAATAAAGACTCCGTTGACAAAAATGGCCATCTTATTCATTTTCTTACCACTTGTGTCCGTGTAAATAACTTGCAGCGGGGGATTTTCTTCAAGGGCAATACTCGGATTTAAGTTTAGTTGATCATACTTTTCGAATGGCGGCTGTGTTTGCCCAAAGCAAACTGTCGACAAAAGTACCGCGGAAGCGATAAGCAGATTTTTCATGGTTTTGTTGATTAAGCATTGTTAAGTTTTCCTTTACAGTATCATTTTCAGGGAAATCCTTGTTACTGAAAATTTATAACTAGTAGTCTGGCATAAGGCAAGTTTTCAACTGCGCGGTGTCCACTTGCAAAGTACCCCAATCCTCCTAAAACCCAATCCGCTCCCGCTCCGCTCTTCGGGCAATCTCCACCCGCACCCACTCATGGAATTTACTTTTCCATTGGCCGATTTCCTGGTGCAGGCGGGCGTTTTCGTGGCGCAGGGCTTCGTTGTCGCGGCGGAGCCATTCGGTTTCACTGAGGGAAGCCGTTTCCAGGCCCAGTAGCGTGGGCAGTGGTACTTCAAGGAGCGCGGCGATGGCTTCCAGGCGGGAGAGAGATGGCTCGGTGCGGCCGCGCTCGATGTCGCCATAGGCCGAAGTGGACAGGCCCAGCTCGTCGGCCATGTTTTCCTGCGATAGCCCTTTTTGTTGCCGCAACTGCCGGATGCGTTCAGAAAGATTCATATTCCGTGGCGAATTAGTGATTAAGTAAATTATTCTGTGATTCTCTACTAAGAAATTGGACGACAATGGCCGGGCAACTGATTTAAACCCTAAAGAAATGAAAAATCCTGGTCGATTTTCGCAAATCCCGACAATTTGTCGCTTGCATCGACTAGGGAATGTGTCATGATTGACCAACTTTGTAATCGCAAAGGGGATTGGCCCGGTTCTGGTACTTCGAAACTATGCCCCGTTCGTTTTCGTTGTGTAAAAATTCCGAAAACCGGGAAAAACCCTTTTCTTCAATTTTTTTATCAAATATCACTTACCGACTAATTAATAATGGACTACGGAAAAGAATTTAGAAAATACGCCGTACACCACATGGGCATTAACGGCTCCACGGTGGATGGCTACATGAACCACACGATTGAAAATATGACCCGCGCCGTCATTGAGGAGCGCCCGATGAACTTCCGTGAGGTGGATGTGTTCTCGCGCCTGATGGCCGACCGCATTATCTTTATGGGCACGGCAGTGGACGACAACATTGCCAATATCGTCGTGGCGCAGTTGCTGTTCCTCGAATCGGCGGATGCCAAGAAAGACGTGTTGATGTACATCAATAGCCCCGGTGGCTCGGTGTATGCTGGCCTGGGTATCTACGACACCATGCAGTACGTACGGCCCGACGTGGCGACGGTCTGCACCAGTCTGGCCGCCTCGATGGGTGCGGTACTGCTGGCGGGTGGTGCGGCGGGCAAACGCTCGGCTCTGCCCCACGCGCGGGTGATGATTCACCAGCCTTCGGGCGGCGCGCAGGGACGCTCGACCGACATCGAGATCACGGCCCGCGAGATCGTCAAAATTCGTGAAGAACTATACCAAATCCTGGCCGACCATACGGGCAAAGACATCGAGACAATCGAGAAGGATTCTGACAGCGATAAATGGTTCCGGGCTAACGAAGCCAAGGAATATGGCTTGATCGACGAGGTACTGACCCGCGAAAAGTCGAAGGAAAAATAAGTACCGCTGGCTAATTTTTGCCTACCGATAGGGTTCATCTGTGAACCTTATCGGTTTTTTTATTGCTTAGCAAGGAAATCCAACTTGGTTCAGGATTCAAAAAAACTGAACTTTGTGGCAATGTTCTTTTGCTCTCCTATCAATTTCGAATGAGTGATTGAGAGAATGCGAGAGTAAAAAAGCTTTTATTTTGGTTTTCAGAGCTCCCTAAAATACCGTCTTCAACTCATCAATTAAATATTCTCTCAGTCACTCATTCTTTCATTCATAATTAAACAAATGGCCCAAGTAACCTGTTCGTTCTGCGGACGCCGTAAAAGTGAAGTAGAACTTCTATTGTCGGGCATCGACGCCCATATCTGCAACCACTGCATTACGCAGGGGCATCAGGTAGTGATGGAAGAACTGAATCCCAAAGACAAAAAAGACAAAGACGGTAAAAAATCGAAATTGCCCAAGCTGAACCTTATTCCGCCCCAGGCGATGAAGGAATTCATGGAGCAGTACATTATCGGACAGGACGAAGCCAAGCGCTCGCTGGCTGTGGCGGTATATAATCACTACAAACGTCTGTCGCAGCACAATAGTGACGACGAGGTAATCATCGAAAAGTCCAACATCATTATGGCAGGCGAAACCGGAACCGGCAAAACCTACCTGGCACGCACTATCGCCAAAGTACTGCAGGTACCCTTCTGCATCGCCGACGCCACTACCGTCACTGAAGCCGGTTACGTGGGGGAGGACGTCGAAACGATCCTGACGCGCCTGCTGCAAGCGGCCGACTACGATGTGGAAGCCGCCGAACGGGGTATTGTGTACATCGACGAAATAGATAAGATTTCCCGTAAGTCTGATAACCCCTCCATCACCCGCGACGTGAGCGGCGAGGGCGTGCAACAGGCTTTGCTGAAGTTGCTGGAAGGCTCGGTCGTGAATGTACCACCACAAGGGGGACGCAAACATCCCGACCAGAAAATGATCGCGCTCAACACGGAGAATATCCTCTTCATCTGCGGTGGAGCTTTCGACGGTATCGAGCGGCACATTGCCAAGCGCATCAATACCCGACCCATTGGTTTTTCGGGCGACAACCGCATTATCGAAATTTTCGATAAAGGCAATCTGATGCGCTACGTGACGGCTATGGACCTGAAATCGTTCGGACTGATCCCTGAATTGATCGGCCGACTACCCGTACTGACGTACCTCAATCCTCTGGATCGTGAAACGCTGCGCCGCATCCTGACCGAGCCCAAAAATGCGCTCGTGAAACAGTACCAGAAATTATTCAGAATGGAAGGTGTCGAGCTGCATTTCGATGATGCCGTCATTGACTTTATCGTGGATCAGGCTATGATCTATAAGTTGGGAGCCAGAGGATTACGCTCCATATGCGAATCGATAATGACGGATGCCATGTTCGACATTCCATCCAATAAGGATATCAAAGAATTCACGCTCTCGCTGGACTATGCCCGCGAGCAATTTGATAAGTCGTCGATGGCGCTGCTGCGTTCCGTTGCCTGACCAGCCTACCTAGACAACTTTAAAAGACACCCTGCCCTTATCGATAAGGGCAGGGTGTTTTTTTGCCCAAGATTGTTTATCCTTGCAAGGCGAAGCAAGGAAACAATATTAGAACTCACACAAAAAATGAACAACTGGCTTACCAACAAATCAATTGTAATAATCGGTGGTACTACGGGGCTGGGCCTCTCGGCGGCGAAGGCATTCGTGAAGCACGGTGCCAATGTGGTAGTCATTGGTCGTAATCCCGAAAGTTGTCTGATGGCGGAGGTAGATTTGGGCCAAAATGCCCGTGCCAAGCAGGGCGACGCTACCGACCCTCAAACTGCCCAGAAAGCTATTCAGCTTTGTGTCCGGGAATTTGGCAGCTTCGATGGCCTCTATCACGTGGCGGGCGGCAGCGGCCGCAAATTCGGCGACGGTCCACTCCACGAAATGACGCTGGACGGCTGGAACACCACGCTCAACCACAATCTTACCAGCCTGATGCTTTCCAACCAGGCGGCCATCCGAACATTCGTGGGTATGAATCGGGGGGGCGTGATTCTGAATATGGGTTCGGTGCTGGGCAATTCTCCTTCGCCGCAGCACTTTACTACGCACGCTTACGCGGCGGCCAAGTCGGCGGTGATTGGTTTTACAAAGTCGATAGCGGCCTACTACGCCAAAAATAATATCCGCATCAATGTATTGGCCCCCGCTCTGATGGATACGCCTATGGCCAAGCGCGCTTCGGAAGACGATGCCATACAGGATTTTATCAAAACCAAACAACCCCTCGACGGCGGTCGCATGGGAATGCCCAATGACCTCGACGGCGCGGCGGTTTATTTCATGTCCGACTTCTCACGTTTTACCACCGGCCAGGTACTAACTGTGGACGGGGGCTGGAGCTTGTCGGAAGGGCAGTACTAGTAGTTGAACGGGTCGCCTGCGCGGTGTTTAATTGTTGAATCATGAAATTATATTTATTCAAAATCAACAGCTTGCATAAATAAATTTTTACAATTCAACAGCTTCTAATCAATTCAACGATTACACAATTACACACTTGAACAAAAAAATGGTTTTCATCGGCATTGACCTGGGCGGGACCAATATCAAGGGAGTACTTGTCGATGAGTCCGGTGAGATTTTGAAGCAGCATTACATTCCGACCCATGACGACCCGGAAGGGGTATGGCGCGAGAATGTACGGGAAATGGCGCAATATTTCCAGCGCTTTTGGCAAGACTCCGTTGCGGGTGTAGGCCTTTCGGCGCCCGGCTTGCCGGATAAAGCCAACCAGTACATTGCGTTTATGCCCAACCGCTTGCCGGGTTTGGTCAATTTTGGGTGGAGCGATTATCTGGGACTACCCACCAAAGTCATTAACGATGCTCATTCGGCTCTGATGGCCGAGGCGGCCTTCGGCATAGCGAAGGGCCACAAAAACGTTGTGCTGATAACGTTGGGTACGGGTGTCGGTGGCGGACTTTTTATCAATGGCGAACTCTACCAGGGCCTCGCTCAAATGGCAGGCCACATGGGCCATATTACCGTTAATACGCACGATGACGAATGCAGCATTGTGGGCGCACCGGGTAGTTTGGAGTACGCTATTGGCAACTACTCCGTAGAACGCCGCAGCCGTGGTCGCTACACTTCTACCTGGGAACTTGTGGAAGCATATCGTAAAGGTGAGCCCTTCGCGACTTACGTTTGGCTGGCGTCGGTCAAGGCCCTGGCGGTGGGCTTGAGTTCATTGATCAATACCTTTTCCCCGGACTGCATTGTGCTGGCCGGCGGTATTACGCTTGCTGATGATGCTCTCTTTGAGCCATTACGAGCTTTCCTTGACATTTATGAGTGGCGACCCGGCGGCAAAACTACCCCGATTGAGCAAGCCCACTTCGGCGATATGGCCGGGGCTATTGGCGCGGCAGGCTTTGCAATGAAAAGCAAAACAGGTCATTAGTCACCCGCTGATTTTTGCCGCTACGGTTAAATTTTCAGAACTATTTATGAATTATAAAAATGAAAAAAATAATCCCCTCCCTTTTGCTGTTTGCTCTGAGTCACACAATTATAGCTCAGAAAACTCTGCCCCAATTCGAGCATTATTTTAAAGATGCGGGCTTCAAAGGTAGTTTCAGCTTGTATGATTTGAACAAAAAGGAGTACGCCACGACCGACAAAACCGATTTTACCTTAGCGACTTCGCCCGCCTCTACATTCAAAGTACCCAATACTTTCATTGCGCTGGAAGAAAAAGCCGTAGCGGATGAAAAAGAAATTATCAAGTGGGATGGAACGCCAAAGCGTCTGAAAGTCTGGGAAAAAGACTACGACCTTGACCAGGCTTACAAAAACTCAGCTTTCTGGTTTTATCAGGAAATCGCGAAGAAAGTAGGGGAGGAGCGGTATCATGCTTATTTGAGAGCGCTCAACTACGGCAATCAGAACATTAGCGGTGGCCTGACTACGTTTTGGCTGGGATCGAGTCTGAAAATTTCGCCTAAAAGCCAATTGGAAGTACTTCAGAAAATCCAGGCCGAAACTGCCCCGTTCAGCGCCCGTACTTATCGCATCGGTAAAGAAATAATGTTGGTAGAAAAAACTAACGACTACACCCTGCGTGCCAAAACCGGCTGGGCCGATACCAAGCCGGAACATGTGGGCTGGTACGTCGGGTATGTAGAGACCAAAGACAATGTCTATTTCTTCGCCACGCGTATCTACCAGCCCGACGCGCAGCAAAGCGATGACTTTGGCAATCAGCGGAAAGAGATTACGAGAAAGATACTGACTGACCTCGGGATTTTGTAGAAAGCTTGGCCTCGCCCAGGATTCCGTATCTTTACAGCATGCAAACCAACGTCAATCCCTTTGAGCAATTCAAGCTCAACCGCCAGTTGCTCGACGCCATCGCCGACGCAGGTTACACTGAACCCACACCTATTCAGGAGCAAGCCATTCCACTTGCTATGGCGGGCCATGATGTGCTGGGCATCGCCCAGACCGGAACGGGCAAAACGGCAGCCTTCGTGCTGCCGCTGCTCATGAAAATCAAGTACGCACAAGGCGCCGACCCGCGCGCGTTAATCCTGGCTCCGACCCGTGAACTGGTAATGCAAATCGCCAAAGCCGCCGAGGACCTGAGCCGCCATACCGATCTGCGAATTGTGGCTCTGTACGGAGGCGTGGGGCCGCGGGCACAGATTGAGGCATTGCGGCAGGGAGTAGATATTTTGGTGAGTACTCCGCAACGCTTTCTGGATTTGTACGCAAAAGAAGAAATTGTCCTGAAACACATCAAAACGATGGTGCTTGACGAGGCCGACAAAATGCTGGATATGGGCTTTATGCCCCAGATCCGGCGCATACTGGAAGTAATCCCCACCAAGCGACAGAATCTGCTCTTCTCGGCTACTTTTCAGGAGAAGGTTGAAAAGTTTTCCTACGAATTTCTGGAATTTCCGATGCGGGTGGAAGTGACGCCGCAGGCCACTACCGCCGAAATGGTAACCCAGTCGCTCTACGAAGTACCTAATTTTCTGACTAAGATTAATTTATTGGAATTGCTTTTTACGCAGAATGATGATTTCAGTCGGGTACTGATCTTCACCCGGAGCAAGGCCACCGCCGACAATGTCTACAAATTTCTGACGCGAAAGGTACTAGCAGAAGAAAATGTCCGGGTTATCCACGCCAATAAGGGCCAGAATACCCGCATCAACGCGATGGATGCTTTCAGAGAAGGTGAAATCCGGGTATTGGTGGCCACCGACGTAGCCTCACGCGGTATTGATGTTACAGAAGTCAGTCATGTCATCAACTTCGATGTACCCATTATTTACGAAGATTACGTTCACCGAATCGGAAGGACGGGCCGGGCAAATCACGCGGGTGCAGCAATTACATTTCTGACGCCGCCCGACGAGTACCACATTAAAAAAATCGAGGGCTTAATCCGGGCAGAAATACCTCGCCTGCCATTGCCGGCTAATCTTAAAATACTAGAAACACCTCGCGAAGAAAGTCAAAACCAGCTTCGTGAAATTGACGAACAGCGTCGCCGCGAGGACCCCACTTTTCAGGGCGCTTTCCATGAAAAGAAAAAACCGCCCGTTAAAGCCAGTTCGTCATCTCGCCGCACTTCCCATAATTCACGCAAGAAGGGCGGTCCCAGACCACCTCGTCGCCGGTAGGACAATATTTAGCGGCGATAAGGCGTTTGATTTGCTGCGACATCGCCCTCTCCTTTTATATTGATTTCGCTTTGAATTATATGAAATTTCCAATTCAACTTCTCTGCCTCTTGCTTCCTGTTATGGGTTGGTCGCAGACGATGCAGTACGTCAGTAATAACCGCTCGCTGGATACTAACGTATCTTCTCCACCAGTAGAACTTACTATGGCTGAGCGGCGTGTAGCCCCGCTGTTCGGCGAGCAGCGCAAGACCTCAAAGCAAATTGAGGAAGAAATAAAATTCTTGAGTGAGTGTGATAAATCTTTTGCGAACCGGGATGAGGCAAGTACTTTTTTCGCGGCCCGCGCCTGGGAATACGTGCAGGAAGGCCAACTCGACACGGCGGCCTATCGCTTTAACCTAGCGTACCTGTTGGACGAAAAAAATGTGGATGCATACTGGGGCCTGGGGGTGATCTGCTACCAGAAAAATGACTGGGAAAAAGCCGAGCAAATGCTCCGCCGGGGTGCCAATATCGCACCCGATAATGTACCACTCATTGTCGATTTGGCCACGGTAGAATTAGGGCATTTTGCCAAAAATAACGATCAGGAAGATCTGCAGGAATCCTATCGACTGCTGAAACGGGCGGCATCACTGGATACTACCTATGCCCAGACCTTCTCCAACCTGGCTCTGGCCGAGTATCACCGCAGCAACTTCCCGGAAGCCTGGGAGGCACTTCATAAAGCGCGCAAACTCAACTTCTCGACCGTGGATTTTCAGTTCGTCGAACTGATGAAGGCCAAAATGCCCGATCCTGAGCAGTTTTTCAAGTAGGCAGGCTTTCGGCTACCTGCTATCGGCTTTTTTCGGTACTTTTGGTTTTTTTTCGCCAAGTAGGTTGCGCCCAGTTTTAAGTATAGATACGCTGAAAATCCGTTGGTTTAGAGCCAACTGCCGATAGCCGACTGCCCATTATGATATTATGATTTCCAAGAAAGCAAAGTACGCCCTTAAGGCCCTCAAAGTACTAGCCGAGAACTACGGCAAGGGACCGGTTCTGATCTCGTACATTGCCGAGAAAGAGAAAATCCCCCGCAAATTCCTGGAAGCCATCCTGCTGGATTTGCGCAATAGTGGAATACTTCAAAGCCAGAAAGGGAAAGGCGGAGGGTATTTCCTGCGTGTACCACCCGATGAGGTGAAGTTTTCCAAAGTCCTGCGCGTCATCGACGGTCCTATTGCTCCTACGCTTTGCGTGTCGCTGTTTTTCTATGGTAAATGCGACGATTGCGCCGACGAAGAAGCCTGTGCACTAAGGACGGTGATGGAAAAATGGCGTGACGCCAACCTGGCAGTTCTGGACGAAACGACTTTAAACGACTTGAAGATCAGTGGGTTGGCAAACCAGGATGAATGATTGGGAGAAAGTTATTACGACAAACAAGTACTTCCTTTCCTCATTCATTGTTCAACCTGTCCTTTCTTATGAAGAGCCGGGCGTCATCTGTTTCTCCCAAGTACTTGTAGTTCTTATCAATATAAGCCGCTAGTTCGGGAAAGGACTGGTAGCCCTGCGTAGCTTTGTCGCCTAACCACACGCTGTTTTTGCCTACGGCATCAATGAATATTGCCGGCTGGTTTCGTTTGATGTCGCTGAGATACCTGGCGCGGTATTCTTCTCGCAGAGGGTGTTGGTAAATCGACCGCTCCGAATGGTTTTCAGCCGTTCCCTGTGCCAATTGTGCCTCTACGTAATAGCGGCACTGCCAGCCCCAAACAACCATTTGATCACCTGGCTTCACATAAGGCCGTATGGCCTGGACGACCTGGCTTTCAGGCAATGTTCTCGCCCCAACAGATACAAAAGAATTGAGTTGGCGATTTTCATAAAAACCAATCGCATCCTGAACACCAAACCAGCCTAATAAGAGCAAAGGCCCGGCTAGCGCAATATTCATTTTATCCTCAATTCTTGAAATGCCAAGCGCTGCCGCTAGCCCCAGCGGATAAACGCAAAAGTTGAGGTAATGCACGAACAAGTTGCCCGATTTGGTAGCGGCATACACTGCTACGAGTCCATAACCCAATATGAGCACTGAAATAGACAGATTGGGAGTTGACTGTGGTCTGACCAACTCCTGCTTTCCGAATACGAATCCCAGTAGTGTCACAACAGCCGCTACACTAAGCAAAGCCATGAAATCAGGACTTAACAGAACTAACTTACCGAATTGAGTAGGTACATCGGCCAGGCCGCTACCTCCAGCGTACACGGCATTACCCAAAATATAAAAATCGATAAAATCCTGAAAAACCCCTTGAATGAGCATCCAGATCAAAGCCATTACCGGAAATGAAACCCCGCCTAGTATTAGCAATAGTAGTGGCTTGCTGTTTTGATTTTTTACAAAGTATTGGTAAGTAAAGTAAATGCCGCCAACTACCAGCAGAAGTGCTTGTGGTACGGCCTGCAATTTGGCGAACGGCAACATTCCGGCCACAAAACCCAACCCGTAGGCTGGCCAGACGGGTACTTTTTTTTCCTGAAAGGTAAATTCCTTTTTCTTTTGAGATAAGATGGCTAAAAGGGCCAGGCAGATATTCAGCAAGAGCAGCGGCAACTGTTCACTTGAATAATGAATATAGTCGGTTTCCTGCGTGAAAGCCAGGAAAATCAGTGGTATGAGTAGCGCGACCCGAGCCGTGGTGCCGCCAAACCAGCGCTTCGAAGCAATGAAAAAGAATAATAGCGAGCCGATACCGCACAGCAGTCCTATCACGCGGGCCGACGTATAATCAAGCTGAAAGCCAAATAATCGCGGAAGCACGAGCAGATAATTGTCGAGCGGACCGATCGTAGTACCATCTACTGAGCGCCAGTATATGGGGTCCTGGAAAAGCGTGATGGCATGGCTCAGCATCTGACTCTCGTCGGCGTTGAGCTCGCGGTTGAGCAATACGGAAGGCAGTCTCATCAGGACGAAAACTGACAAACAACCGATGAGATACAGCCAAGTTGGAACTCCCTTTCTGATATTCGAACCAATAACCAGACCCGTCAGCGCGTAGACCAACGCCCAGTAAACAGTCGGCGAAGCGTCGAAGGTCAGCATGGTTAAGCAACAGTTTCGACGCTCTCCACAAAGTCGCGATAGTGGATGGCCGGGATGAAGTGTTGTTGCGTACGATATTGCAGCACCATAAATACCAGGAAGAGCGAGATCAGGAAAGACTGCAACATCACAATCAACAGTGTGGTGCTGAGCGTAGATGCCCAGCCAGGCGTGGCATTGCCGATCATTTTCAAAAATAGAATAACCAAAATGACCGCCACGGCAAAGCCCGACATGAAAATGGAAAAGAGGAGAATCCGAACCGCTGTGGCATCGATAAACACCGAAATAGCGCTCAACCCGTGCAGGATCAGCGACACGAAGTTCATCTTGCTATTGCCGGCCAGCCGCTTGGCACGCTCAATAGGGACACCGTCGTAGGGAATCCGTGAGCGTATGACACCACCAGGGTAGTTGTTCCAGATTTCCGATACCCGCACCAGGTTCTGTAAGCGACGTTGCGGAATCAAACTGAAATTCCCGAAGGTAATCACCTTGCCCGTCAGAAGTTTGAATACCGCTTTATAGATTTTATAAAAAAACTGAAATAGGAAAGTTTCCTGTCGCTTGCTGCGCTGAGCAAAGATTATAGTGTCGGGTTGCTGAGCGGATTTTGCGAAAAGTAAGTTGATGTCACGCGGGGCGTCCTCGCCATCGGCATCCATCACAAGTACTTTCTCGCAGCTCAACTCGGTGGCGATATAGGAAAGCCCGATTGCGATGGCACGTTGATGTCCCAGATTCCGGTACAGCCGCAACACCTGAATATCTACTCCCTTAAAAACCGTAAAAGGCTCGGTCCGATCCAGCGGCGAGCAGTCGTCGACGACCAGCAGCGACGTGTGCGCCAGAATGTCGCCCGCCACATCGCTGTTGATTTTCTCGATCAGCAAATTCAGCGCCTCCCAGTCGTTGAATTGCGGAATCAGGATAATGTATTTTGCGGACATGGAGCGGGAGGACGTAAGGTTTGTTTAGGCAGGATTCGTTGCCAGACGCGATGCGATACCGTCGTGGATTTGGGTCAATGTTTCTTCCAGGCCGTACTCCCAGTTCCAGCCGGGATAATGTGCCTTAAATTTAGACAGGTCGCTGATGTACCAGATATGGTCGCCTGAGCGGTTGGTTTCTGAATAGGAGTGCGACAGCTTCTTGCCCGAAATCTGCTCGCAAAGCGCGATAGCTTCGATCATTGAGCAGTTGGCGAAGCGTCCGCCACCCGCGTTATAGACCTCACCCGGCTTGGGATCCTGGTAGAAGTGCCAGAACATATTCACCAGGTCGTGGCTGTGGATGTTGTCGCGAACCTGCTTTCCCTTGTAGCCGAAAATCGTGTAGTGATTACCCGTAATGGCGCATTTCATCAGATAAGCCAGGAAGCCGTGCAACTGCGCTCCCGAGTGGTTGGGGCCCGTAAGGCAGCCGCCCCGGAACACGCCGGTCTTCATGCCAAAATAACGGCCGTACTCTTGTACCATTACATCAGCCGCAACCTTGGATGCCCCGAAAATTGAGTGCTTGGTGTGGTCGATGCTGTGCTGTTCGTCGATACCATTTTCGAAATAAGGGTGGTCTTCGGCGATTTCCCAGCGGGTTTCCAGTTCGACCAGCGGCAGGTAGTTGGGGTTGTCGCCGTACACTTTATTGGTGGATGTGAAAATGAATACCGCCTCGGGACAGTGCAGCCGGGTCATTTCCAGCATGTTGATGGTACCTACCGCATTCACGCCGAAATCGGTGAATGGCTCCTTGGCGGCCCAGTCGTGACTGGGCTGCGCCGCAGTGTGCACAATCATCTTGATATCCGAACCATATTCCTTGAAAATAGGCTCCAAGTGGCTCACTTCGCGAATATCGGCACTTTCGTGCTTGTAGTTGCTGTGGGCTTCTTCGATACGATTACGGTTCCAGGCAGTGTTGCCGTCTTCACCAAAAAAGTACTGACGCAGGTTGTTATCTATGCCGACGACCAGATCGAACTTATCGGCCAGGAAGGCGACCGACTCGCTTCCGATGAGTCCGGCCGAGCCGGTTACCAGGGCAATGTTCATGGGTTAATGTGCTTTTCTTGTGGAAATTGTATGGGAAAAGTGCTATTTCAGAATTAAAAAAGAAATGTAAAGTAAATCAATAGAATTCAATTGTCCCAAAAGATGGAGGCAATCAATCCCATGATTTATTGAAAGGAGAGGTAGTTTGAAACTTCCGGGTATTAAAATAATGAAAAAAGCAGCACCTCTCGCTGAGATCCTGCTTTCGGGTAATAGTATAAATTCTAACGAATTATTTCGCCGCCAGAGCGCTGGTTTTTCCGCTAAACATCTTCTCGCGAATGGCATTTACGCGTAATTCCACTTCAGGTTTATCTTCGTATTTATTGCTCAGTTGCCGCGCTGCTGAATCAGGATGCACTCCATATACCCACTCGCTGTTTGCCCGAACGTCAATTTGCTCGGCGTGGTTGTACTTTTGGTATTCACAAGAGGTCAAAAGTGCCATTGCGGCAACAAATGCGGCTGTTTTTTTGAAATTCATAGGAGTCATTGGTAAGGTATCCGGCGCAAAAGTAAAGGTCGTTTCCCTAACCACCAAACGCACGGGCAATCATTTCAGGATTTATATACTACGTGTACTTGACAAATAACAGTATGCTTGCATACTACCTACAAAATTCATTACATTTGTGCATACACGAATAGAAAATCGGTGTATTGCTACTCCATTAAAAAATTAGATGCGTAAGGAAAAAACAGTTGACTTTCATATTAAGTGGGCCTGGCATTCGATTTCGCGAATGTACAACAACTACGCCGCGCAGTATGACATGACGATGGCGGTAGGTTACGTACTGTTAAATATCGACATTGAAAATGGAACCCCGGCTACCAAAATCGCCCCATTGCTGGGCATGGAACCGAGGAGTCTGGTCAGGATGCTGAAAAGCCTGGAAGAAAAGGGACTGATTCAGCGTGAGGTAGATGGTGCCGACAAACGGTTCGTCCGCATTTTACTTACCGAGGAAGGTAAAGCCAAACGCGAACAGGCACGTACCGGCGTCATCCGTTTCAACGAAATCATCCGCGAGAAAATCCCGGCCGATAAACTGGCGGTTTTCCTGGACGTCATCAAAGAAATTAATAATCTGGTAGATATTGAGAATCAAAAAACAAAGATTGTTTAATTGTCCTACCGTGTAAATGTTTGATTGGCATTCATTTACACGATTCAACGGTTAAACCCTTCAACATTCAAATAGAAAAAAATGAACCGTACCATTAAAAAAGTAGCCGTACTTGGCTCCGGCATCATGGGTTCCCGCATAGCCTGCCATTTTGCCAATATCGGCGTGCAAGTACTTTTACTGGATATAGTCCCCCGTGAACTTTCCCCCGTCGAGGAAGCAAAAGGAATGACGATGGAAAATCCCGCCGTGCGCAACCGCCTGGTGACCGAATCTTTCCAAAGTACCCTGAAAGGCTCACCCGCCGCGCTATATAGCCCGGAATTTGCCAAGCGAGTCAAGCTGGGCAATTTTGACGATAATCTGGCGGAGATAAAGGATTACGACTGGGTCATCGAGGTGATCGTGGAGCGGCTGGACATCAAGAAGGGTTTGTTTGAGAAAGTCGACAAACTGCGTAAGCCCGGTACGCTGGTTAGTTCCAATACGTCGGGCATTCCCATCCACCTTATGTCGGAAGGCAGGAGCGAGGATTTTCAGAAGCATTTCTGCGGCACTCACTTTTTCAACCCGCCGCGTTACCTGCGTCTGCTGGAAATTATTCCCGGACCCAAAACCGACCCGGAAATCATCGATTTCCTGATGCACTACGGCGATTTGTTTTTGGGAAAAACGACGGTACTTTGCAAGGATACGCCTGGCTTCATCGCCAACCGCCTGGGTATTTATGCCATGGTACAAACCATTCGTGTAGCCGAAGAAATGGGGCTGACCGTCGAGCAGGTCGATAAACTGACTGGTCCGGTGGTAGGACGTCCCAAGTCAGGTACTTTCCGGCTGTCAGATGTAGTGGGGCTGGACACGACGGTGCATGTGGCCAATAATCTATACGAATCGGGGGCCGAGACCGACGAATCGCGGGAGGCTTTTGTGGTACCCGGCGTGATGCAGGAGCTTTTTAACAAGAAATGGCTCGGGGACAAATCCGGTCAGGGATTTTACAAAAAAATAAAAGATGAAAGCGGCAAATCGGTCATCCTGGCGCTGGATTTCAAAACCCAGGAATATCGTCCTTCCGAAAAAGTAAAATTCGCCACGCTGGAAGGTACCAAGTCCATCGACAATCTGGCAAAGCGATTCGGCGTATTGCTGGAAGGGAAAGATGAGGCCGGGGAGTTTTACCGAAAAACATTCGCCGACGGCTTCCGCTACGCCACGCACCGCATTCCCGAAATTTCGGACGAACTCTACCGCATCGATCAGGCGATCACGTCTGGTTTTGGCTGGCAGCTTGGACTCTTCGAAACCTGGGATGCCATCGGTGTCCGTAAGATGCTCGACATTATGGAAAAGCAGGACAAGAAACCGGCAAACTGGGTTTATGAAATGCTGGAAGCGGGGAACGAGAGTTTCTACAAAGTGGAAAATGGCAGGAAGCAATACTACGACATTTTCACCAAATCCTATAAGGAAATTCCCGGGCAGGATAATTTTATCATCCTTAGCAATCTGGAAAATAATATCGTCTGGAAAAATTCCGGAGCGGCCCTTTACGATCTTGGCGACGGCATTGTCAATCTGGAATTCCGTTCCAAAATGAACACCTTCGGGGCGGAGGTCATCGAAGGAATGCACAAGGGGATCAGTCTGGCTGAGAAAGATTTCCGGGGGCTGGTAATCGCCAACGAATCCACCGAGGCGTTTTCGGCGGGTGCTAATCTGGCGATGTTGTTCATGTACGCCATCGAGCAGGAGTTTGACGAAATCAACCTGATGATTGCGCAGTTCCAGCAGACGATTCTTCGGGCCAGGTACTCGTCTATTCCGGTGGTTGTGGCACCGCACACGCTCACGTTGGGCGGCGGCTGCGAGCTGGTACTTCATGCCGATAAAGTCGTAGCCCACGCCGAATCATACATTGGGTTGGTGGAGCTGGGTGTCGGTCTGATTCCAGCGGGTGGTGGCACCAAGGAAATGGCCGCGCGCTGCTCCGATCTTTATCAACCCGGTGATACAGAATTGAATATCCTGCAAACTGCCTACATGAATATCGCCCAGGCCAAAGTGTCAACTTCGGCGCAGGAAGCCCTGGAGATGCACTATTTGCAGGAAAAGGACCAGGTCGTACTAAATCGCAGCCGCCTCATCGCCGAAGCCAAGCAAGCCGCCATGGAATTAGCCGACAACGGCTACACCCAGCCCAAGCCCCGAATGGAAATCAAGGTACAGGGCAAAACGGGTATCGCGCTATTCCTGGCGGGCGTAGCTCAAATGCGCCTGGCCAACTACATCAGCGATCACGACGCAAAGCTGGCCCAAAAACTCGCCTACGTAATCTGCGGTGGCGACCTCAGCCAGCCGCAGACGGTCACTGAACAGTACTTGTTGGATTTGGAAAGGGAAGCCTTCCTTTCCCTTTGCGGTGAGAAGAAGACCTTGGAAAGAATGCAGGGCTTACTCACCGGAGGTAAGCCACCGAGGAATTAATTTGTAGTATGGCTGGGCCGGCGGATCGCACGTCTTGCTGCGAAAACTTCCCGAAAGTTCAAAAACTTTCGGGAAGTTTAGTTTCATCCCAAATAGTTCCTCTTTCACGTCATTTTCCCCCGGCGCGAGTTAGCAAAGCGTAGTTTTGGCTCAATCAAATCAAACTACTTCATGCGCTCCATAACTACTACTCGCCGTTACGAACTCTACATTGTCCTTACCGCTGCCACAGCTTACATCATTCGCCGTTTGCTGGAATCGGCCAGATACTTCTACATAGACATTGGAAGGGTGCAGGAAGCCGGGGTAAGCAATTCGACCATCCTGCGAGACTTAGCTTCTTTTGACTACAACCAAAACGTCATTTTTCCCACCATAGCGGGAGGGGTACTTTTCATGGCAGCGTGGTACGTTTTTCATTATCACGCCTTTCCCCGAATGAAGGAAAAGCAGTTTGACACCGCGACAAACTGGCTCATTGTACTTACCGTCGGACTGACGCTTGGTAGCATTCTACTGTACAGTTTCTTTCATCGGGGAATTCAGGGAAGAGACAGCGAGAATGGACAATTAATCGGTTTCCAGGTACATGGCTCCGACCTTATTAACATTCCTACCAGCCTTCTGGCGTCTTTAGTTTGTCTGTTGATTTACGAAGCTTTTGCGCAACTCTACTACTTCACTATCAAGCTATACGAACAGCAAGGCCAAGTACGTCATCGAATTCTAAGGTATCTACTCTTGACTCTAGCGGGGGCGTGTCTTACTCTATGGATTTTCGTGGGCAGCATCGCTAATTTTGCCATGGGCGGTGGAGGTGTACATGTAGGATTGGCAATCATTGCACTCGCGTTCCTTTTTCACTCCCTTTTTTATAATAAACTACTCCCTGCTTTCGCTACCTATTGGTCTAATCCCCGGTCAGGCTGGTATTATGTTTCGGGAATAGTACTCTACGCTCTGGCAAGTTTTATTCTACTCTTAGTATGGCAGCAGGTGACTGCCGGGAGTCTTTCCTATCCCTTCCTCTATTTATATCTACTACCCAGTGCAATGGGCTTAATCACCGCCTACATGCGACAATATTTTTTCCTGGAAAACCAGCAACTGCAAACGCAGGTACTTCGCAAAAGTACCGAACTCGATACGCTGCGCACTCAGGTCAACCCGCATTTTTTGTTTAATGCCCTGAATACGCTGTACTCGGTGGCGCTGAAAGAAAGCAGCGAGAAAACCGCGGACGGTATCCAAAAGCTAGGAGATATGATGCGTTTCATGCTGGACGAAAATAACAAAGAGCGCATCACGCTGAGGAAGGAAATTGAGTACTTGCACAATTTTCTGGACTTGCAGCGGATGCGGCTGGATGAGGGGCACGAAATCGAGATCCGGGTACACATCCAAGAGCCGGAAAGGGAAATGTACCTGGCGCCTATGCTACTCAATCCTTTCGTAGAGAATGCCTTCAAGCATGGCATCAGCCTGGTTCATGCTTCCTGGATTTACATCACGCTCACCCAGGACGCCACGAAGTTGTATTTCAAAGTACACAACAGCCGACAACTAAAGACGGGACAAGATCCGGAGAAAAAGCATTCAGGAGTTGGGCTGGACAATGTACGCAAGCGCCTTGAATTACTTTACCCCGGCCACCATACTCTCGATATTCAAAGCACGGAACGCGATTATTTTGTATCATTGATTCTAGAGGTCTAAAAACTACTATGCTACTCACGGCCATTGCCATCGATGATGAACCCCGCGCCCTGGAAGTTGTTCAGATGCACGCGGCCAAAGTACCATTTGTCCAGCTGAACGCTACGTTCACCGATGCTTTCGGGGCTATTCCGTATTTGCAGCAACATGAGATCGACCTGCTTTTTCTGGACATTAAAATGCCTGACATCTCAGGCATCGAATTTCTGGATTGCCTGCAGAAAGTACCGATGGTGATCTTCTCGACAGCCTATTCGGAATTTGCGGTGAAAGGATTTGAACTGAATGCCGTCGATTATTTGCTCAAACCTTACTCACTAGTACGTTTTGCCCAGGCTTGCAACAAGGCGCTGGAAGTAAAGCAACTACGCCAAAACTTTTCGCTGGAAAAGGGTACTTTAATTGACTCTTTTATTTTTGTTAAAACAGGCTACGAACAGGAAAAAGTTTGGCTAAAAGACCTAAAGTACCTGGAAGCTGAAGGAAACTACGTGAATTATATTTTGCCAGACCGCCAGCTACTTAGCCGACAAAGTCTCGCTGATGCTCTTCTTTCGCTGCCCGATCAGCAGTTCATCAGGATACATCGTTCATTCGTCGTTGCCGTGGCCCACATCCAAAAGATCAGCCGACATGGCATATGGGTAAATGATCGGGAAATACCCGTGGGAGCATCCTACGAAAACTACCTGGATGAGATCAAGGCAATATTGCGATTCTCTTCGTAACCTGCTATTTTCGCGAAGGTACTCATCTTAAACCTACGTAACCGTTATGAAAAACGCACTTGCCATTTTCGCTGCCATCGTCCTCGTCGGCGGTTTCTTTGCCTTCAAATCCGCGCCGAAAGTCATTGCTTACGAGTATTCCCAAATGACCACTATCGAGTCGGTAGTTCCGGGTGGCTTGGGGCGCTCGCGGATGCTCATCAATGAAAAAGGAGGGTCGAAGGATGAAATTGATATGAAGAATTTTTTCAGTCTGGGTGGCATCAATTTCGGCAACATCAACAACAACGAGCAGTTGATCCTGGAAAAACTCACTCAGATGAACAACAATGGTTGGGAACTATACCAAATCACGCCCGGCGTCGTGAGCCCAAGTACCAATGGTACAGGGCTTTTTATAACCAGGTACTTGTTCAGGAAAGAGAAGTAAGGAGTTGGGATTTTCCGTTACCCGCCAATCGCAATCATCGAGCGATTGGTCTCGTATTCTGCTTTGGCCCCCTTATCGGCAAAGTCGCTATGCCCACCGTGGGTGAAGTGCTTAGCCTGGAAATGGCCTAAAATCAAAGGTCGAATGTCTTCCCCCTGCCGCAGGGCTTTGAGCAAATCTACCTCACCGGTATCGAACAGGCAGTTCTTCAACTTGCCGTCGGCCGTGAGGCGAATGCGGTTGCAGCCCGCGCAGAAGTGATTGGTGATGGTACTAATGATACCGAAAGTACCTGCGCCCTGCTCAATCCGGAAACTTCGAGCGGTATCGTTAGGCTCGCCGGGGAGAGGCTCAAATACAAACTGTCCGGCAATCGTATCCAGCAGCGTCTGGTAAGGTACCATCCGCGAAAAATCCCATTGGTTGCCGTTGAAGGGCATGAACTCAATGAACCTTACATGCAGATTCGGTTGATCGCGGGTAAGGGCTACGAAGTCGTTGACTTCCTCGACGTTCAGATCGCGCATCACGACCATGTTGAGCTTCACGCTGAAACCTTCCGCCAGCAGCAACTGAATATTGTCGAGCGTTTTCTTGAAATGATCACGTTTGGTAATGGTCTGAAATCGCTCTTCCTGCAAGGTGTCCAGACTGATGTTCAGCGAGCGAACGCCCGCCGCTTTCATCGTTTGGAGGTACTTGTCCACAAAAACTGCGTTGGTTGTCAGCGTCAACGAAACGGGCAGCTGTCCCAGTGAGCTGATGATTTCGCCCACATCCTTCCGTACCAGCGGCTCACCACCCGTCAGGCGGATTTTCTGCACGCCCATTTCCACAAAAATTTCGGCAATTGTCTGAATCTCTTCCGCCGACATTAGCCAGGCATTTGGCATGAATTGCATATCCTCGTGCGGCATGCAATAGTTACAGCGCAGGTTGCACTTATCCGTCAGCGAAATGCGGAGATACGTATGGGTGCGACCGAAGGTGTCGGTTATTTGAGTTGAAGAGTCTATGAGTTTATGAGTTTATGATTGAAAGTACTAAGTACTTCGTTCAAGTTTCTAAAATCTGCTGGGGCGCCAGCCCGGTGGTACGTCAGTTTGCAGTACTTTGTGGCTTTGTCACTTTGAAACTTTGTGCCTTCGCCTGTTAATGCTTTCGCCCCTCCATAACGCCAAACACATGCAGAACGTGCGGAAAGAGAGCATTCATGGAGTCGGTAACTCCACCCGTGCTGCCGGGCATAGTGATTACGAGCGTATTTTCGATCAGCCCGGCGACGGACCTGGATAGCATGGAAGTCGGGACGCGCACTTGACCATATTGCCGGGCTACCTCAGCGATGCCGGGAATAGGTCGGTCGATCAGTTCGGCGACGGCTTCGGGCGTAACATCGCGCGCTGATAATCCTGTCCCTCCTGTCAGCAAAATCAGCTGGGAACCCAGCGAAACCAGACTCTTTATTTTATCCTGAATGCCGGTTTTATCATCGGGAATGATACTGTAATCACTGACCTCAATCGTGTAGGGTTGCAGCTTTTCAATGATTTTCCGGCCCGATTTATCTTCTCCCAAACCTTTGGAAATACTATCAGAGCAAACGATCACGGCCGTTTTAAGGTCGGGCATCGAGGCTTTATGATCACTTTTGCCACCTTTTTTCTCCAATAATTTGATGCGATGAATCTCCACGCCCTTATCGATGGGCTTCAGCATGTCGTACATCGTGAGTGCCACCACCGATGCGCCGTGCATGGCTTCCACTTCCACGCCCGTTTTGTAGATCGTCTTCACGGTCATCTCGATCACGATCGTCAAATCTTCGATGCGGTAGGCGATGCCGGTGTACTCGATTGGAAGTGGGTGACAGTCGGGCAGGAGGTCGGGCGTTTTCTTTACCGCCAGCAGCCCGGCGGCTTTCGCCATCTCGAACACATCGCCTTTGGGAACTGTCCGTTCCTGGATGGCAACGATGGTTTCGGGCTTGCTTACCTGCACCACAGCCTGGGCCGTAGCGATTCGTAAGGTATTGGTTTTATGGGTAATGTCAACCACGTACTGAATTGGTTACTAATGGAAAGTACTTGAAAATTGGGAGAAGGCGCTATTCTATTTACCACTTTCGGCAACCGTTTTTTCGGCTACTTTTTTTAGATAAGTAGCAAAGTCTGCACTCAGATTTTCGGGAACAAAGCCCACCTGCGTGGGTGATTCATTGAATAGAAAACTGTACCAAACCAATCCGCCCAGGTAGCAACCCGCTTCGCTGGCGTGGTGCGAATCGAAGCCCAGCTTTTTGTCGTTGGTCCAGCGGTATCCTACGTGCAGGGAATGGTTCTGGTCTGGCAGAGCCGGATATTCCGGGTTTTCGTAGTTGAAGCCTTTGTCTTTTTTGTAGCCCCACTTTGAATCCGAATCTACCTTCCAGAAAGCATCGCCCACGGGAATCACGCGCACGCCCAGCCCGGCTGCTTTTGCATGGTAAGCACTTCGCGATTTCTCCCACATTTCCTTTTCGGTTTGGGCGGTTTGTCCTTCCGCAACTTGCCCGAATCCATCCGCGTCCGAGCGGTAGGCCCAGGTCTGATGGAAAACTACCTCAGCCTGCGGCTGCAACGCCTTGATGTACTCGTAGAGTTTCCGGGCATAGGGATCGTAGGTAGTAGGATCGGCCGAATGCATGGAGTACTGTTGAATGGTGACGATGTCCCATGTTCCATTCGACAAAAGCATTCGCAGGGATTTGCCATTGTAAGGCCGACCTTTTGGGTCGAGTGAGTCTGCTTCGGCCGCTTCGGCGTGGTCCCAATGCCTTTTGAGGGGACTACCGCCAAGTTCTGCCCGGCCGATTACCAATCCATGTCCGCCATCCGCCGCAATTTGGTGTAGATACCGCGTAGCGTTCTGGGAAAAGCTGTTGCCGATCAGGAAAAGATGCAGGGTGTCAGTACTTGCGGTCTGGGAATAGCCCGCGCACACCACCAGAGAGAAGACAAAAGTCCAGGCTATTTTTTTATAATATGCTAATGTTCGATCCATAAGGTTTAGTTAATTCGTTTCTATTGATTTTCTTTCCAGACAAACTCGCCTTTCTCGCCAATCAATTCTTTTCCAAAGATGGGTACTTTCGCCTTGATTTCTTCCACGATGAATTCCAACGCTTCGAAAGTGGCGCGGCGGTGGGGTGAAGAAACGAAGACGAACAGGCTGATTTCGCCGGTGGGTACTACGCCCAGGCTGTGGTAAATATGCATGCAGGTCAGCTCATACTTTTCAAATGCCGCTTCCCGGATCTGGTGAAAAACGCTTTCGGCCATTTCCGGATAAGCCGTGTACTCGATTCCCGTTACCTGGCCGTTTTCTTTTTCATCGGCCCGGATTTGCCCCAGAAATATATTGTGGGCACCGATGGTAGTTTTGGATTGGTGCTTGGCGATGGAATCGGCTACGAACTGCGGGCTTATTGGCCCATCGACAAATACTTTTTTGGGTGTATGACTCATGGGTATATTTCAAAATTCCTGTCAATATAAATTAACCACCAGCAAATGGCGGTAGCAGTGCTACTTCGGCCAAAGGTGGAATGGGAAAGGCCTCGTCCGAAATTTGCTGATTGACGGCCATCTGAAACTTGCGGTCGCGCAGGGCAGGGTACTTTTTCAGTAGGTCTTCTTTCAGATCACCCACCGTCAGGGCGTCCAGCGACGTCCAGGTTTCGAGCGGTTGTCCGGTGGCTTCGGCGATCATCCCGAAATATAAAATAGATAAGGTCATTGGTTGAATTGTGAATGAGTGAATAAGTGTATAGTAGAACGGTACCTTACTTGCATCTCACAGACTCAACAGAAAAAAGGTAATAAATGTGCCTCGACCAGGTCGCCGGGCTGTACAGAGTTTTGACTGGCGGGCAAATATATGAGTGCGTTGGCAATGGCAAACGAGCGCAATACAAACGATTCCTGCCCATCCAGCGGCGTCACTGCGTCGGTAGTAGCGATAGCTTTCAGGAATTCATCGCGCTCGCCCTGAAAAGAAAAGGCGTGCGTAATGGGTAGTTTTATTTTGGGTAGAAAGCAGTCATTACGCCCTGACATAAGGCGCAAAGCAGGCAGCACATACTCGTAATAACAAACTAACGTCGAGGCCGGGTTACCGGGTAGCGCGAAGATAATGGTATCGTCGTTGCGCCCGAAAAAAAGCGGCTTGCCGGGCCGTTGCCTTACTTTATAAAAGACGGTTTCTACCCCAATCTCCCGCAGAGCGATACCCACAAAATCATAATCGCCCACCGATACGCCGCCCGTGCTAAGTACCACATCGTTTTTTTCGGTCAGGTCGCGCAGAGCAGCGATCGTGGCCGCTTCATTGTCGAGTACGTAGCGAACCTCAATCTCCGTAATTCCCTCGGCCCGCAAAACGGCTTCCAGCATGGAGGAACTTGATTCGTAGATCTGGCCAAAACGCAAATCACCATTTCCGGGCTGCACCAGCTCATCACCCGTAACCAGGATCCCCACTTTGGGCCGACGGTATACCTCCACTGTTTGGACATTCATACCCGCCAGGAAACCAACCGACCCGGGCGTAAGGTAAGTACCTTGGGGCATGGCCAGGTCGTTCTTTTGAATTTGTTGTCCGATGGAACGAACGTTCTGCCCTTCCTGTACGGGAAATTGCTGAATGGCCGCTTCGTTACCGGTTCTTTCTACCTTTTCTTTCATCACCACAGCCGTAGCGCCCTCGGGAACGGGAGCGCCCGTCAGAATGTGTACCGCGGTTCCGCGTTGCAGGGCCTGCGGTACGTCGCTGCCCGCCCGGGACTCCGCTACCACGGGCAGGGAAGTACCGGCGTGTGTAATATCGGCATGATGTAACGCGTACCCGTCCATCGAGGACTGCCGGAAAGGTGGAAGCGACAACGGTGACAGTACATCCTGCGCCAGTACCTGACCTACCGCATTGGAAAGCTTTTTCTGCTCCTGTTGAAGAACCGGGACCGTAGTTTGAATGAGTGACTGAGCTTCCTGAACGCTGACCATGGGATAATGAGTAAGGTTATTTCCTCAAAAATATACTTTCTGCCTGATAACGAAAAAAGTGCCCGATTACGGACACTTCCTCTGGGACGATTCGTCCCTTTCATCGCTAATAGATATTTTTTGGCTGTCGGGCTTCGGCTCCGCTCAGCCTGACAACTGGCTTACTGGTTGACATAAACGCTGCCGCTGCTGGCGCTCAGCTTGACGGGGATTCCGCCACCGTTCAGGCTGCCCTGCACCCGGTCTTTGTCCATGCGACCGTCGAAGTTTTTCAAGTCAATGGAAACACGATTTCCGCGTAAATCCAGGTCCAGACCTTTATTAAGCGGCATGTTTACCCGCACACTACCCGCCGAGGTAGATAGTGAAACGAAGTCGCCCAGGCGGTCGAAGTCGGCTTCGATACTACCCGCGCTGGTGCTGGCTTTTACGCTGGCGGCCAGATTTTTCATCCGAATGGAACCACCCGACGTTCTGGTATCCAGGTCGCCCTGAATGCCGTCGGCGCGTATGCCGCCGCCGCTGGTGGTAGCCGTAATTTTGCCATTAAGGTCGGCCAGCGAAATACTGCCGCCACTGGTACTCAGGCGGACATTACCGACCATTCTTTCGGCTTTGATACTACCGCCACTCGTGACGAGATCTACGTTATCGGAACAATTTGTGGCCTCGATGCTGCCGCCGGAAGTGCGGCCTTTGATATTGCCCTTCAAATCGTTGACGTCGATGCTGCCGCCACTGGTGGTAAAATTCTGTTCGCCGTTCAAAGCAGCCAGTCGAATGCTGCCACCGCTGGTGCGCAGATCCGTGGCGAAGTTCCGTGGTGTGTAGACTTTGAAACCGATAGAAAGGCCTTTCTTCCAGTTCATGCCGTTATTATCCTTCGGCTTAGCAATGGCTACGACCATATTGCCTTCCCGACGGATGGTGATGTCGTATTGTTTGAGGCGCTCCTCAATTTCTTCGTCGCTCGCATCGCTACCGTTCCAGTTATTGGCCCGAACGTACATTTCCACTTTCACGCCGTTCTTGTTATCACCTTCTACTGAAATGGCACCACCAGAAGTTTGGACTTTCACGGCTTCGAGGTAGTTCTCGGGGAAATCTTTTGTGAAGTAGGGCTTGTCGTTGTTGCGCTGGGCGTAAGTACCTGTGGCTACGAACAAGGCAAAAATGGCTAGGTAAAGTCGTTTGGTTTTCATGATTTGCTTTTGATTTGTTTTAGTAGTGATGCGTTGAGCAGAGGGAAGGTTGCATCTTGGTATTTTTATTATTGAAATAAACCGATGCCAGGGTAGCATAAAAGGTGTGTGCCAGCAAGTAAAATTACTGATTATCAGGAAATTGAAGGAAGTTGAATCTTTAGAAATGGCCGTTACCGGACACTCGGTGTTCGGAATCGGACACCTCCCTTCCTGCCCCTTTTCCTATGGAAGAGGAAATATAAGTAGTGCCGTTCTACTTTACTGTGAATATAGAGCCCGCGAGAATTCGTTGTCGAATCAGCAAGAAAAAGCCGATCGCCAGAAGCTGACTGCCTACCATGCGACGGACCGTAGCTAGTTCAGCAAATAATACACCGCAATTCCCGAAAAGTACCCCAGTAAGGCATAGGCTGAGATTCGTTTGAAGTACCAGACGAAGTCGATTTTGAGAATCCCCATCGCAGCGACACCCGCCGCCGAGCCGATGATGAGTATGCTGCCGCCCGCTCCGGCGCAGTAGGCCAGCAGGTTCCAGAAATCGCTGTCGGGCTGAAACTCCGTGAGTGGGTACATGCCCATCGTAGCGGCTACCAGCGGAACGTTGTCTACCAGGGAGGACAAAATCCCGATGAGCGTGTCGATGATGTAGATGTTTCCGGAAGTCTCATCGAGCGTAGTGGCCAGCAGGCGTAAGTGTCCCGAGGTATCCAGCGCACCCACCGCCAGCAAAATACCCAGAAAGAACAGAATACTGGGCGTATCGACGCGGCGCAGGATATTAGCTACTGACAGGCCACGCTTAACTTCCAGTTCTTTGGAACGGTGAAGCATTTCGGTAAACGCCCAAAGTACCCCCACGGATAGCAGCACGCCCATATAGGGTGGGTAGTGCGTAATGGATTTGAAGACCGGCACCGACAGCAGCCCGATGCCGCCCAATACAAACATGGCGTTTTGCTCAAATCGCGTGGTCCCGATTTGCCCATGACCCGATTCCATTGATTTTTCCGGAGCCTGCACGCTTCCTTTCAGGAAAAAAGTAGCCGCCAGCAGCGGTACGAGCAAGCTCACGATGGAGGGCAGAATCAATTCCCGCATTACGCTAAACGTCGTGACCTGTCCGCCGATCCAGAGCATGATGGTGGTCACGTCGCCGATAGGGGAGAAGGCCCCGCCTGCGTTGGCCGCCAGAATAACAAAGCCGCCCAGCAGCCAGACATTTTCCTGCCGCCGCACAATGCGGCGGATCAGGGCGCACATGATGATGGTCGTTGTCATATTATCGAGGCCCGCCGAGAGGAAAAACGATACCCACGAGATGATCCACAGAAGTTTGACGCGGTCGGTAGTGGCTATACGGTCGGTGATGGCCCGGAAACCGTCGTGGGCGTCCACCAGTTCGACGATGGTCATGGCACCGAGCAGGAAGAAAAGAATGCCGGAAATTTCGCCCAGATGCTCGAAGAGTGACTCATTGAGAAATTCGTGCGGGTCTTCGGGTAGTTCGGCTCCCTGGAATGCGGGCATATACTCGAAGCCAATCAGCAGGATCAGCCAACAAAAAACCCCCGTCAGCAGAGCTGAGGCGGCCTTGTCGATTTTTAGCGGATGTTCCAGCGCGATCAGGGCATAGCCCAGAATGAATACGCCGACCAGGAGTAGAGCCATTTAAGCAATGGACAATGGATAGTGGACAATTGAAAATTGTTGATTCTTGGCCGCTAGTCAACTCCTTACGCCTGCGTGATGTACTGCTCGAGGAACTGGATGTGCTGCTTTTGCTCCGACATAATGGATTTCACGACGTCGCCAATGCTGACGACGCCGATCACCCGGTTGTTTTCCATTACGGGCAAATGACGAATGCGCTTTTGCCCCAGCATACCCATGCATTCATGGATGGTAGTTTCCGGTTCTACGGTAAAAACTTTGGGTGTCATTACCTCCGAAATCGGGGTACTTTTGGCCTTGCGGCCCTGGATGATTCCTTTGCGGGCGTAGTCGCGTTCGGAGAAGATGCCGACCAGTTCATCACCATCCATGACTACTACCGCTCCGATGTTTTTTTCGGATAAAAGGTGCAGCGTGTCGATGACACTGGTAGTGGGCGGTACGCTCCACACTTCGGAAATGGTTTTGTCTTCGAGGATGTTCTTAACGCAAATCATAACGGAATCATTAAGAAGAAAGTAAGGTTTAGGAATAGTAGGTCGAATATAGGACTCTACATCGTTATTTACAAATAATTCATTGAAAATTATTATTGGGTTGAGGGCTTTTTGTCTTTAATCCATATCTTGAGCCTTTCAAAACTAAAAACTCATGATCCCTGTCATCCTGCTTTCTGTCGTTCTGGTCCTTGCTGGATTCTTATTGTTCAGTGTTCGTTTGCTGTTTGTCAAGAACGGCGAGTTCAAAGGTACCTGCGCGACGAACAATCCTTTCATGCAGCAGGAAGGAGCAACCTGCGGCGTCTGCGGCCGCAAGCCAGGGGAGGCGTGCGCGGAGGCAAAGTAGGTGCAGAGGTACATAAACTACCTTCTGTCACTACCAGCTACCTGTTCAGAAAATATTTTAATGTCAGCGCGTTATGGACGGCATGGCCACCGCCGTCATTATTGAAATACACGTATACTTCCTTGCCCGCCTGTTCCCATTCCCGCAGGCGGTCGGCCCACCAGCGCAGGTCGTTGTCGGAGTAGGAGCCGCCGTAAAGCCAGCCCTGATCTGGGCCGTGCAGGCGCACATAGACGAAGGGCGCCGTGGCCCGCAGGATGCAGGGGAGTCCCGCCCCGCTCATCACGCAGTAAGCCGCCTGATGTTTTTCCAGTAGCTCAAAAATAGGGCCCTGATGCCAGCTCGGATGCCGGAACTCCACGGCCACTCGTATCCATTCGGGTAAAGTACCTAAGAAATAATCCAGTCGCGCGTAGTCGTAAGAAAAATTGGGTGAAAGCTGCACCAGCAGAATAGCTCTTTTCTCACGCAGCGTATGCCAGCAGCGCGCGATGCGATCTGCCCAAACCTCGGGCGCGTACAGTCTTTTGGAATGAGTCAACCCACGGGGCGCTTTTACCGTGAGCTGAAAACCCTCAGGGAGCCGCTGGCGCCAGCTGGCAAAGGTGTATTCGCGGGGCCAGTGGTAAAAACTACTATTGAGCTCGACCGTACCGAAGCGCTCGACGTAATAGTACAGGCGTTCGCGCACGGGGGTAGGATCGGGATAAAGTACCCCCTGCCAGTGATCGTAACTCCAGCCCGATGTGCCGATGTGGATAGCCATAATTCTTTGACAGGATTTTTGTCAATTTTATACAAAAATCAAGCCTCGGAAAAGCATCCAGGACAGCACCCAAAGCTTCACCCACTCCGCCGTGAGTAAGGCCGTAGCATGCGTACATGGATTAGTTTATTTTGGAGGAAAGTGTTTGTATACGTCGCCGCGTTTGAGAACGCGCAGAAGTACTACGCTGGGCAGTATGTATTCGATCCCGACTCTGTAGCCGCCTATTCTGATTCGGTAGTAGTTCTGGTCTTTTTCTGGCCCTGCATTCGTTTATAGTCCACACCTGATGATTCTAGGTCATCGGCTACTTCCAGCCGCTCCACCATTTCGGCCACTTGCGAACGGACTTCGGGCGGTACCCTTTTCAAGTCTTTTTTGAATCGGGCAACGAACTCTATTTCCATCCAAACTCGGCTTTCAGATCGGCAATCGGATGGCGCGTAGCTGTTTTTTCGGCCCGCATCAGATTGAGTAAAAAAGCATCTTCCAGCGTATCGTTCTCAATGATCGTTAAGAGTCTTCGCAATTCCTCCTCCGTCCAGTCAGCGCTTTGCTTCTTGGCTGAAAACAAGGGTGCGGCCAGGTCCATTTGTTCAGCCAAAAAATCATCCTCATACCCGGACAGATCGATGAGAGAGGCTATCTGGCGCTTTAACGCGACGTAGTTTTCAACTATTTCAAGCATTGGAATGGGGTTTTACAGCATAACGACAATTTTTTACTTCTAAATATACAAATAATACGCCATGCCTTTACCTCTCCACCAGTGCAATCTCCTCCGCCGTCAGGCCGTAGAGCTCCTAGACGAGCTGGGCTATTTCGGCTTCCAGCGCCGAAGTGTTGGCGGTTCTTATTTCCTGACAAAACTTTTTATTGGGCTCCCTATACTAATGAAAATATCGACCATTTTGGTTAAGTATAAAGTCAGGATAAAGCAGGAAAGTAAGATAGCGAGGTTGTATATGGCCCGAACAATCCATTTCTTTTCCGTGAAATTATGATTTAGTAGTCGGGTGATCAAAACGGCTGAGCCCATCAACAAAAACCAGATGGTGAAAAACAACCGTGTACTTCCACGGAACAGCAGCGTGACCAGATCATGCAGCAAGCCACAAAAGCAGAAGGTGATTAGTAATGAAACCGGTTTTGAGAAATAAACCCGGCTGGGTCGGAATACTTTTTGTCCTAGATAATACCCAAAAACCGGATTCCAGTACTTCCAGAATGTTGAAAAATTTTTAGCGCCCAGAGAACGATATAAATTGTTTCTCAAAGAGCGGGGACTACTCATAGGTACCCCATTTCTTTTCTTGACATACTCGGCTAAGGTCATACTTTTTAGTAGGTTATGCGCTACTTTTTTCACCCCTCCACCAGCGCAATCTCCTCCGCCGTCAGGCCGTAGAGCGCGTACACCAGTTGGTCTATTTCGGCTTCCAGAGCTGTGGTATCGGCGGCGGGATCGAGGGATTTGGAGGACGTTCGTGTTGTGAGGAACATGGGTATGGAGGAAGGAAAGATAGTAAATTTAACGTCAATGTACATCAGGTTTGGACTTTGTGCAAGTAATTACAACG
>CAZCOG010000010.1:0-142182 GCA_964500445.1 uncultured Persicitalea sp. | reverse complement strand
CCATCATTTTTAATTAAAAAGTTACATTTTACAAATATTAAAGGTAATATTCTGTCACTTGTTCCATGAATATGATATAGGTTTTTGGTCTGCGTTTTGTTTGTCCACCTAGCAACTTTGTCAATTGCCCACTTTAAAAAAGTCGGGTCGGTGTCGATAAGTATTTGTTTTAAAAGTTGTTTGTCAAACGTTGAACTTGTCCCGAAAAACCAGTTTGTTATAAAATTTGAGTTTTTTAAAAGTCCTGTCGGCAAGAGTTTGTGAAGTCCAAGGTATCCTGCGAAACGGTAATAAAATGGTATTTCATTTTTTGTCTTGGCAGAAGCAATTAAAATTACTTTTTCCGTATCAATTTGTTTAGCAACTTCAACTGCCATAAGTCCACCAAATGAAAGTCCGATTAGAGTTGGTTTAGTTGTCTTGATTTGGTCAAGAAGTCTTGTTGCGTAATTTTCGATTGTTTCTGATTCGTGAGGAACAAGCCATTTTATAAAAGTTGTTGAGAAGCCAGTAAAGTCAAGTTTTTGAAAAACTCTTTCGTCTGCTCCAAGTCCACTAAATATATAAAGTTCTTTTGTCAAGTCGTTGTCGGTTTGTGTGTCGTCCTATAATTGGGAATAAGGTTTTGGATATTGCCGTAGGCGGGGATTTTTAGCACAAATGCTCAACGTTCTAGTATTTGCGAAGGCAGGGAATTCATTGAGTGTCCAGCCCGGTACAAATGCGCATTTGATAATATGTTGTTGAAGTTAAGAACTAAAGCTGAACATTGAACGTCGAGCCCGAACCGCTGCTGATGCTTGCACATAGCTGATGTTTTATTGTCCAGCCCTGCTTTTGCAAATACTTATGTTGCCTGCTGGCTTTCTTCTTGGTCAATATAAAGTTGAAAGTGTCCGTTTGTGCTGACAAGACGAAATATTGTATTTGCAAATTTCCAAACACGTCCAACCCAACTAGGTTCTTTAAATTCTTCCTCCTTTACCTCGCCTAAGCCATTAATGTCGTCTCCAAAAAGTTTACTGATGTCTTTCGCCAATTTTGTAATTTCTAATATGTATGTTGTGCCATTTGTAGGTTTCGTCCTACTTAACAAAAGTATTGGTGGCTCCTCATTTTGTGGCAACAAAATCATTAGCTTAGTAAAGAAGCCAAAAATAAAAAACGGAAAGTAGTATGTTCTGAGAATTTTGGTCTAACCCCCTATTTCTTGGACACGGATTCTACAAATTGGTACAAATTAACATTCTTCGAATAATCTACTTTCACGTCTTTTCCCTGGTAGTGAGGGGGCATATTCAGGCCCAGCTTGAAAAAGTACTTGTTGGGACTAAGGTACCCAATTCCCGAATGCAGCCGCTCCTCGTTGTAAAAATGGACGAACCTGAGGATAATCTTAATTGCCTCCCGCAGGTCTAAAAACTCGTACACGTTGCAGACGGCCTTCTTGACAATGTAGTGATAGGATTCAATATGGCCGTTGTCCTGCGGTGTAGCCACATGGCTGAATTCTTGCTGGATCTCCATCTCGCTCAGACACTCCCGCACCATCTTTGCCTCAAACTGCGCACCGTTGTCGCTCCTGACGGTGACTTTGGTGGGCAGGCAGTACCAGGCGGCGATGGCACGCATCAGGCTGACCACATCGTTCTTTCGGATGCTGTGCTGCAGCATCCAGCCCAGGATGGCCCGCGTCTTGATGTCGATCACCGACAGCAAATAGGCCATCCGGCGGCTCCCGTGAATCCAAATATACTTGATATCCACCTCCATATGCTCAAATGGTAGCTCTGGCTTGGGCACCCTGAACTTGATGAACGTTTTGCCCTTCTTGTCCCTACGGTGCTGCCTGTAAAGCAGTTTGTTCTCCTTCATGAGCCGGTATACCGCGCGGCGGCCGCCTTCTTGAAGTTGATGATCACATTTAGGTTCTGGCGCAGCCAGTGGGTTACCTTGATATAGCCGTAGTCCACGAAGTCCTGCTGCAAAAGCTCCTCGATTCGCCTGACGAGCTCTCGGTTGGCGAGCAGCCTGCCGTCCAATGTCCGGGTATGGGTGCTGGGCCCGGGCCCCTGCCTGCCGCCGGTGCTCCGGTAGTACCAGCTGCTGCTTGGAATCTGCAAGAGCCCCAGAATCTGCCTGGCCTGGTGTCCCTGGCTGATGAATTGGGAGGCCACCATCATCCGGTCCTCTCCCGCAATTGCGTTTTTTTTAGCAGCTCATAACCGCGATCGCCAGTTCCTTCTCGGCCACCAGCTTCTTCAAGGCCAGGTTCTCGAGCTGCAGGCGTCGTAGCTCGGGATCGACCCGTTGGTAGGGTTTGAGGCCCTCACGGCCTCCGCTCTCTAGTTGCTCCCGCCAGCGGTAGATCATCTTGGCATAGATCCCATGACGGCGGATGGTCTGGGTGATCCCGTTGGCCTCGGCCTCTTTAAGGATCGCCAGTTTCTCTTCGACTGAAAACTTTCTTCTTGACATAGTCCTACTAATTTAAGAGTTTTAATTAGTAGAATCCAGTTCCAGGTTTTTAGGGGGCTAGTACAATTGCAGCTTCAAGTTGCTCTTCATAATATTCTCCATTTTGTAAAAGTTGAAATGGAACGGTTACGTTGAGGCTTGGGTCATTAAAGTTTAGATAATCATTGTAATACTTCACAAAATCATCTGGCTTCAAAACCAATGTATTAATTTGAAGTTTTTCAAAGACCTGTTTTGTCTTTTTATACGACCTTTTGTCGTTTATAACATAGAAGTTACAAGTTGAAGCAAATGCAGCATGAAATGCATCTTCGGTTGTGTTTTTAAATGTTTCTTTTCTTCCCTTTGCGATATTTACATTGTCTTCTTGATATCCATGCATATCTAGCTGGATATATTCATTTGTGATTTCATTAAACCACTTTGGAGCATTTTTATCGTTTTTTAGATCTTGGATTTTCTCTTGACCTAATTGTTTATACTGTGATTGAATTATGTCGTAAGGAGATTTATGGTCGAATATTCTGTCTCTATTTATTCCCAGTCCAGATTGTACAATCTTTCTTAGGTCTTTATATTTCCCATCTTCATTTAAGTCTTTAAGCATTGCACTGAAACTCTTAAAAAACCCTTCCATCGTAGGATTTTCCTTTAATCCGGGAAACATTGTTTCCATTTGTTGTGAACTTGCTGGATTTTCAGATGCTTCCTTAAATACGTTGTCTAGGGGAATTGATTTTAATAAATTGAGGTAGGGTTTGACTAAGTCTTTTGTCTGTTTATCATCTTCAAGATGTTTGAAAAGTCCGTCAAAGCTTATGTCTTTAAACTCGTCTTTTTGGTCTGCCAATTGATTGTAATATTCTATTGGAGGTGCAAAATCAATAATTATTTCTTTGCCTGTATTGAAAAGAAAAGTATCGTTTGTCAAATTACTTATAAATTCCAGGTCTCTGTTTATTAAGTCAGCATGCTCGTTATTTTCTTTAAAGCTTGAAAATATGTCGCTGATATGTGAAGTTGAGTATGTTATAAAAAAATTGTCATTATTTAAAGCTATTTTTCTTAACTCTTCATGCAGACCATCTTTCATCTGAGCCATAACATTCCAGTCAAAATAACTTTAACCATTTGAGATGTGTCTTAATTTGTAGGGTGTCCAATAAGCTTGCAGGCAACGCCTGTATATACGAAAGTTTTGTAGTACTTTTTGTATTTATCTTATACTTTTCTTCTTTTTCGTGGTATTTTAGATGTCGTATTTTTTGTATTGTCACAAATCAGGGTGAACTGCCGAGCTAATTATCACATTCAATCACTTAGCTCACTCGTCCCGTGTTTCTGCATCCCACCACTACTCCCGCGCCTCCCGAATGGCCCTAAACTCCGACCCTTCTTTCCACTGCGGCCATTTTTCTTCAAAGGCCAGACGCTTCCCTACCTGAAAGAGTAGTTTCAATTCACTGATGGCCCCTTCCATCGTCCAGGTGGCGGCATCGTATTCGTCCGAGGGTTTGTGGTAGTCGTTGGCGGTGTACTCGTCCTGCAATTTCTGCCCGTAGGCTTTTCCTTTTCCGATGACGTCCGCGCCGCTTTCCAGGTACAGGGCGGGGATACCTACTTTGGCAAAATTGAAGTGGTCAGAGCGGTAGTAGTACCCCGCTTCGGGATGCGATACCGGAGAAATATACCCGCCCTCTTTTTCGATCAATTCCCGCGTGTAGTCTTCCAGCTCCGACTGCCCTTCGCCCACCAACACCATATCTTTGGTAGCGCCGAAGCGATTCAATCCGTCCATATTGATATTGGCGACAGTACTTTTGACCGGGTAGATCGGATTTTGGGCGTAATACGCCGATCCCCATAACCCCTGCTCCTCAGCGGTGACCGACAGAAATACAATCGTCCGCGCGGGCGGGGTTTTCAGACTTTTGAAAGCACGGGCCAGTTCCAGCAGTCCGGCGGTACCCGTGGCGTTGTCGAGTGCGCCGTTGTAGATCGAGTCGCCCGTAGCGTCGGGAGTACCCACGCCCAGGTGATCCCAGTGGGCGGTGTAGATGATCACCTCATCGGGCCGCTCGGCACCGACGATTTTGCCGATGACATTGTGCGTTTTGTTGTAGGTAGTTTTTACCTGCATGGTCGTACTCAATGTCACATCCAGCGGCACAGCCTTGAATCCTTTCTGATCGGCTTGCTTGATCAGACTTTCGTCCTTGCCCGCCGCCTGCAATAGCTTCATCGCCACCGACTCCGGCACCCAGCCGATAACGTCGCAGTTGGGGATATCCTTCCCGCGATTGTCGAGTTGCAGGCGCGAAGTATTGAAATTATTCTGCTGCACAGCAAAAGGATACCCTGCCGCGTCGGTGCGGTGGATGATCAGGCAGCCCTTGGCTCCCTGCCGGGCGGCTTCCTCGAACTTGTACGTCCAGCGGCCGTAGTAGGTCATTTCTTTGCCTTTGAACAAAGTCGTATCCCCCGCCCAGAAACCGGGGTCATTTACCATCACCAGCACTACTTTTCCTTTTACATCCAGCCCGGCGTAATCGTTCCAGTTGTACTCGGGTGCCACTACCCCGTAGCCCGCAAATACCAGTTCCGCCTTATCGAGCGAAATACTAGGTTCGGTACGATCCGTCCAGATCACATAATCATCGAAAGCTTTCAGGGTCAAAGTACCCTGCGGCGTTTGCGCCTGCATCGTGGGCGCAGCCGTGGCCTCAATATTCACCATAGGTACTTCCTGCAGGTAGCTGTTGCCGTTGCCGGGTTCCAGCCCGACAGCCTTGTACTGCGCCTGTAGGTACTCAATGGTTTTGGTTTCACCTTCGGTAAACGGCATACGGCCCATAAATTCGTCCGAAGCCAGTACCGCTACGTGCTTTTTAAGACTGTCGGCGCTGAAAGCGGCTAAGCCATCATCGTAATCGACGGTAGATTCGGGAGTTGAAGTACAGGCGGCGAGCAGGCCCAGAGCCAGAAGGGATAAAATGGGGAAGGCTGATTTCATGAGGAATAGGGTATGTTGATTGGAGGAAATACCAGAGAATGGGGAACCTGATTTACCAAAAAGCGTGAGGATAGATGATCTCAACTACTTATGACGGTCGAGAGCTGTCTTTGATAGAATGGCGCACCCACTTCGGACACTCAATACGTGACGAATTGTAGAAAAATAATACTGAAAACCAGATTATTCGCTTCCCGAAACTGAATAGCGCAAAGTCAGTTTCGTCACTCTCGGCGGATCGTAGATCGTGCTGCGGGTTTCCATCTCGAAGACGTCCTCATACACATTGCGCGGGTAGATGTTCCAGCCGCCCGTGCCGGCAGCGGAGTCGCGCAGGGCAATTGTCTGCGTAGGTACGTACACTTTCCATTGGTAGTGTTGCGTGGTATCGTCGCCCACAAAATGCCCTTCGAAACTACCATCGGGCCGAAAAACTACCCAGTCCATGTGGCGGTCAAACCGGACGCCGCTGATATGCGCAAGATGTTCGCCGTTTTTGAAGACAGGTACTTCATCCATCGCGATTTGTTCGAGTTGCCAACGGCCAACGGCCAGTAAACGCGCTTTGGCTTCCTGTACGTCGTCGGCGGGCCGGTGACAAGCGGTCAGAAGAAAAGTAACAAACAGCAGGACTTTGTATTTCATGCTGGCTGCTTTTGATTTGGCATTCACGGGCCAGCGGCCCGTACCACATTTATATCCCTTTGCTCAATTCCAGCATTCGGGCTACGGAATCGTAGGCTTTTACGCGAATAGCTTCCGGCACAATGATTTCCGGCTGTTCGTACAGGAGCGCATTATACACCTTTTCCAGAGTATTCATTTTCATGTAGGGGCACTCGGAGCAGGCACAGGTATTGTTATCAGTAGCCGGGGCAGGAATTAGTTTTTTATGCGGTACCGACTGCTTCATTTTGTGGAGAATACCCGCTTCGGTAGCAACGATGAATTTGTCGGCGTCGTTTTCCTGCACGAATTTCAGCAAGCCCGTGGTCGAGCTTACAAAATCGGCTTGCATCAGGACGTCTTCCTTGCACTCGGGGTGCGCGATGAGCAGCGCGTCGGGATTTTCTTCCCGCAGCTTTTGAAGTTTTTCGCGCGAAATATCGATGTGGACGATACAGGCACCATCCCAAAGTACCATGTCACGGCCCGTTTTCTTGGCCACGTAGCGACCCAGGTTGGCGTCGGGGGCAAAGATGATTTTCTGGTCTTTAGGCAGACTGTTCACGATGTGCAGCGCGTTGGATGAGGTGCACACGATGTCGGTCAAAGCCTTGATTTCGGCCGAACAGTTGATGTAGCTGATCACGATGTGGTCAGGGTGTCGGGCCTTAAACTCGGCAAATTTGTCGGCGGGAGCGGAGTCGGCCAGGGAACAGCCCGCATTCAAATCGGGGATGACGACCTTTTTTTCCGGGCTAAGTACTTTGGCGGTTTCGCCCATGAAATGTACCCCGCAGAAAACGATCATATCGGCCTCGGTAGCAGCGGCTTGCTGCGAAAGGCCAAGGCTGTCTCCGATGTAATCGGCCAGGTCCTGAATGGCTCCGTCCACATAATAGTGGGCCAGAATTACGGCATTTTTCTCCTTTTTCAGGCGATTTATTTCTGAGATCAGATCAATGTCGTCGGCCACGGCTTCATTTACGTAGCCATAGCGGGAAACTTGTTCAAGAATATCGGTCATTGTTCTTCAGTATGACGCGTCCGGAAATATTATTCGGGACTTGAGTTTTGTAAAAATCAACTTGACAAAGCTATAACAGGCTCCAAGGTACAAAGAATCCCAAAACCGTGGCAAGAGCCCGCAAAAAAGCCAAAACCGTTACGTCCCAGAAACGGGATTAATAAGGGTTTTGGCCTATTCTTATGACAATCTGCGACGGAAAATCAGAGCATCCAGCGGAAGAAGTAGTACAGGGTAGCAGACAAGATCATCGTTACGGGCAGGGTCAGTATCCAGGCAATGGCGATGTTGCGCACCGTACCTCCCTGCAGGTTTTTGATGCCTTTGTTAGCAACCATTGTCCCTGCAATACCCGACGAAAGTACATGCGTGGTACTTACAGGTAGTCCCAGCCATGACGACGCCCCGATGGTACTTGCAGCTACCAACTCCGCCGAAGCCCCCTGGGCGTAGGTAAGGTGCTGTTTACCAATTTTCTCACCAATTGTGACCACGATACGCTTCCAGCCAACCATGGTACCTAAGCCCAGCGAAAGCGAAATCATCAGAATGACCCAGTCGGGTGCGTAGTCGGTGAAGCGTCGGATACCCGTATTTTCACTGATTTGCGTTCTGAGAATATCGGCATTGGCCAGGCTGATGTTGACGTTTTTACTGTTAAGCAGGTCCTTGATGTTGCGGTCAATCAAAAGAATCGAGCGGCGGGCGATAAGACGCTCCCCCTTCGGAAAAGTGTTGTCCACGAGTGGCTTGCTGAGTTGGTTTTGCAGCGAAGCGATTTCACGTTTGGTTTCGGCTAGTTCGGTCTGGTTTCGGGGAGATAACACCTTGGGATTTACCTTGTTTATTATTGTTTCAATCTGCGTGATGTTATCCCGAATCATCATTGGATTGAGGTCGTTGTTCAGCGCAAAATAGGAGGGCGTGATGCCGATCAGAATGAGCATAATCAAACCCACACCTTTTTGCCCGTCATTGGAGCCATGAAAAAAGCTGACCAGAGTACAGGTCGTGATCAGGATCGCCCGAATCCAGGAGGGCGGTGGCTGGTTTTTCTTAGGTTCACTGAAAACCAATTTCTGCAAAGGCTTATCCAACGTTTTGCGTAAAATAAACATAATCACTACCGCCAGCGAAAAGCCAAACAGGGGAGAAGCAAGCAGGGATACAAAAATGTCGATGGCCTTGGAGGTATTGACGCCCGTGCCGCGCGTATTTTCGGGCATGAACGTAAAGGCTAATCCTACGCCCAAAATAGAGCCAATCAGCGTATGCGAACTGGAACTGGGTAGCCCAAAGTACCAGGTGCCGAGGTTCCAGACAATAGCACTGAACAGAAGCGCCAGCACCATCGCGATACTGTGGTAGACGTTCTGGTCAATGAGCAATTCGGTGGGTAATAAGTTCAAAATACCCATTGCTACCGCTATTCCCCCAAAAAATACTCCCAGAAAATTACAAAAACCCGACCACACCACGGCAGTGTTGGGTTTGAGGGCATTGGTGTAAATGACGGTAGCTACGGCGTTGGCAGTATCATGAAATCCGTTGACAAATTCGAAAGCGCAGGCGGCGAATAAACAAAACGCCAGGAGAAGGAAAATGTCGGTTTCTAAACCAAACATATGGCAAGCAGGATGAGTGGGTGTAATCAGCCTTTTGGCTGATATTCAATGCCGCAAAAGTAAGGAATGTTTATGGGGGTGGTATGTTAAGAAATTGTTAAGAAGGAGAGTTCCAAAGTTTGCCACCGGTCGCCCGGCTTAGTACCAAAGTACCAAAGCGAGCTTCGCCTTAATTCATAGCTTTTCTTTGAGTTTTTGAATTAAGCTAGAAAGCAATCTTTCAATTTCCCGACCCTGCGAAGACAAAGAATCATATTCTTCCTTGGACACATATTGCAGGTTAGACGCTATTTCGACTTGTGTTTGTAGTTCGTAGAGTGAACCCGTTGAGATTTGCAGAAAGCGAACAAAATCCCCGGTACTTCTTCGACCAAAACCTTCTGCTACATTGCTTGGTATCGAAATGGCGGAGCGACGCATCTGGGAAGTTAAAGCAAACTGCTCGGATGTCGGGAACGAACCAGTTATTTTATAGATAGCTGTTACAAAGACCATCGCCTTTTGCCAAACAATCATTTCTCGATAAGTATTGAATCCCGCCATAGTTGAGTTAGGGGCTTCTGAGAAAGAATAGATAATGGACTTCGTTTACTCATTAGATAATAAAAACTCAGGAACTCAACCGGGCACGCGGTGGCGAACTTTGGAACTGAGGAACTTAAAAACTACCCTTTATTAGCCAACTGCCCGCAGGCGGCATCGATGTCTTTGCCCCGGCTACGGCGCACACTGACGGTTACGCCACGATTTTCAAGGAAGCCGGCAAAGCGGTCGAGTTTGTCGGCTTCGGTATTGCGGAAGTCGGCCTCGGCGATGGGATTGTACTCGATGATGTTGACGCGGGCCGGAACGCGCTTGGTGAATTCCCAGAGTTCCTTGGCGTCGTCGAGCGAATCATTAAAATTGTTGAAAACGATGTACTCGAAGGTAATGCGATTTCCGGTTTTTTTATAAAAGTAATTGAGTGCCTCGGCCAGATTATCTAGCGAGTTGGACTCATTGATGGGCATGATACGGTTACGCTTTTCGTCGTTGGCGGCATGAAGCGAGAGCGCCAGCCGGAAGCGTACTTCATCGTCGCCTAGTTTTTTGATCATCTTGGCAATACCCGCTGTGGAAACCGTGATACGCTTCGGCGACATCCCCAGGCCCAGCGGAGAAGTGATGTGTTCGATGGATTGCAGCACGTTGGCGTAGTTGAGCAGCGGCTCGCCCATTCCCATGTATACGATGTTGGTCAGCGGTGCCTGGAATTTACGTTCGGCTTGTCGCGCGATTTCCACTACCTGATCGTAAATCTCGCCTGCTTCCAGGTTACGCTTGCGATCCATGTAGCCAGTGGCGCAGAAAGTACAACTCAGCGAACAACCCACCTGACTGCTCACGCAGGCGGTCATGCGGTCGGTGGCCGGAATAAGTACCCCTTCCACCAAATGTGCATCGTGCAGCCGGAAGGCCGATTTGACGGTGCCATCGTTGCTGTGTTGCTGATTGTCGGTTGTGAGGGCATTGATGGCAAAATGCTGATCCATCAATTCCCGCAAGGGTACCGACAGGCTCGTCATTTCGGCAAAAGAGCGCGCCGATTTTTTCCACAGCCATTCGTGGATTTGCTTCGCCCGAAAGCCCGCCTCACCGCGCTCAGCCAGCCAGCTTTTTAGCTGGTCGAGGGAAAGTTTTCGTATGTCAGTCTTGACCTGAATCATTGAATAATGTTGTATAAGATCAAATTGTGGTTCGCCGGGGTATCCTTACTCGAAGTCTTCACTTTCGGGCCTCTCCTCCCCATCCAGGTATCCCCGCTTCCAATCCCGAATCAATTCGCTGCCCGCAGGCAGCCATTCGACGGCCTTGGTAATGACGACGGGTGCCACTGGAACAATGTAAGGATAAATATAAGTCCCTTCGACGCGGTGCGGGGGAATATCGACACCCATTGTACTAAGCAGCCAAAAGAAAACGCTCGCTCCAAACACCCAAGTAAACAGTCCTACCGCCGCACCGGCCAGGCTGTCAAAAGTACCTAGTAAGGAGTACTTTAATGATCGCCGGATGGAATAGCCAAATTGATTTAAAAGAAACACGGTAGGAAAAAAGATTACCGAAAAGCCAATGAAGGGCAAAATTCGCCGCGCCACGGTATGCCCCACGTGCGGTTCCAGTATTTCCATCCCCAGCCCCAAAAACTTAAATCCCACGACCATGGCGACTACGAAAGCCACCACGCCCACGATTTCCACGAGCAAACCTTTCCGATATCCGTTTACTGCTCCCCACAAAAGAGGAATCAACAACAAGAGATCGAGCAGTTTCACTTGGCCAGCAAGCTCCTGACCAGACTTGCTACTACTTTACCATCCGCCTGTCCGGCCAATTCCTTGGTGGCTACGCCCATCACTTTACCCATATCTGCCGGGCTGGAAGCGCCCACCTGCGTAATAATGGCTTCTAATTTGGCTTTGATTTCGTCTTCTGTCAATTGCCGGGGCATGAATTCTTCGATGAAAGCCAGCTCGGCTTCCTCTTTGGCAGCCAGGTCTTCGCGGTTCTGGGCGTGAAAAATTTCCGCTGCTTCACGACGTTGCTTGGCGGCTTTCGTGAGGAGTTTCAACTCTTCGTCTTCCGACAGTTCTCCCGTGTTGTTGCCACTGGTTTCTTCCAAAAGAATCAACGACTTAATAGCCCGCAAAGCGCGCAGCTTGTCTTGATCCTTCGCCCGCATGGCGTCCCTAATATCCGATTCTACTTTGCTTTTTAGTGACATAATTGGTGGTACGGCCGGGGCGACGCATCGCCGGACGGCCCGTCTTGATAAAAATGAAAAATTCGTATTAGATTCTTTGATAAGAATGCCTAGAACATTTTCCAGGCAACTCACGTTCGATAGCCGTAACTTTGCCACAAAGGTACGAACACTAAGCATTCCCCCACCCATGACTCGCCTAAGCGTTAATATCAATAAAATCGCCACCCTGCGTAACTCGCGGGGCGGCGACAACCCCAACGTCGTTAAAGTCGCTCTGGACTGTGAGCGCTTCGGAGCCGAAGGTATTACGGTACACCCGCGTCCCGACGAGCGCCATATCCGCTATCAGGATGTATATGATTTGAGGAAAGTCGTCACGACGGAATTCAACATTGAAGGCAATCCCTCCGAGCGGAAATTTGTGGATTTAGTCCTGGCCAACTACCCTGATCAGGTGACCCTGGTCCCTGATGCGCTTGGAGCCATCACTTCCAATGCAGGCTGGGATACTGTAAAAAACAAGGATCGCCTGACGGATCTCATTGCCGAATTTAAAGCCGCTAGTATTCGCGTCTCCGTCTTCGTGGATGCCCATGAGCGTATGGTAGAAGGGGCAAAAGCCTGCGGGGCCGATCGCGTGGAGCTCTACACCGAGCCCTACGCCGAACACTACTACGAAAACAAAGAAAAAGCCGTAGCTCCTTTCGTGAAAGCTGCCGAAGCCGCCCGCCGCGTGGGACTGGGCCTGAACGCTGGCCATGATCTGAGTCTGGACAATCTGCGGTTTTTACAAAAAAGTATCCCCTGGCTCGACGAAGTTTCTATCGGCCACGCTCTCATTTCCGATGCCCTGTACTTTGGGCTGGAAAACACGATTCAGATGTACTTGCGAGAGCTAGATGTTTAATTTAGAATGTCGGAATCAGTGAATGTCAGCATATTTCCATCGACTCAGCAGTCTGTATTCTGGCAGAAGAATATTACTACATTCCGACATTCACTAATTCTAAACTACTAATGCCCACCCCTCTTCCTCCTCCCACTTTTTTGCAAAAAGCCGAAGCGTTACCCGTCGTGGACGTACGCTCACCGGGGGAGTTCGCACAGGGGCACATTCCGGGGGCGGTGAATATCCCTTTGTTCAGCAATGAAGAGAGAGCACAGGTTGGAACTACTTACAAGCAGGTCAGTCAGGAAGAGGCGTTGCTTTTAGGGCTGGAATTTGTGGGGCCGAAGATGGCGGATTTTGTCCGCGAATCGAAAGTACTTGCCCCTGAAAATGAAATACTGGTTCATTGCTGGCGGGGCGGAATGCGCAGCGGGTCGTTTGGCTGGTTGCTCGAAACGGCCGGAATGAAGGTAAGTACCCTGGTCGGCGGCTATAAAGCCTTCCGAAATGAAGTACTTGCCGGATTTATGATTCCGCAGAACATCATCATTCTGGGTGGTAAAACTGGCAGCGGCAAGACCGAAATTCTGCACCAACTGCGCAAATTGGGCGAACAAGTTATCGATCTGGAAGGATTGGCGCACCATAAAGGGTCGTCCTACGGAGCGATTGGTCAACTACCACAACCGAGTTCCGAACATTTCGAGAATCGAATTTACAACCAGTGGCGGCGACTTGATCCTTCGCGCCGCGTGTGGGTGGAAGACGAAAGCCGCACCGTGGGCCGGTGCCTGATTCCGCAGAATGTCTGGACACAGATGCAAAATGCCCCGGTCGTTATGGTAGATATGGACAAGGCGACCAGGATAGAAAGGCTCGTACGCGAATATGCCTGCTATGATATAGACCTCCTTCACGAGGCGACTAATCGTATTCAAAAACGCCTCGGCGGTCAGCATCACAAAGCCGCTATCGAGGCTCTGGGCCAAAACGATTTTGCCACCGTTGCCGATATTACCCTCACCTACTATGACAAAGCTTACCAACATGGGTCGGGCAACCGAAATGTCATATATAAGGTAGAAACTTCGGAAGACAACCCGAAGAAGATGGCGGAGCAGCTGGTTTTCGGGCTGGCCGTCAGCTCATAGTACTTAATGGTTTGAGTCCAAGCGTTACCCCTCCTTTCGGCCTAAGCGTCACCATTGGCTCCGGTTCGATTACTTGATTCGGAGAGAGCAGTTCCACCCCAAAATCACGCAGTAGAATCGCCAGCACGAGCTGCATTTCCAGCATGGCAAAATTGTTACCGATACATAGCCTCGGTCCGCCGCCGAAAGGCAGGTAAGCGTAAGTGGGGCGTTCTTTGGAATTTTCTTCCGAAAAACGGTCGGGATTGAAAACCTCCGGTTCGTTCCAGTACTCGGGGCGGCGGTGTAGCGTGTAAGGACTCACCAGAAAATAAGAATCTGCTGGAAAAACGTAGGGGCCAATCTGATCTTCGGCCAGTGATCGGCGACTGATGACCCAGGCGGGTGGGTACAGCCGCAAAACTTCCTGAACTACCTGCATTGTGTATCGCAATTCGCGTGCTTTCTCAAAAGTCGAAGTACCTTTTTTTGTTAAAACCTCATTACTTTCTTTTCTGATTTTTTGCGCTATTTCCGGGTGCATTGCTAATAAAAACAACGCCCACGACAGCGCATTGGCGGTAGTTTCGTGACCCGCCATAAAAATGGTAGTTACCTCGTCGCGGAGCTGACCGTCGGACATGGTTTCGCCCGTTTCTTCATCCTGGGTGCGCATCAGCATATCCAGGAGATCGTCGTAACGGGCGTCGGGATTGCGCTGGATTTCGGCGCGGCGACCATTGATGATTCCATAAATTACCTCTTCCACCTTCCTGACTGCCGACAGAAACTTCACGTTTCGGGGCGTAGGGTACTTGAGGGGTAGTCGAATGAAGCTTTTCAGCGTTTGGTCGGCGAAATGCATGATGTCGTCAAGCGCGGCAGAGATACCCGCCACGCGGTCGCCCACATCGGTGCTGAATAGTGCCTTGGTCACAATGTTGAGCGTCAGTCGTAACATGTCTTTGCTGATGTCTCGGGGCTGGGCAGCATCATGCTTTCTCCAGTCATTGACCAAAACCTCGGTTTCCTGGGCCATCATATCGGTCATCAGAGCCAGCCTTTGTTTATAGAAAGCGGGCTGGGCCAGCTTCCGCTGCCGACGCCAGAAATCTTCCTCGCTCGTCAGCAGCCCATTGCCCAGAAAAGTAGCCAAAATGGCATAAGCTTCGCTTTTGTGGTAGTTGCGGTTGTTTTCCTGCAACACATATTTCACGTCCTCGGCCGTTTGCAGAATATTCAAATCCCGGCGTAATACGTTTACCACCGAAAGCCGCTCGTGCTGCTCCTGTAGTCGCAGCATAAACCCCAAAGGATCGCTGATAAAGGGATAAGTACTTCCAACCAATGGCCAGCCTCGGTGGCGCGGCGGGACTTGCGGAGAAACGATTGAGGTTTGCATAAGGGTTAAAATTAAAGAGATTATTTTACCTTTGAAGCCTGCCGAAGTTGCAGGCTGTATGCTTTAAGCAGTAGGCATAGCATCCTAGGTTTTAAAAGTAGCGTTTCACGTTGTTTTTCCATTATTATTTTTCAGATAAGAGCCTATAGCCCAAAGCTTATGGCTCAAAGCCCAACAATAATGCACAAAAAAATCTCTTCCGCCCTCATTTCTGTCTATTCCAAAGAAGGTCTCGAACCCCTCGTGCGGCTTTTGCACAAAAACGATGTCAAGCTTTATTCGACGGGAGGTACTCAGACCTACCTCGAAGAACTCGGCCTTCCGGTGACGGCGGTGGAAAGCCTGACGGGTTACCCGTCCATTTTCGGCGGGCGGGTCAAGACGTTGCACCCGGTCGTGTTCGGCGGCATTCTCTATCGTCGTGACGACGAAGGCGATCAGGCGCAGGCGGCGGAATACAACATTCCGGCCCTAGACATGGTGGTAGTTGACCTATATCCTTTCGAAGACACCGTCGCTTCGGGTGCCAAACCCGCCGAGATTATTGAGAAAATCGACATCGGCGGCATTGCGCTCATTCGGGCTACGGCCAAGAATTTCAAGGATACGTTGATCGTTTCCTCGCGCGAGCAGTACGCCGACACCCTGAATTTATTAACCCAGAAAGAAGGCAAAACTGACCTGGCTGACCGCCGTCGGTACGCGGCGGCGGCCTTTGGTGTATCCTCGCATTACGATACAGCCATCAACCGCTGGTTTTTGGAGGGCGAGTCGGCGGTACTTGATAGCGTGCGGGACTTTGAGAAACTACCTTCCCAAACGTTGCGTTACGGCGAAAATCCTCACCAGAATGCTATATTCTACGGTGATCTTGACGCTATGTTTGTAAAACTGCACGGCAAAGAACTTTCCTATAATAACCTCGTGGACGTGGACGCCTGCGTGGGGCTGATCGACGAGTTCCAGAATGCGGGACCGACCTTTGCCATCATCAAACACACCAACGCCTGCGGCATTGCCACGGCTGACACAGCCCGTGAAGCCTATGTCAACGCCTTAGCTTGCGATCCGGTTTCGGCCTTTGGCGGCGTGATTATCACCAACACCAACGTGGACGCCGAAACGGCCGAGGAATTGAACAAACTTTTCATGGAAATCTTGATTGCGCCCGCCTACTCGGAAGACGCGCTGCAAATCCTGCAATCCAAGAAAAACCGTATTCTGCTAAAAAGGAAGCCGCTCACTTTGCCCGGCGAGATGTTCAAGACTATCCTGAACGGGGTACTTCAACAAGATAAGGATAATGTGACCGAGACTGCCGATGACATGACAACCGTCACCGAAAAAGAGCCGACGGCTGCCGAACTAACCGCCCTGGAATTTGCGCTGAAAGTCTGTAAACATACCAAGTCTAACACGATAGTACTGGCTAAAGAAAACCAACTCCTCGCCAGTGGCACGGGCCAAACCTCCCGCGTGGATGCCCTGCGGCAGGCGATCGACAAAGCAGCCTCGTTCGGCTTCGACCTGCAAGGGGCCGTAATGGCCTCCGATGCCTTTTTCCCCTTTCCCGATTGCGTCGAGATCGCCAAAGAAGCGGGTATTACTGCCGTCGTACAACCCGGCGGCTCCATCCGCGACAAGGACTCTATCGCCTACTGCGACGCGAATGGCGTGGCGATGGTGACGACGGGGGTAAGGCATTTTAAGCATTGATTCCAAACCCATTTTGTTATGAAAACTTATCAGGAACGGATTACCTCTAACCACGAGGTCATGCTAGGGAAACCAGTCATAAAAGGCACCCGGATTACGGTGGAAATAATTCTTCGCAAGTTAGCGGAAGGGGCCACACCTGCCGATCTCATTTATATGTACCCCCACATCACGACCGACGATGTGAGTGCGGTGTTGTTTTACGCGGCTGATGTACTTGCCAATGAAGAAATGATTGGTTCGGCGGCGTGATTTTAGCCGATGAAAATATTGACCGAACGCTTATCGAAGCCATTCGCGGAATTGGTATTGAAGTCTATTCAATATTTGAGTTAAATCGTGGGTTGAAGGATGAGACAATCATTGAGCTCTCGCGGAAACCACCACGAATTATATTGACAGAAGACAAGGATTTTGGAGAATGGGTGTTCGCTCACGATATAACGGGAATTAGCGTATTATTTCTGCGATACCATTTCAAAGATACCGAGCTTATGAAAATCAGATTGACTCAATTATTGACGGAGCGCCCAGACGATTTGTCTGGTCATTTTACGACCATGACGGTTCATAAGCTGAGAATGCGTAAAATCTGAATGAACAGTTTCCGGTGGCTCCATTCGAAGGACTCTATCGCCTACTGCGATGCGAATGGCGTGGCGATGGCGACGACGGGGGTAAGGCATTTTAAGCATTAAAAAAAGCGCAAAGCCACAAAGCGGAAGTACTTATTCAATAGATTCAAAAACCTCTTCTTTATGGAGAGGTTTTTTTTCAAACTGACCAATCCTGAATTCTAATACGGGATTGCCAGTGGAGATTTCGCGGCGGGGTGCATACATTTGTACCCAAGTACCCTATATTTATTCAAAGGACTCTATTCCTGTGTCACTTCTGCCCGCTACCACCACCGACCTGCCGGAACTCACTCAACTCATCAACAGCGCCTACCGGGGCGACAGCTCCCGTAAAGGCTGGACCACCGAAGCCGATCTGCTTGGTGGCATCCGCACCAGCAAGGAAAGCCTGGCTGAAACCATTGCCAAGCCCAACTCTACCATCCTGCTCCACCGCGACGAGGCGACCGACGCGCTAGTCGGCTGCGTTTATCTCGAAAAGAAAGATGAACTGATGTACCTCGGTATGCTGACCGTTTCACCGGAAATTCAGGCGCGGGGCATTGGCAAAAAACTCCTGCAGGAAGCCGAAAACTACGCCCGCACCCTCGGCTGCCAGGCCGTAGAAATGACGGTGATTTCGCAACGCGCCGAACTCATTGCCTGGTACGAGCGGCGCGGCTACGCACTCACGGGCGAAACGCGGCCTTTTCCGATGAACGACCCGCGCTTTGGGGAACCCAAGATGGATTTGGAGTTTGTGGTGATGCGGAAGGGGTTGGAGTAATTTTCACTTTCTGTGATAACAACTTTATAGGTCACGACTACGCAGTATTTCCTGCTTCACTTCCTCAAAAGGGCGGTCGGTTCGTCTCATCGTTCCGCCGCCTACGGAGATATATCGATAGGCCCTACTCGACTTCTCGCTTTCCAATGATTTTTTTCAGTTCATTAATGACGGACCGTAGCTCCGGGTCATTACGGTAGTTCTCCACTGCGTCACTTTGAGCTTGTTCCTTTACGCTTATCAAATGACGAACGAATTCGATGCCGCTGATGGGCTTGGTTTCAGTATCCATGGTAGTAGCATTTTTTGCCCTGAGTTACGAATTTTTCCTGAAATAGCTGAAAGGGAGAGCGTGTGTAGTGAATTAGCATGCTTTGTCAGAAATGCTGATTTATGGAATGGTCGGCCCATGGCTAATCATTATCTTTGACCCTTCATACAAGTCCTTATTCGCACTTTAAGATTACCAATGTACTTCCCAAAATCGATTTTCCGCTACGCCGGACTCCTTTTCATTCTCTTCCTTTCCTCCTCAACTTTCGCCCAGAAGCCCATCCAAATAAAATCCCCCAACGGCCACCTTACCTTTACCTTCCAACTTTCCAACGACACTCCGAAGTACAATGTCGATTACAAAGGCACCGAACTCATTGGTGAGTCGAGTCTGGGGCTTGATTTCGTGGAGGGCGGCGCCTTTGGCGGCAGGCTCAAAATGGGCACGCCCACCTACTGGAACGCCGAGGAAAACTACGATTTGTTGGTTGGAAAAACCGGGTACGTGTACAGTTATAGCAAAGCGGTTTCGATTCCGCTGACCGAGCGGACGAGTGCGCGGCAAGTGAATCTGGTCGTGCGGATGTTCAACGATGCCGTGGCTTTTCGTTACGAATTTCCCGTACAAAGTAGCTGGGCCGCCTACGAGTTAACGGATGAGAAAAGTACCTTCCACATTCAGGGCGATCCGAAGGTGCGGGCTTTGCAATTCGGTACTTACACCACTTCACACGAAGGCTATTACCAGAAAATGCCGCTGAGCGAGGTCAAGAATGACACGCTGATGGATATGCCCGCGCTGTTCGAGTTTCCAAATAAGGTGTACATGGCGATCACCGAGGCCAACCTGCGCGATTATGCCGGGATGTACCTGCGGAAAAAAGACGGCTACCTCACGACCCAGCTATCGCCGCTGCCTGGTGAATCCGGGATAAAAGTGAAGGCGAATCTACCGCACCAAAGTCCGTGGCGGGTGATGCTCATCAGCGACCGCATCGGCGATTTGATGGAATCCACCACGATTACTTCCCTTTGCAACTCGAAAATCAAGCAGGATTTCTCGTGGCTGAAACCCGGCAAAACATCTTTCCATTGGTGGAACGGCGACATCACGCCCGACACGACTTTCGCTCCGGGCATCAACTTTGAGACTAATAAGTACTACATCGACTTCTGCGCCGACAACGGCATCGACTACCATTCGGTGATTGGCTACGGGGGCTTTCCCTGGTACGTGAGCGACGCGGCGGGTTACGGCGCCGTGGGTAAGAATACCGACGTGACCAAAACCGTCCCGACGCTGGATATGCAAAAGGTGTGCGACTACGCCAAGCAGCGCGGCGTGGGCATTCATGTGTGGGTACATTGGTATGCCATTTACAGGCAGTTGGAAGAAGCCTTCACGCAGTTTGAGAAGTGGGGAATCAAGGGAATGATGGTCGATTTCATGGATCGCGACGACCAGGAAATGGTCAAAATTCAGGAAGAAATCTTGCTGGCGGCGGCGCGGCACAAGCTGTTCATTCAGTTTCACGGATCGTTCAAACCTACGGGCCTGAGTCGTACTTATCCCAACGAACTGACCCGTGAGGGTACTCTCAACTACGAAACTAACAAATGGAACGCGCGGGCGCTGAGTCCCGACCATGATCTCGATATGCCCTTCACACGGGGGCTGGCCGGGCCGACGGACTACCACCTCGGCGGCTTCCGGGCCGTACCTCCGGGCGATTTTAAGACGCAGTACACCCGTCCGCTCATGGGCGGCACCCGCGCCCACATGCTGGCGATGTACGTGGTGCTGGAAAGCTACCTGACGATGGTGGCCGACTATCCCGAGGCGTACCTGGGTCAGCCTGGTTTCGATTTCCTGAAAAAAATCCCCACGACCTGGGACGAAACCAAAGTACCCGTGGCGGAACTTGACCAATTTGCCACGACCGCCCGGCGCAGCGGCACGGACTGGTACATGGGTACCATCAACAGCAGCACCGCCCGCAAAATCAGTATTCCGCTGGCGTTTCTAGGAAAGGGAAAATATAAGGCGAAGATCTACGCCGACGCGGCGGATGTCAGCAAAGACCCCAATCATCTGGTTATTTCAGAAAAAGTCCTCACCGCCGCCGATTCTTTGGAAGCTACCTTGGCCGCTGGTGGCGGGCAGGTGGTTCATTTTGTTAGAGTTGGAGAATAGTTTTTCTATTATTTAGAAAGATTCTAAGAATGATTATCTAAAAACTTTGACCAAATGAATCATTCCCTATTTTTGCGCCTATAAGCAGCAGATGCCAACTTATGTTCAGGAGTTTGATCCGCCAGAATTCGGATTATAATTTCAGATTGAATAGCATTATCAACTATCCATTATCAATTCTTCATTAAATAAATGGCCAAGACTTCTGACTTCGACAACCTCGTGTATGCCATCCACAAATGGTGTGGCCTCATCGCCGGACTTTTCATTTTGATGCTCAGTATTACGGGGGCGATGCTGGTTTTTAACGATGAAATCGATACCGCTACCAACGCCGAAATGGTGAAGGTCGACCCAGAAGGCCAGCGGCTATCCACCGATGCGCTGGTACGATCGCTCGTTCAGCAACTCCCTGATGCTTCGCTAAGCAGCACGCTGCTTTATCCCGGTGAACCCGACCGGGCACCGATGACGCAACTGCGGCTGGATGACAAAAACTGGTGGGTTTATCAGAATCCTACTACCGGGGCTGTGCTGGGCAAGCGCGAACCCAATGAAACATTTATGAAGGTAATTCTTCATGTCCATGAACACCTCACGCTGGGTCAGACGGGCCACGCCATTCTGCTGGTCGTTGGCATTGCCTTGATTTTGATGGTAGTTACCGGACTGTGGTACTACCGAAACTCACTATTATCAGTATTCAAGATCGGCGTGCGGAACCGAAATGCCTATCTCCTCAATTCTGATCTGCACAAGCTGACGGGCGTATTGAGTTTTATTTTCCTGCTGTTGATGGCCGTAACGGGTAGTTTTATGCACTGGGAAAAAGTGGAGCGAATGTTTGAACCTAAGGAAGCTCCCGCAGCGGCCCGCCCCGAAGAACCCAAAGCCGAACCCGCCGCGCCCGACTACACGCAGCTTTCGCTGGTTCGCAGCCTGCAAATTGCCGAGAAAGCCATCTCTGGTTTTACGCCCGCCCAGATCAAGTACCCCAGAGCTGCCGATGGCAACGTAGTCATTGCCGGAACACGGCCTGAGAGCAACCGCTTGCTGGGCGTGTACACTTCGTCGATAGAAATTAATCCCGCCAGTGGCGAAGTAGTAAAAGTAGAACACGCCGAAGACCGCGATTTCGAAGCCAATGCCGAAGCTTTCATGGAGCAAGTCCACTTCGGGCATTACGGTGGCATCATTATCCAGCTACTCTACGCGCTGGGGGGCATCGGTCTGGGCATCATGACTATTACGGGTTTCGTGATTTGGTGGAAAAAGCGAAAGTTCCCAAAGCCGAAAGCGAAGGCGGTACGGATGGCGTAGGGTGTTTAAATCGATTCCATCAGCTTTTTAGCCATTTGGAATCCCGATTGAAATGTTCCCTCCACATTCCCCATGCCAAAGCCATCGCCGCCCATGAGCAACGGGAAAGGCGTGTTCAAAGCCGCGAAGGCATCCGGCGAGCGCATATCGGCCAAACTGTATCGCCAGCGATGGACCTGGTATTCCGAAATACTTTCGGCGGGAATCCAGTCGGTAAGTTGATCCAGTAGTTTTTGTCCGGCTTGTTTCAAATCGCCTTCCAGATTTTCCAAGCTAAACTCGAGCGAGGCGTGAATAGTAACGGTCGGTTGCTCGGGCGCAATACCTTTTTGCTGGTTGTCGGTAACGGTGGCAATATCGCCTTCATCAAACTTTACCAGGCCGGGTGCGGGTACCTGACTGGGTACTTTCAGTAAAGCCAAAACAGCCAGGCACGGTCGGTAGCGAATAGCGGCGAAGGCATGTTCTCCGGCTTCGTTCAGGGGTAGTTGGCTGTCTTGTAGTAAAATGGCGGCTTGCGGGGCCGGAATGGTAAGAATGACGGCATCCGCTGAATAAGTACTTCCGGTTTCGGTCGTTACCCGGCAACCTGTTTCCTGGCTTTCGATCAGAGTGGCGCGTTCCTGCAATTTTATACTCAGATCCTGGGCCAGGTACTTGGGAATGGCGCTCATTCCAGGCTTGCCAAAGTACCGGGGATGCTCGATACCCGCTTTTTCCAAATCCCAGGCTTCCACGATTCCTTCCGCTTCCAGTTCTTCAATCAACCGCCGAAACTCGGGCGTACGCACCGAGAAGTACTGCGCGCCGTGGTCGGCGCGGGTATTTTCGATGCGTCGCGTCGCCATGCGGCCGCCGACGCCCCGTCCTTTATCGAGTATAGTGACTTCCCAACCGTTCCTGGTAAGTTCGCGTGCGGCAGTGATTCCGGCCATGCCCGCGCCGATAATAATGCATGAATTCATTCACTTCATTTTTTATTTGAAAAAAGCCGCGAGCCATTGGCCAACAGCCGACCGCTACTTGTTACTTTTACCTTCAACAAGAAATAACCCGCATTGTTGAAAAATTTTCCTCCTTTGGTTTCACGTTTATTTAAAGTACTGAGATTCCTGTTCGTAGGTATTTTCGTGGTTGTGGTAAGCTATTACTTTTTGTATTCTCACATCTTCTATTGCCAGGTAGTTGCCTTTTCCGATTTTGAGGAAGTGAACCAGAAACTGTACGTGAGCGCGGAGATAAATTCGGCGCAGCGACAGCGAATGTATGGAGTCATACAGGAAGCACGGCAACGGATTGGCACTTTTTGGGGTAAGGCCGTAGGGAAAGCTACCATTATTCTGTGCAGCAACCCCGTCGAATACCAGAAATATTGCCACAGCAACGAAGGTGCAGGTTGTAGTTTGGGTACACCCTGGGGCGATTCCTATATCGTCCTGAATCCCTACGGCCTGAACGTGGATGTCGTCAGCCACGAAATGTGTCACGACGAGCTCTTTACAAGGTTGGGCTGGTGGAAAACTACCACCCAAATTCCGCAATGGTTTAACGAAGGACTGGCTCTGATGCTCGACCGCCGTTTCGTACAGGAAACCGAGCCACTGAAACGTTACCTCAGCTACAAAGATGAATGGTTGTACCTGACCCACGGAGCCCAGGAAGTGTTGGAATTAAAGGACTTGAAAACGATACGAGGTTTTTTCGGGGGTAGTCAACGCCACGTGATGCTGGCCTATATGTCGGCGGGCATGGAGGTATCGTATTGGATGCTGCTCACCGGGCCGAAAAGTATTCGAGCTTTGCTGGATACACTTCGGAAAGGTGGTGACTTTACGACTACCTACACCAACTTGAAAAAAGCTGGAGAATCACAGCGGCACCTACCACCTTCGTTCTACCCTCTGCGCTGATTTTGCAGGATAAACCCAAAATTGTGCATTATTTTCACAAAAAACGTACTTTCGCCCTCGCTATAAAAAGATACCTTCCATTTGCTTCCACTTTAACCTTTAACTCTGTCTGACAATGCAACAACTACAAACGCTCGATTACGTTGTCTTTTTCTTTTACTTCATAATCGTTGCGGGCTACGGGTACTGGATTTATAACCGTAAAAAGTCCGAAGCCGCTTCTACCACCGATTTCTTCCTGGCCGAAGGTTCGCTGACCTGGTGGGCCATTGGGGCATCGCTGATCGCTTCCAACATCTCCGCCGAGCAGTTTATCGGTATGTCGGGCAACGGATTTTCGATGGGCCTAGCGATTTCGACCTACGAATGGATGGCCGCCGCCACGCTGATTATCGTCGCGGTGTTTTTTATGCCCATTTATCTCAAAAACCGCATATTCACTATGCCGCAGTTTCTGGAACAGCGGTATAACAAGAGCGTCAGTTTGATCATGGCTATTTTCTGGCTGGCTCTGTATATTCTGGTCAACCTGACCTCTATTCTGTATCTCGGCGCACTGGCCGTTTCCGGTATTTCCGGTCTTGATTTTGATTTTTGCATGTGGACGCTGGCCATCTTCGCCATTGTCATTACGCTCGGCGGCATGAAGGTCATCGGCTATACCGATGTGATTCAGGTGTTTTTCCTGATACTCGGCGGACTGGCCACTACCTACCTGGCGCTCAATCTGGTATCGGATGACGCCGGACGGCAGGGGATGATCGAGGGTTTCAAAGCCATGACCCAAAACCATGACGACCATTTCCACATGATTTTTGAGAAAGGCAACCCGTTCTACTCACAACTGCCCGGCCTCACAGTACTGATCGGCGGTATGTGGATTGTGAACCTTAACTACTGGGGCTGTAATCAGTATATTACGCAACGCGCCCTCGGCGCCGACCTTAAAACTGCCCGGAATGGTATCCTTTTCGCGGCTGGCCTGAAACTACTCATGCCCGTGATCGTGGTACTTCCCGGTATTGCGGCTTATTCGCTTTACAGCCGGGGGATGTTCCAGACTGAGATGCTGGGACCCGACGGTATATTACTACCCGACAAAGCTTATCCGGTACTACTGAACCTGCTGCCCGTGGGCCTGAAAGGTCTCTCTTTCGCTGCTCTGACGGCAGCGGTTGTAGCCTCGCTGGCTGGTAAAGCTAACAGTATTTCTACGATTTTTACGCTCGATATTTTCAAAAACTACATCGGGAAGGAGAAGTCCGAAGCGCAGCTCGTGCGCACGGGCCGCATCGTGGTAGTGGTAGCAATGGTAATGGCTATCGTGGTGGCACCGTATATGGGCATCGACAAGAAAGGAGGCTTCCAGTTCATTCAGGAAATGACCGGACTGCTTTCGCCTGGTATCTTTGCCGCCTTCGCGATGGGCTTCTTCTGGAAGCGCACCAATTCCGCCGGGGCACTTTTTGCCATCGTGGGCGGCTTTCTGATCGCGCTGGCCATGCACAATGGTTTCCCGCCCTTCACCGGCTGGGAGACAGTTCCCTTCCTCGACCGCATGGGGGTAGTTTTTCTGATTTGCGTCGTGGTGATGGCTGTACTGGGTTTTGCATTACCCGACCAGGGGAAAGGTCTGGAAATAGATGCCTCTATGTTTAGAACGCACCGCTCGTTTACTATTGGCGCGCTGGTAGTTATTGCGATCATTACTTTCCTGTACGCTTATTTCTGGTAGGTTCTCTACATATTCATCTTTATCAAAGAAATCCCCCGGCAAGCCTGCCGGGGGATTTCTTTGATAAAAGTAAGCAAATGGCCTTTATGCCATCTCCTCTTCCTGAATCGTGATTTTCTGAATCTTGTCACCCTGGCGGATGGCATCGATTACTTCCTGGCCTTCCACTACTTTGCCGAAGCATGTGTGGTTACGGTCTAGGTGGGCGGTGTTGTCGCGGCTGTGACAGATGAAAAACTGCGAGCCGCCGGTATTACGACCCGCGTGGGCCATCGAAAGTACCCCCCGGTCGTGGTATTGCTTTTCGCCGGTCAGTTCGCAGTCGATTTTATAACCGGGACCGCCGCGGCCCGTGCCTTCGGGGTCGCCACCCTGAATCATAAAATTAGGGATTACGCGGTGGAACGTCAGGCCGTCGTAGAAGCCTTTTTTTGATAAATTTACAAAGTTCTCGACCGTCTTCGGAGCATCGTCGTCGTAAAACTCGATCTGCATCGTCCCTTTATCGGTTACCATTTCTGCCTTAGTCATATCTATATTTTTTCGGTTAGAACATATTTTAAGTTGCAAAGGTACGACGGGTCACGCGGGTTTTAAAGTCGATTGGCTAAATTGGGGGTCGGTCTTCGACTTCGCTCAGACTGACAAAGCTGATTTTGCTCAGAATGACAGAGCTGACTTCGCTTAGACTGATAAGGTATTTAATGTTAAAATTCATTGGCTAAATTGGGGCTCGAATTAAAAAACCTCCATTCCTGCAATCTTCATGAAACTTATCTTTACGCTTTCGGCGGCCATTCTATTGGCTGCTTCCAGTTTCGCCCAGACCTCCAACGTCTATTTTACCTCTTTCCCCACGCTCACGCCCGACGGCAGCACTATCATTTTTAGCTATGAATCGGATCTTTGGAAAGTACCTTCCAACGGGGGCAACGCCACGCGCCTCACCGCCATGCAGGGCGCCGAAACCCGACCGCGCGTGTCGCCCGACGGAAAATGGCTGGCTTTTTCGGCCACCGAAGGGGGAAACAACGACGTGTACGTGATGCCGCTGGACGGCGGGTTGATCCGTCAGTTGACCTACCATAGCAGTTCCGATCAAGTGGAAAGCTGGTCGTGGGATTCCAAAAAGATTTACTTTGAGTCGGGCCAGCAGAACGGCGGTACTACCTATACGGTAACTCTCGACGGCGGTACACCCAGGCGAATGTTTGGACATTACTTCAACCGTATTCACAGCGTGGCCGAAGCCCCCAACGGCGACCTCTATTTTAACGATACCTGGGAAAGTGACAACCAGGCCACGCGGAAAGGCTATAAGGGCGAATTTAATCCCGATATTCAGTACTATAATCCCAAAACTAAGGCCTATAAAAAGTTGACCGACTACCTTGGTAAAGATATGTGGGCCACCATCGACCGGGCCGGAAACGTCTATTTCGTTTCGGATGAGGGCAACGGGCAGTACAATCTCTACGCTTTTAAAGAGGGAAAAAAAACGCCGCTTACTAATTTTCCCGAAGCTATTAAACACCCGCAGGTAAGTGCCGATGGCCGGAAGGTAGTTTTTGAAAAAGGTTATCAACTCTGGCAATATGATGTTGCTACGAAACAGTCAACCCTGGTACCGGTGATGTTGCCGCAAAATCTGACACTGCCCAAATTGCAGGATTTTGACGTAAAAAGTAAAATTTCTGCCTTTGATGTCGCGCCCGATAATAAAAAGCTGGCTTTCGTTTCGCGCGGGGCACTGTTCGTGTCGGACAAGGAAGGGAAATTCGTTCAGCAACTCAACACCCGTCCCGAAGAACGGGTAATGGAAGTCAAATGGCTGGGAGATAGCCTCACATTATTATACAGTCAGACTGTAAATGGCTATACCAACTGGTTTACGCAGACTGCCGACGGGAAGGGTAAGGAAAAGCAGATCACCACCGACCAGCAAGGCAATCGTCACCTCAGCATGGATGACAAACGCACGCAGGCCGTGTACCTCAGCGGACGAAACGAAGTACGATTGATGGATCTCAAGACCCTGAAAAGTACCCCCATAGCCAACGAAGAACTCTGGGCATTCCAGAACGATATGCCTCACTTTTCGGCTAATGGTGAGTATGTCGCCTTCACGGCCTACCGCGATTTTGAACGGGAAATTTACCTCTATCACATCAAAGATAAAAAGCTCATCAACCTGACCAAATCGGGCGTGTCTGAGGGCGAGCCGACCTGGTCGCCCGACGGGAAGTACCTGTATTTTGTGTCGGATTTGTTGAAGCCTAACTACCCTTTTGGCTCCGACAAAACCAAGATTTACCGTCTCCCGCTGACCAGACTGGACGAGCCTTTCCGGGGGGAAGAGTTTGAAAAACTTTTTGAAAAAGAAGACAAAAAGGACGATAAAAAAGAAGAAGACGAGAAGGGGAAAGGAAAGAAGAAAAAAGAAAATAAGGATAAGAGCAAAGAGGACGAAAAGCCCTTCGTGGCGATGGCGTTGGACACGCTGGACATTATGGAACGGATCGAGGAAATCGGGCCGGATTTTGGCGCGCAGGGAAATGTTGCTGTGATTCAGAAAGACGAAAAAACGTACGTTTTTTACGTATCCAATCATGAAGAAGGCAAGGAGGCTTTGTGGCGTACGACGCTGGAGCCGTTCGAGGAACCTAAAACCGAGAAAGTAGCCGACGGGATTTCTTCCTATGATCTGGTGCAGGCCGACAAATCTTATTACTTACTGGCGGGCGGCGTCATCAGAACGCTTGATCCAGAGGGCGGTAAGACCAAAGACATCGCCATCGACTACACCTTTCGGAAAAACCTGAAAGACGAGTTCCGGCAGATGTACTACGAAGCCTGGGCCGGCGTGGAGGAGAATTTTTACAGCGGCGATTTTCACGGGGCCGACTGGCAGGCCATGCGCGACAATTATGCAAAGTACCTGCCCTACCTGACCGACCGCGAGGATTTTCGAACGCTTTTCAACGACATGCTGGGTGAGTTGAATGCTTCACACTTAGGCTTTTACACCAATGGCGATGAGGAAGAAGTTTATTATGAAAACGCTACCATGGAAAGTGGTCTGCTCTTCGACCCTGCTCAGCCGTACAGCGTAGCGCGCACCGTGAAACGGAGTGCGCTGGACAAAGAAAAAAAGAATATCAAGCCCGGCGACTTGTTATTAGAGGTGAACGGCGAGGCCGTGGACACGACGCGCAACCGGGACTACTACTTTACCAAGCCTTCCCGCGATGAAGAAATGAAGCTGACTTTCCGGCGAGCTGGGGCTGATACCAACTACACCGTGCGACTTCACCCGCAAAGCTCATTGAGTGGGAATCTTTACGATGAGTGGCAAGACTGGAACCAGAAGTACGTCGATGAGAAAAGCAAGAACCGCATTGCCTATGTCCACATGAAAAATATGGGCATGGGCGAGTACGAAAATTTTGTGAAAGACATGACCCGCGACTGGTATAATAAGGAGGCCCTTATACTTGATCTGCGCTACAATACCGGCGGTAATGTTCACGATCTGGTACTTCAGTTCTTGTCTCAGAAACCTTACTTAAAATGGAAGTACCGGGGAGGGGCATTTACACTGCAACCTAACTTTGGGGTGGCTGCCAAGCCCATCGTGATGCTCATCAACGAGCAATCGCTCTCCGACGCTGAAATGACCGCCACAGGCTTTAAAGCCCTGAAACTTGGTAAAGTAATTGGTACCGAAACCTACCGCTGGATTATTTTTACTTCGGGAAAAGGGCTGGTAGACGGCTCGTTTTTCCGGCTGCCGTCCTGGGGTTGCTACACGCTCGACGGAGACGACATTGAGAAAGAGGGCGTCAAGCCTGATATCTACGTCAAGCAAACTTTCGTACAGCGCCTAGCTAATGAAGATCCTCAGCTCGACCGGGCGATTGCCGAGATTATTAAGGAGTTGAAATAGGCATCGGCTTTTTACAACGAAAACTTCCCGAAAGCTCGAAGCTTTCGGGAAGTTGGTACGGTTTTCATCTGTAACGCCAAGAAACGGAAAAAGCCGACTGCCGATAGCCAAAGTACTATCTCGCGCTGGCCAGCAGCAACGCTTGCGCTACATCGGCTGCTTCGCGCTTCCGCTTCATGTATGTCATCACCTTGGTCACGGTGCCTTCTTCGGCCCAGGTAGTGCTGCGCTCGGGTTGGTTGACCCATTCTTTCACGGCTACCAGCCGATAAACGTACTTGGTCGTTTCGCCGTTCAGGCGCAGAGCGAAGTAGTTGTCCTTGTCCTGCTTGTCCATGTGGCGGATAATGCGGTTTGGACCGGCGTTGTATGCAGCGGCTACCAGAGTCCAATCTCCCAGTTCATTGTAGAGCCATTTGAGGTACTTGGCGGCGGCTTTGGTGGACTTTACCAGATCCTTCCGTTCGTCGATCTGATCGTTCACGACCAAGCCTAACCCTTGCGCGGTTGCGGGCATAAATTGCCAGTAGCCCGTAGCTCCACGAGGTGAAACGGCTTCGCCATTCATCGCGCTTTCGATGTAGGGTACGTACTTGAAGTCGGAAGGAATACCGTACTTTTTCAGTATAGTCTCGATCTGCTTCATTTTCTTCTTGGCACCCACACGGGAGCGCGCGAAAGAAGGATGATCGTAAAAGCGGACGGCGGTTTGGTAGCGTTTGGCTACCGTGGAATGATGCAGGGGCAGGGTGTCGCCACAAAACTGCACATTGAGAATACTTAAATCAAAATTCGGTTCTACTGCTGTTACGGTTGGCTCCGAAGTGACTTCGGCGGCAGGTGTCTTAGTATCTGTGCGATCGAAAGTAAACACGCCCAGCGACATCACCGATACGGCAATCATTAAGAATCGTATCATGCATAATCAGGTTCGTTCTACATAATTTAATAGTCAGCAAAGGTAACGTGATTGTGTAAAAAAAGTTTTACCGTTCGATAAAAAACTGACTAACAGTACTTAAAGTGGCTTGAAAATGACAATAATCACTGTTGAATTGTATACGTCAATCTTCGGATAATACAATTATTATTATTCTACGAAGTTAGAAATTGTCGGAACAATGATTTGCAAAACGAAGGAAAAGCAGGGGTATTGTCGGTAAACGGCAAAAAGCAGCCAAGAAGCGTTTTCGTGTCAATTCTGTACTTTTCTAAAAAAGCGAACTGATAAATGAAAAATCAAAAAAAAGTGGAGAAGGTCGGCTTTTTTTGAAAAAATCAGAGAGAGTCAGGAGAATTTATTTGTACTTTTCTGGTAAAAATTATAGTTAATAGGAATTGGTGCGGGTAACTTTTCACCTTTTTCGGGGTCGAAAGGTCCGTCAACGCTCATGAATTGTGGAAGGGCGCTCCCTTAGCATTCCGCCTTTGCGTTGTGAAAATACCGCTCTGATCTCGGCTACCATCGATAAGGCGATTTCTTCTGGGGTAATGGCTCCAATGTCCAGCCCGACCGGGGCAAAAATCCGATCTTTGGTTTCTTGCGGAATAGGAAAGCCCTCTTCGTTCAATTCAGCAAAAATTCTTTCGGCCCGCACCCGTGGGCCAAGCATTCCTATATAGGGAGCGCCCAGCACAAGCGGTAAGTTTCTCTTGTCCGTTTTGTAATCGTGCGACATGAGGATTACCGCTGTAAAGTCATCGATCAGCGTAGGTGAAAAGTCCTCCGGTATAACTACCGCACTGACCAATGCCGCAACCTCCCGGTGAATTTTTTGCGGATTGGCGACAATGGTCACTCGCCAGCCCGCTTCCCGGAGTACTTTGACCAGAGGGAAAACATCATATTGATGCCCCATAATAATCACGTGCAGTTCGGGTGGCAGGAATTCGGCAAATATTTCCAGTTCGCGCCCATCGTCTAAAACGAATGACAAAGCCGCCGATTTTTTATTTTCCAGCACCAGTTGAATCGCTGATTCCAGGCGCTCCACCAACGACTCATCACCCAATGCGTGCAGGTTTTCACGATCAGCGTACCGAATGATATGCCCCGTCTCGAAGCCATTCAGGTCGCCCGCCAGCTTGGTAATAGTCAGCAGCACGTTAGCTTGGCGGTGATCAGCAACTACCTCCTGAAGTACCGAAATCGGGCTGTGCGGATCATCGGGCAGAACGGGCGTCAGCAGCACGTCGATGATGCCATTGCAGCCCAGACCAACCCCAATCTGGTGGGCGTCGTCCTCGGTAGTATCATAGGTGACCAGGCTCGGTTTTGACCGGGCGATGGCCAATCTCGCCTTTTTCAGCGCGTCGCCTTCCAGACAGCCGCCACTGATACCCCCCACCCAGGTGCCGTCGTCTACTACCAGCATCCGCGCGCCCGTGCGGCGGTACGATGAACCTTCAACATGGACTACCGTTGCCAGGGCAGCGTGTTGGGAGGCATGGTCAAGGGTATTGTAAGCGGCGAGAATAGCTTTTATTTCTTTCATTTTTTTGAGGGACAAAGGCACAAAGTTCCAAAGGGGCAAAGTAGTAAAGCGGAATGATTTATTACGAACAACATTCCCAGATCAAACATATTTACATCGTACCCAAATCAACTCCATTCTCTTACCGTTGCGATGCCTCCTTTCAACTGCCTGAAAGTGTGGTTCGGCAGGGCAGGAGCGAGGATTTCGTAGGCTTTGCGACTCCTTACGCCTGATTGGCAACAAAGTACCACGCTGGTACGGGCCAGAAGCTCGGGGATGTGCTGTTCAATGGTACTTAAAGGCCAGTTGACACCGCCAAGATTAAATTGTAAGTACTCGTGCGGTTCGCGCACATCTACCAGCAACGGCGGCACGAGTTCCTGCATAACGAGCTCCAATTTATCATAACCTATTTCTTCTAAGCCTGCCGTTGGGATGGCGCAGGTTTCGCCGTAGTCGTTCTGTAAATCAGTGATATGTCGCGACTCGGGTCGGGCGGCAAATTGGTACTTTTGGAACGAGGTCCGTAGCGCGTCGTAAACCAGTAAGCTCCCGGAAAGTACTTCACCCAATCCCGTAATGAGTTTGACCGTTTCCATTGCCTGCAACGAGCCGATAATACCCGGAAGTACCCCAATAACGCCGATTTCGGCGCAGTTGGGTACTTCCCCTTCCTGGGGTCGCGTAGGGTACAGGCAGCGGTAGGTTGGGCCATTTTGGTAATTGAATACGCTGACCTGGCCCTCGAATTTGTAAATTGAGCCAAATACCAATGGCTTGTCCAGAAGTACGCAGGCATCATTCACGAGATAGCGCGTTGGGAAATTATCTGAGCCGTCCACCACAATTTGGTACTCCTTGATAATCGACAAAGCATTTTCTTTTTTCAGCCCTTCGGAATGCACCTGAATTTGAATGTTCGGATTCAATATCTTTAACCGTTCGGCCGCTGCTTCTGCTTTGTTTCGTCCCACATCCTGCACCGTGAAAAGTACCTGACGGTGCAGATTGCTGATTTCGACGTGGTCAAAGTCTACAATACCCAGCGTTCCAACGCCGGCCGCTGCGAGGTAAGTAAGTACCGGACAGCCCAGACCGCCCGCCCCGACCACCAGCACGCGTGCCTCTTTCAGCCGCTGCTGACCTGCGCTACCCAGTTCGGGTAAAGTCAGTTGACGCAAGTAATGGTTTTGTTCGGCGGGAGAGAGCATGATTAGTCGGAAAAGTGATTACAATAAAAGCACTAAATTGGAAAAACGCTCAAAAGGTGGTGTCCGGTTCCGAACGAAAGTGTTCGATTTCGAACAGCTGTATAGCCATTCTCGCCTTTTGAGCATTGATTATCAAATCATAAATCTTATGGCATGGGTTTTACCTTTCTATTGACATCATCATCGGGCGAACACATAGGTTCGCCCCTACAAGCCTAAATAAACCATGCTGCTCAACTACCTCAAAATCGCCTACCGCAACCTGATTCGCAACCGCGTATTCAGCCTTATCAATATCGTTGGTTTGGGGCTGGGCATTGCGGCCTTTGTTTTTATTCTGGAATACGTAAGTCTGGAGAAAAGTGTCAACCAATTTCATTCGAATATAGGCCGGATGTACCGATTGATCGAAGAAGATGAAAAAGGGCAATTCGGCAGCCAGGTCGCGCCCGGTTGGGCACCGATTGCGCAGGAAAGATTTCCTGAAATAACGGACTACTGTCGTTTCGAAGAAGGAATCGCGGCGGGTATCGTGCAAAAAGCTGAGGGTGATATATCATTTAGGGAGGAAAATATCGGTTATGTCGAGGGTAATTTTTTCTCGTTTTTCAGTTTTCCTCTGGTAAGCGGACAAGCGGCAGCATTGAAGCAGCCCAATACCGTTTTTCTTTCCGCTTCTTCCGCTCAAAAGTACTTCTCCGGGGAGTCGCCACTCGGGCAGACCCTAACGCTTTACAATCAATTTGGCAAAACACCCTATACCGTGGGTGGCGTCTTTGCGGATATGACCGATCAGTCGGATATTCATTACGACTTGGTATTTTCCCTGGAAACTTTACGGAATCCGGCAAACCTGAATGGCAACGATTGGGCTGGCTTGGATAACATTGAGGATACCTACATTACAACCATTTTCCTTACCAAAGACAAAACCGATTATCGGCAGCTCGAAAAAAAACTCGAAGCCCTGCGTAACGAACAGAAAATAGTAGAGGAAACAGGAACGGACTTTCGCCTCCAGCCCGTAACTAACCTGCACCTAGCGGCCTCGACGAACGATCCATTTCCAACGGTCGGTAATGTGAGGTACGTTTACATTCTGGCAGGGATTGCCTTACTAATATTGTTCATTGCCTGGTTCAACTACGTTAATCTCTCCACAGCCAACGCCCTGAAACGTGCGGGGGAAGTAGGTGTCCGCAAAGCAATCGGGGCAACGCAGTCCAATCTGATCGGGCAATTTTTAGGCGAATCGTTGTTGACTAATTTCCTGAGTTTCGGACTTGCGGGGATGATAGTGGTTTCGTTGCAGCCCTTTTTTCAGGAATTGATCGGAAAAGATGTATCGCTGCAAATCCTGAGCGAAACGCCCGTTTGGGCATACGGCCTGGGAATGTTGCTGGCCGGGGCCTTGCTGTCGGGTTTATACACGGCCTGGGTACTTTCCAATTTCAAACCTATTGAAACGCTGAAAGGGAAAGTCAGCAGCAATGTCAAAGGGATTTGGTTGCGCAAGGGACTGGTAGTGGGCCAGTTTGCCATTTCCACTTGCCTGATTCTGGCCACGATTGTCATCTTCAGTCAGCTACGCTACATGCAAAACCTGGATTTGGGAATAAAAGCCGAGCAGATGCTGGTCATATCCGGTCCACAGATCAATCAGGACAGTACCTTTTCAATCCGAAAAAGCGCTTTTGCCAATACATTGGCGCAGCAAAGTTTCGTGCAGGAGTACGGTACCTCGGGCAGTGTCCCTGGCCGCTATTACAACTTCCGTACCGCCGGTTTTACGCAGCCGGGTTCTAAGCCCAAAGATGAACTGAAGTCCTACGCATTTGCCATTATTGGCGACCGCTACTTGAAAACATACGGTATTCCGTTGGTAGCGGGACGGAATTTTACCCCCGAAGAAACAGCAGTCGATTGGAACGATAATTCGAAAGTACTGCTCAATGAGCGGGCCGTAGCCGAGTTGGGTTTCAAGTCGCCCGAGGAGGCCATACGAACCAAAGTCAAATGGGACGAGCGCTACCTGGATGTGATTGGCGTCGTGAAAGACTACCACCACACCAGCGTCCAGAACGACATCGACCCGGTTATCTTTTATCCCCAGAATTTCTCCTCTTATTATAGCATCCGCCTGACGCCCGAGCATATGAGCGACAAAGTAGCTTCTCTCGAAAAACTATATAAATCGTCTTTTCCCGGTAATCCATTTGAGTATTTCTTTGTGGATGAAAACTACCAGAAAGCCTATGTTACTGAGCGACAATACGGACAGCTTTTCTCGACGGCTTCCATTCTGGCCATTTTCATTGCCTGCCTGGGGTTATTCGGTTTGGCTACTTTCACTGTCGAAGCGCGCACTAAGGAAATCGGCGTCCGCAAAGTGTTGGGTGCCAGTGTGTCGAGCGTAGTCGTGCTGCTGAGCAAAGATTTTCTAAAACTCGTGGTAGTTGCCATTATTATCGCTGCACCCGTGGCGGCTTATTTCCTGAATACCTGGCTGCAGGATTTTGCCAATCGTATCGACATCGAATGGTGGGTTTACGCGTTGGCCGCACTGCTTGCTATATCTATCGCTTTTGTGACAGTGGGGTACCAATCTGTGAAGGCCGGGCTGATGAATCCCGTGGATTCGCTGCGGTCGGAGTGAGGTTAATGAAAGAGAGCGAACTTTTACTTTATAGACAGCTCACTGCGCACGGTTAGCGAGAGAAGGTAACGACTTCCGCCACGCCAGCAGCTGTTGGCTCATTTCCTGCACGATTTTCGGGTTTTGCGTAGCTACGTTTCGCGTCTCGGGAGCATCTTTTTTAATGTCGAATAACTGCGCATCGGTGCCATCATCGTTGATGGTAAGTTTCCACGTTCCAAGCCGCATCGCCAGATTTGGACTGACGTCTTCGGCGTCGGGAGGATACCTGAAACTCACGTTATTTCGTCCGTACTCCCAGTAAATCGGCTGTTGCCGGACGAACTTCTTGCCAAACCAGGCATCGGAAACATTTACTCCGTCCAACTTTTGGGAGTCGGGCACCGGAGAGTTCGTGATTTTACAAAATGTTGGCAGCAGGTCCATCGCTACCATTACGCTCTCCGTATCAACGCGCCCAGCGGGTACTTTTCCCGGATAGCGAACAATGAACGGCATTCGGATACCTCCTTCGTAGAGTGAAAGTTTGGTGCCGCGCAGCCCCACTGTGCGGCGATCGCCGAAGGCGGGCAAGGGACCGTTGTCACTCGTGAAAATCACCAGCGTGTTCTCGTCCAGCCCCAGGGCTTTGAGACCTGCCATCAGGCGCCCGATCTGAGTGTCGAGTTCCACAAGTACCTCCTGCAAACTGGGTAGTTTCTCAGAATCGCGCGGGTGTACTTCCATCGTTTCGGCGTCAGGAATCCAGGGCGTGTGCACATCGTCGGGCCAGAGGTTTATGTAAGAGGCACTTTCGCGATTTTTTGATAAAAATTCCAATGTCTTATCCACGAAATAGGCTGTACGGTTCCAGCGCTTGATGCTGTCTTCCTTTGACCAGATCCAGTTGGTAGCCGTTAGCAGCGGATCGGGGTCGGGACTTTCGTAAGTACTGGAATATTCGTCGAAACCGTACTCAGGAATGCCGGGGGCTTCGGTCACGTCGCGCCCGCCGCCCATGTGCCACTTGCCGAAGTGGGCCGTGCGGTAACCATTCTGCCGCAAAGCCCGCGCCACCGACGGGGCCGAAGGATCGAGAAAATCTGCCATTTCGCAGGTGCGGTTGTGCTTCTTGTCACTGAGGAAAGATGTGATGTTCCAGCGGGCGGGGTGCATACCCGTGGTAAGGGCCGTGCGCGAAGGTGAACAAATGGGTGACCCGCTATAATATTGCGTAAAGCGCGTTCCTTCGGTAGCTAAGCGGTCTATATTAGGCGTCGGCGCTACTTTTCCACCATAGCAGCCCACATCGCCCACGCCCATATCATCCACCAGAATGAGGATAATGTTGGGAGGGCGGGAGGTAGTTTTCTGGGAGAAGGCCGGGAGGGAGAAGAAAAATAAAAGGCATGGCATAGCAAATAAAAATCTGTGCAATTGCCCGTACTTTATCTCCACAGTTGTAATCTTACTATTCATAATTCATTGGTTTACTTCAATCACTCATTATTCAGAAATTCCCATTTTTTTACTCCACGCCTGGTACTTTTGGAGCATATCACGGCCTTTGGTAGGGTTCTTATCCATCAAATCATTCGACTCGGTACGGTCGGCCTTTATGTTGAATAGTTCCCAGTCGTGTTTCTTGGGGGCAACCAGTTTCCAGTCGCCCTCGATCAGGGCGCGTCCGCCTTCGTGTTCAAAGAAAAGCTGCGCGTAGCCGGGACGTTTTTTATTCTTGAAAATCGGTACCAGACTTTTTCCATCCACCTCATTGATTTTATGACCCTGGTATTCTTTGGGGTAAGGTGTTCCGGTCAGTTCCAGAATGGTAGGTAGTACGTCCATCACGTGGGTTAGTTCGTCAGTAGTACTACCTTTTTTTGTTTTCAATCCTTTCCAGTTTACGATCATGGATGTCCGAACGCCACCGCCGACCGATTCCGCCTTCCACAGTCTGAATGGGGAGTTGATGGCATTTGCCCATTCTGGCCCGATGCCTGTGTAAGAAATTTCTTTTCCCAGGGCATCCACAGGAATCGCGTCGGCATACAGTAGTTTTTGCCCTTGGCGGGTTTCGGAAGGGCGGTCGTAGCCTGGCACGCGTGGTATTTCGGGCGAGGCACCGTTATCTGACATGAATATGATAAGTGTGTTGTCCAACTCGCCGGTTTCTTCCAGCGTTTTCAGTACCTGGCCGATTCCCTTATCCATGCGGGTCACTATTGCAGCGTGGGTGGCCATTTTTCTTGCATTGAATTCTTTTTCCTCCGCTGAGAGTTCGGCCCATTTCCGGCCTTCGATGGGCGAAAGCGGGTTGTCGGCAGCCGTTAGCAGTCCCATTTTTATTTGACGTTCGCGGCGCGTTTTCTGCAAAACATCCCAGCCATCCTTGTAGGTGTTGGCGTATTTTTGAATTTCCTCTTCGGGAGCCTGAATAGGCCAGTGGGGAGAGGTGTAGGCTAAGTACAGGAAAAATGGATCTTCTTTTCTGGAGAAATCCTGGATGTACTCCGACGCTTTATTGCTAAAATCATCGGTGATGTAATAATCCTTCGCAACGTTCTGGACGGGCTTGTCGCCATCCACCAGTGAAAACGGATCGAAGTAATCGACAACACCCCAGATAATGCCGTAGTACTTTTCAAAACCCCGATTGATAGGATAAGTACTTAGTTCGGCGAACGGAATGCCGGGGTCGTACTGGTGATTCAGCCAGTCGAGGTGCTTTTCCTTGTCTTTCAACGGCACCGCTTCGGACAAATGCCACTTACCTACCATACCCGTTTGGTAACCGGCGGGTTTTAGGGCTTCGGCGATGGTCACACCGCTGCGATTCAGACTCTTGCCGTTGCGGTCGAGTCCTACTTTGTGCTGATACTGGCCTGTGAGCATGCTGGCGCGGGTAGGGCAGCAGCGCGCGCTGTTGTAGGCATTTCTGAACCTAAGGCCGGTTGTAGCAAGCTTGTCCAGATTGGGAGTTTTTATCTCTCCGCCATAACAGCCCAGATCCGAATAACCCATGTCATCGGCTAAAATGACAATAATATTGGGTTTTTGATCAGCCGAAGTCTTTGAACCTGCAACGAAGCTGAGCAAACTGCCCCCAACCAATATGACTGCTACGCCCACTTTAAACAGTTTACCCATAGTATGTTTGCTAATCGTATTCGAAATAAGTACTTGCCAAAGGCCCGTTTTCGGATTTTTTTTACCTGATCAGCATGTTTGGCAAATCATGACATCGAGATTCAATAAAGCGCTTCCTGACCATAATCTAATAGCTGAATGAGTTTTGAAGCTTAATCCAGCGGGTTGAAATTTTCCAATATTAAGTTTTCTCCAATGTTACTAAATTGTTAAGTTCAGCGAAATCTTTCATTGCCGGAATACGTTTTTGATTTCCGTGCGCTGATTTATGGTCCCAAAAACAAACTACTGATTTGAAATCCTTCGACGTCTCTGCCGAATCATCAGAGATTCTATCTCCTTCAATTGAGCGATTTAGTAACCCATTTACGAAAGAAGATTTCGGACCTGGTTTTCACTGGGGCACGGCCACGGCGGCTTACCAGATCGAAGGAGCAACTACCACGCACGGACGCGGCGCGTCTATTTGGGATTCTTTTGTAAAGCGACCCGGTAAGATAAAAAATGCCCACCACGCCGAACAGGCCTGTGAGCATTATTATCGCTACGAGGAGGATCTGGAACTTGTGCCTGCCCTGGGCTTCGGTGCCTACCGCTTTTCCATTTCCTGGTCGCGGTTACTGCCGGAAGAGACGGGGAAAGTCAATCAGGAAGGCGTAGATTTTTATCACCGCATAATAGACAAGTGTCTTTCATTGGGTATCGTGCCCTGGATTACACTCTACCACTGGGATTTGCCGCAGGCTTTGCAAGATAAGGGCGGTTGGAAAAACCGCGACATCGTCACTTGGTTTGCTGACTACGCCGATCTCTGCACCCGTGAATATGGCCATAAAGTTAAAAACTGGTTAATCCTGAATGAACCGATGGCCGTGGCTGCACTGGGATATACCACCGGGCAGCACGCGCCGGGGCTGAAAGGACTGCACAATTTCCTGCCCGTGGTGCATCACCTGGCTCTTTGCCAGGCCGAAGGCGGGCGAATAGTGCGGCAAAACGTGCCGGATGCTTTTGTCGGAACTACCTTTTCCTGCTCAGCCGTTGAGCCTTACACTTCGTCTGCCCGTGACATTCGGGCGGCCAGGCGCATCGATGCGTTGATGAATCGCCTTTTTATCGAACCAAGTTTGGGACTTGGTTACCCAACCGACGCCTTTCCTTTTTTGCAAAAAATAAAAAGATATATGCATCCCGGCGACGAAGAAAAGCTTCGCTTTGATTTCGATTTTGTGGGTTTGCAGAATTACTTCCGCATTGTGGTGAAGCACTCATTCTGGCGGCCGGTACTTTGGGCCGACGAAGTGAAAGTGGATGCGCCCCGCACCGCAATGGGCTGGGAAATTGCTCCCGAAGGCATGTACGATATTCTCAAACAGTTCGGAGAATATGAGGGTATCAAAGAAATCATTGTATCCGAAAATGGCGCTGCTTTCCCCGATCAGATTCAGGATGGCGCGGTCCATGACCCGCAGAGGCGCGATTTTTTTAGAGCTTATCTACAGAATCTCCTCAGAGCCAAGCGAGAAGGTGTGAAGGTCAATGGCTACTTTGTGTGGTCGCTACTGGACAATTTCGAATGGGCCGAGGGCTACGACGCCCGTTTTGGTTTGGTACATGTGGATTATGCTACGCAAAAAAGAACAGTAAAGTACTCAGGAAAGTGGTTTACAGATTTTTTGCGAATATAAGGCACATTCATTCCAACCAATTGGCTTGTGTAGGGGTCTTCGGAAGAAAAAATAAAAAAACACAACCATGAAAAATGTATTGATCCTGGCAACCCTGTTCTTTTGGGTGAGCTGCAACAAATCCGACAACGACATCAACAGTGAGGTAGTTGAAACCCGCGCCCGCATTGTCAACAACCTGGCCGTGGATGGCTGCGAGTGGCACTTTGAGATTGCCAACGCTGATTCCTCCGACATCAAAACGGTGGTGCCCACGCTGGCAACGGAGCCGCTGGTAAAGACCGCCGTGCCAAAATATGGCACCGAAGATGCCTACTCTTTCATCGACGTTGACCTAAAATATCGTTCGACGGGAACGCAACGCAAAATTACCTGCGGCTTCGGGAGCATGCCTGATGTAGACGAAGTGGAGGTGCTGGAAATAAGTCGACTCAAATAGTTTTTTTGTAAAACTTTGGGAATGCCACGCAACTTTTCGTTCGATTCGTTCATCAATGGGGTATAATGAATCGAAAACCTAAACTATTTTAGTCATGAAAAGTACTCGTATTTCCTTTCTCTCAATCGCCTTCATCCTGGCTTTCGCTTTCTCGGTACGAGCTCAAAAGTCGATCGATGCCAATGACATTTTGCGAAAAATTGACGACAAACGGCAGATTGATGTCCGGGATGCCGTGATTCGGGGTACCCTTGATTTTACCGAACTCGCCAATCAGCAGCGGGTGAAGAGTTCCAGGATGGCCAACGATGAGTACAAAAGTCGCGTCGAAGTACCGCTTACCTTCCGAAACTGCACGTTCAAAGGCGATGTGATTGCCTACAAAACGGTTGACAAAGAGGGTAAGCAACGCTGGAATTGGGGCAGTGACCAGACTCTGTATACCGCCGATTTCAAGGAGAAGGTAATCTTCGAAAATTGTACTTTCGAGGGTAAGACAGAGTTCAAGTACTCTGATTTTGATGAGATTGCGGTCTTTAACGATAACAAGTTTCGTTACGAAGCCAACTTTAAGTACGCCAATTTTCGGGAGGACGCCCGTTTCGAAGGGACGGATTTCAATGACAATGCCAACTTCAAATACGCCGATTTCCGGAGTGTAGCCTACTTCACCGATGCCCGCATCAGCGACAACGCCGACTTTAAGTATGCGGAGTTTGGGAATGGGGTGAAATTTACCAAAACGCGCTTTGACGGGTCGGCCGATTTTAAATATGCCGATTTCAAGCGCCTGGGCGATTTCTCTAACGCCGATTTCCGCAGCCGTCCTGATTTTAAGTATACCAAAGGGCGTTATAACATGTAATCCAATTTTTGACGCAGAACGCGTTCTGCGTTCGGTGATGACCGTCCGAAACCGCACAACTACTGTGCGATTTCGGACATTTTTTTGTGAGTATATTTTCTAATATACTGATTATCAAAAGGCATATTTCATGGTATGCTATTTGGCACAGGGATTAAGAAATGATTCTGCTGTAATAGCAAACCGAAGTAAAAATTAATGTCAACAGTACGGGTTAGTCCGTCTCCACTATCGACTAAAAAAGTGATTCAACTTAAAAACATTGCCAAGCACTACCCCGCCGGATTCGGTAAAGTCTATGTCCTGCGTAATATTTCCCTGGATGTAAAAGAGGGCGAGTTCGTCTCGATCATGGGACCATCCGGATCGGGAAAATCTACCCTGCTGCACATTTTGGGTTTGCTGGAAGAACCCTCCGAAGGCGAGTACCTCTTCCTCGATGAGCCCGTGCAGAGTCTGAGCGAAAAGAAGCGTACCGAACTCCACCGCCACCATATTGGCTTCGTCTTCCAGGCGTACCACCTCATCGACGAGCTTACAGTATATGAAAACATAGAAACGCCACTGCTCTATAAAGGGACGTCTTCATCGGAACGTAAGAGCCGCGTGGCCGAACTCCTCGATCGCTTCAACATGGTGGCTAAGAAAGACTTATTCCCCAGTCAGTTATCGGGCGGACAGCAGCAGCTGGTGGGCGTGGCGCGATCCATCGTCCACGAGCCCAAGGTCATCTTTGCCGATGAACCTACCGGAAATCTACATTCCGAGCAAGCTGAGGACATCATGGAGCTTTTCCAAAAACTGAACAAGGAAGATAAGGTGACGATCATTCAGGTCACGCACTCCGAGAAAAACGCTGAGTACGGCAACCGGGTAATACGATTGAAAGACGGTTGGATGGCTTAGTCAATGATGAGTTATAAATGATGAATTTTTCGTGATCCTACCAAGGTACCTTCGAAAGGTATCACAACCAAAATACAGAATCCAGTATCCAACTATTAGCCATGATTTTTTTTAAAACTCTTTTTCAAATCCTGAAACGTCCGGGACAGCGGTGGTTGATGGCAAGCTTATGCCTTTTCACTTTACCGCTTTCGGCGCAGCAGATGCTCAGTCTGCAGGAATGCGCCGAACTTCTGACCAAAAACAACCTGACCTTTCGGGATGGGCAGTTGCAGGCCGAGGCGGCGCAGGCGCAGTGGCGGCAGGCCAAGTCGCAGCAGTTGCCGCAGCTTGGGGTCAACGTTAGTCAAAGCGTGAATTTGGGCCGGAGTATCGACCGCTTCACCAATGCCTACATAGACCAGCTGTATAATTCCAGCTACGTTGGTGCGGGGGTAGATATAAATATCTTTCAGGGATTCAGGGTGCAAAACGAAATCCGGCAGAATAAACTGCTGAAAGAATCTTTGCTGGAAAACAGCGTTGCCATACGCGATGCTCAATTGCTGCTCATGGTACAGGCCTATGTACAAGTACTGGCTACCAAAGCTTTGCACGAATCGGCCCAACAGCAAGTCGCCACATCCTCAGAGCAAGTGGACCGGGTAGAAAAGCAGGTGAAGGCGGGTGTCGTGGGGGCCAATGGCTTGTACGAAATTCGGGCGCAGCTCAGCAACGATAAATTCAACGAAGTGACGGCTCTCAATAATTACAGAATGGCCCGACTGACTTTGTTCCAACTCCTTAATGTTCCACCCGATTCCGAAATCGAGTTCAGGCCTTTGAGCGTAAGTGCCGACGAACCCGCCCTGCTATCTGCCGAAACGCTTTTTGAGGATACTCAGAAAAACTTTCCTTTCATCCGCGCCGCCGAACTACGTCGGCAGAGTTTCAATTATCTGGTGAAATCCATCAAGGGGCGGAACTACCCTTCGCTAAGTGCTTCCACCAGTTTCGGGGCTTTCTACGCATCGACCAATAAGCAATTAGACTATTTCGCTCAGCTTAACGCCACCCGTAACGGTTCGCTGGGGCTGAATCTGTATATACCGATTATGGGCCGCTGGCAGACACGTCCGCGCGTCGAGCTAGCCAAAGTACAGGAGCGTATCGCCCGCAATCAACTGGATCAGAACAAGCTGCAACTCCGGCAGGGAATCGAGCAGGCACTGCTGGACGTAACCGCCTCCCAGGACCGCTATCAGGCTGCCCGTGAACAAGCCGACGCCCTGGAAGCCAGCTATGCTACCGTAGAAAGCCGCCTGAACGCCGGCACGGCCACGATTTTTGAGTATTCGCTTTCCAAAGCCAACTTGGCTAACGCCCAGGCCAATGCCATCCGGGCGACGTACGAATACATCATGAACCGCAAGATTCTGCAGTACTATCGGCAGGGAAGCTGGGAAGCGGTTTTCTAATCCTTTTTCGTACCGTTGGAGGGGACTCTTCCTTTTGTGAAGAAAAGTATTCGCGAACTACCTGCTTAAAGTTTGTTTAGAAAAATCTAAGACTCGTCATGTTTAAAAACTACTTTAAGATCGCCGCGCGTAACCTTTCGAAAAACAGCTTCTTCATAACTTTAAATGTCTTTGGTCTGGCTCTGGGCATGTCACTCAGCCTGCTGGTCGTTGCCATGATCGTGTTCATTTACCAATTCGATAACTTCCATCCGAATAAAGAGCACATATATCGGGTGATTACGCACGTTCAGGATCGGAATGAGAATCCATCGTTCGCATCCGCGCCTATGGGCGCTGCCCAACTTCTCAAAGACAATTTCCCCGATGTGGAAAAGGTAGTTCGTATTCACCGAGCGCATTCCCGTGATGTTGGTTACGGGGAAAGCAAAATGCCTCTAAACCGGTACTTTGTGGATGCCGGGTATCTTTCGATGTTTAACTTTCCACTTTTGCAGGGTAACCCCGCCACCTCACTTGCTAACCCCAATACGATGGTTATCACCGAGGGCGCAGCGACCAGAATCTTTGGGAAAAAGGACCCGATGGGCGAACTTGTATTCATCGAGCCATTCGGTGAAGTGATGGTCACCGGTGTATTGAAAGACATGCCGAAAAACACGCACCTGAAGGTCGAAGCGTTGGTCTCATTTGCCACACTCACATCACATCATGGTGCGTCTTTTACAAACGACGAAAAGAATTGGAGTAACTTCTACAATTCATACACTTATCTGCAACTCTCGGACAATTTAAGTCCTACCGCCATTGAGGCGTTCCTCGATGGCGTTGCAAAAGAAAAATATACGAAGCCTGAGTTTCAGGCTTCGTTCGAACTCCAACGGCTGGATAAGATCGTTCCCGGACCTGAGCTCGACAATGACATGGGCAACGAATGGAGTTATCAGGAAATGGCGCTCTTGGGAATTTTACCCCTGATTATACTCCTCGCCGCGTGTAGCAACTACGTGAGCCTTGCCATCTCACAGTCGCTCAAACGAATGAAGGAGATCGGCGTGCGTAAGGTAATGGGCGCCCGAAAAAAACAGATTTTCATGCAGTTTGTAATGGAAAGTACAATCATTATGCTGCTGGCGGTAATACTGTCGTATTTTTTCTTTGAGGTCATTCGCGATGAGACCCTGTCGATTACCGGCGAAGGTGATATGGTCGACCTGAATCCTACTTTGGGGACATTTGCCGGTTTCGTAGTCTTCGCCCTTCTGGTCGGCTTTGCTGCGGGCATTGTTCCCGCGCTCCATTTTTCAAAAACCGGCCCCACTCTGGCGCTGAAAGGCAAGGAATTGCCAACAAAAACGGGAGGTTGGTTCTCTCTGCGCAAAGTCGTGATCATTTCCCAATTTATTCTGTCGCTAGGTTTTATCATGGCTATGGTGGTCATGGCACAGCAGTATAAATACTCCATTCATTATGATTTCGGATTTGATCAGGAGAACATACTCAATGTTGACCTGCAACAGGCGAATCCGCAATTGGTCAAAAATGAATTCGGAAAACTTTCTTTCGTTTCATCGGTCTCTATGTCGTCGCATCCCCTGGGAGCCGGAAACGCACCGGGGCTGTATGTGAAGCGGCTGGCCCATTCAGATTCCATAGCCGCAAGCAAGATGGCCATCGATGAAAACTTTATAACCAACATGGGGCTGCGTCTGGTTCTGGGCAGGAACTTTACCAACAACGCCAGCCAAAACGCGCGTTGGATCATCATCAATGAAGTATTTGCGAACAATCTGAGTCCAAATGCTCCTTCCGGAGCCATCGATCAGACCCTCATCCTGCCTGATAGAAGAGAAGTGAAAGTGGTGGGTGGTGGGCATCTTGAAAGATTTCCATTACGCAAGCCTGCAATCTCCCATTGGCAACTTTTTCTTCGAATATACGCCCGAGAATTTCAACTACGCGAATTTTCAGCTTCTATCCACCAACGAGCGCCAGGCATTTGTAGAAATGGAAGAAGTCTGGAAACCTGTCGGAAAGGGCGACAAGTTGAAAGCTGAATTCCTGTCCGACCAGATCCGTGATGCCTATTCGTTTTATAACAGCATCGTGAAGATGTGGGGATTCATGGGGCTGCTGGCCATCACCATCGCGTGCCTGGGGCTATTGGGCACGGTCGTGTTCACGGTCAAAAACCGGGTCAAAGAAGTGAGCATCCGGAAAGTGATGGGTGCTTCTTCCAGAAGTTTGGTGTACCTGTTATCCCGAGACTTTATTCTGCTGCTGGCAATCGCTGCTATCGTCACCATTCCGAGTGTCTATTTTTTGATGGAGTTGATGCTGCAGGAGGCACAGTATTATCATGCGCCCATTGGTGTTTTTGAAGTTGTCATCAGCCTGGCAGTCGTGTTAGTCCTTGGGCTGACAACCATCTTCTCGCAAACGTTGAAGGCGGCTAATACAAATCCTGTAGATAATCTCAGGTTGGAGTAGTCCAAATAAGAACATGTTTAGAAAGCAGTTTGATCAATAATTCAGACTCGGTTAAGGACAAATCGGCCTCGTTCAAAAGTAGGTACACCGATGCCCTGTTTCATATCTAAACATGCTCTTATTTACCTTAAATTAATCAATGACCACAGCCGTCCCGTTTGCACTCACCATGAGCATAGAGCCGTTGGGGCCGATGGCTTCGTAGTCGAGGTCTACGCCAATGATGGCGTTGGCACCCAGGCGCTCGGCTTGCTCGGACATTTCACGCAGGGCGATGCTTTTGGCTTCCCGCAGGCCTTGTTCGTAAGCTCCTGCCCGTCCGCCGACTACATCGCGGATGCCCGCGAAAAAATCCTTCACAATATTGGCTCCGATAATGGCCTCGCCGTTGACGATACCGATGTACCTGTTGATGTTCTTTCCTTCAATGTTAGAAGTAGTTGTAATGAGCATTGTTAGTTTGTTTTGGTTAATTTTGGGAAAAATACGAAGAGTTGAATAACCAGCGTTAACCCAGTAGATGAGCGGGCGCGTAACTCTTTGGGGGAGCCAATTTCCCTGATAACCTGGTATTGACCAAACTACCACTTTGATTGTGCATTCATTAAAAATACTTCTTGCTCTGCTGCTAACTACCGCTGTCCAGGCCCAAAAAACTGCGGTAAAGCCAAATTCAGCCAAAGCGCTGACCGTCGATGAGATTCTGGACAAGTACTACGAAGCCAGCGGTGGCCGAAGCCGCTGGGACTCGCTGCAAAACGTACGGATGTTTGGTACCGTATCGGTGCAGGGCATGGAGATTCCCGTCAGCATAGTCCAGACGAAGGCGGGGCAACAGAAAGTCAGTATTAAGTTTCAGGGCCAGGAAACTACGCAAATGGCTTTCGATGGCCAGACGGGCTGGAGTACCAATTTTATGACTCAGAAGCCGGAGAAAATGAATGCTGAGGCCAACGCCAATACCAAACAGCAGGTTGCCGATTTTCCTGATGTCTTTCTGCATTATCAGGACAAGGGTTATGTGGCAACCCTGGAAGGTACGGAAGCTATCGAGGGCACGGAAGCCATTAAAATCAAGCTAACCAAGAATCCTGTGAAGATAGATGGACAGTCGCAGGAAAACGCCGTGTATTATTTCTTTGACCCCGAGAGCTACCTGCCCGTCGCCATGCGTAATACTTCTTTGAGCGGGCAAACCAAGGGTGCTTCGGTAGAAACGCTGCTGGACGACTACCGCGAGGTTAACGGTCTGCTCTTTCCGTTTACCAGCACGATCAGCTACAACGGAATGCCCGGCGAGACGATCCAGCTAGAAAATATTCAGACCAATGTGGAGGTAGAGCCGGGGATATTTGTATTTCCTAAGTGATTATTCATCACTTTCTGTAACCATTCCTAAAAAAGCACTATCGACCAGCCGGGCTATCTGTTAACTTCAAGCTTTACTTGAAGCAATAGCATTCAGCTATGGATATTGTCGTCATATTCGTTCTGATCTTCGGTTTTTTTGCCTGGGGAATATGGCGGTTGCTGAAATATTCCCGTGACACGTTCGGAGAAAATTCGCCGCTCAAAGTGAGTCGGGTGTACGTAATTTCGGAATTAAGGTACTTTACGGGTTTCGAGGGAATCATAACCTTTGTGTTTTTTCTGATGGCAATGGCGTTCCCGTTCATGATTTTCAGGATAACAGTTTCATCCAATGACTCTCCCATGCTAACTTATATCATGATGTTTCTGGGGTTAATCGTTTTTTTAGGAGGCGCAGTGCTAAATCTAATTTTGCTACTCAACAATTGGAAGTACATGAAAGGCGTGGTGATAACTACGTACCCCGATGAACATGCGGTTGAAGTGAAGCTTCCCGATCGGACGTTTATGTTGTATTCGGGAGATCTTGAAAGGGTAGATACCTTATCGGGCGAATCGCGCGCCAGCAATTGGTACCATACTTACCATCTTAAAAACGGCGAACAATTCATTCTTTCGGGTAGAATGCCAGGCTGTGACGTAATCGGCGAGTACTTTCCCGAAGTAGAAACTACCTGGACACGTAAACGATTTGTGTTCCTTCCGTAGCTCTTTTTGTCTAAAAATTCCCGACCTTTGCCCCCCAATTTCGCTTCATACCAAGCGATTTAACAAAAAAGCTGTTAGCCGCTGTCAGGCTGAGCGGAGACGAAGCCATGAAAACCAAAGGAATACGTACCAATAAAGTAAATATCGTCACGCTGGGTTGCTCCAAAAACGTGGTGGACTCAGAAGTACTTTACACGCAGTTGAAAGGCAACGGCTACAACGTGGCGCACGAGTCCAAGAAAGACGACGCGCAGATCGTGGTCATCAACACCTGCGGCTTTATCGACGGAGCCAAGGAGGAGTCCATCGACACTATCCTGCGCTATGCCGACGCCAAGGCAGCGGGCGTGGTGGACAAAGTATACGTGACGGGTTGCCTGTCGCACCGCTACAAAGACGAACTGGCGCTGGAAATCCCGACGGTGGATGCCTGGTTCGGTACCAACGAACTACCCCGCCTGCTCAAAACGCTGAAAGCCGACTACAAACACGAATTGGTCGGTGAGCGACTGTTAACTACCCCAACGCACTACGCCTACCTCAAAATTGCTGAAGGCTGTGATCGTCCGTGTAGTTTCTGCGCCATTCCACTTATGCGCGGTGGTCACGTGTCGCGGTCTATCGAAGAGTTGGTGACCGAAGCCAGATCACTGGCCAAACGCGGCACTAAGGAGTTGATTCTCATCGCTCAGGATCTGACCTACTACGGGCTGGATATTTACAGAAAAAGAAACCTTTCTGAATTGCTGGCGCGCCTTTCCGATGTGGAAGGCATCGACTGGATCAGGCTGCAATATGCTTACCCGGCGGGCTTCCCTACGGACATCCTGGATGTGATGCAGGAGCGGAGCAACATTTGCAAGTACCTCGATATGCCACTGCAATCGGGCTCCACAGAAATACTGAAAGCCATGCGCCGTGGGATCACCCGCGAGAAAACGGAAACTCTGATCGAAACGATCCGCGAAAAAGTACCGGGAATTGCGCTACGCACCACACTCATTGTCGGCCATCCAGGAGAAACTGAAGCTCTTTTCGACGAAACCTACGAATTTGTGGAAAAAATGCGCTTCGACCGTCTCGGCGCGTTTCAGTACTCGCACGAAGACAATACCTACTCGCACACCATGCCCGACGACGTTCCCGCCGAAATCAAGCAGGAGCGCGCCGACGCACTCATGGAGTTGCAGCAGGGTATTTCTTGGGAATTGAACCAGGAAAAAATTGGCAAAACTTATAAGGTACTTTTCGATCGCAAGGAAGGTGGGTACTTCATCGGCCGCACGGAATCCGACTCGCCCGAGGTAGATAACGAGGTACTGATTCCCGCCAGCCAATACGTTCGCCTGGGCGATTTTGCCGATGTGAAGATTACCTCAGCGGAGGAATTTGATTTGTATGGAGAGGTAGTTAATGGATAGTTGAAAGAAAGCAGCTTTCTGCTTTCTCGCCTTTATCCCAAAAGCTCCGTTTTGTTGGCTCGTATTATCGTTGTCATTAACTTCGCGCAGAATACTTAAAACCTAAAATTCGTCTATAAATCGGAGCGTTGAGCTCATCAACGCCCACTATCAACCTTCCACTAAATTGTTACAACGATTTCAATCCCTGTTTTTAGCCATCGTCGCCATCGCGATGGGTGTATTCCTGGCATTTCCCCTTTGGCATAAGATGGGGTCGGATGGTATCCACGAAGCTTCCATGACTGCCTTTCGTCTGACTTTCAAAGCCACGCCTGTGCAGACGGGCATCCAGCCTGTGTACTACGTGGCGGGTATGGCCATATTGGTCATAGGTGTGGCGGTATTTGCGATTTTCAAGTTTCGTAATCGCTTGCTGCAATCGGCTTTGTGCGCGGTCAATTCTATTTTGATGACCGTGATTCTGGCCACTGTAGTGTATCAGACTTTCTACAAAACGGCCAAACTCTTCGACGAAGGAGAAACGGGCGACTATCTCGTCGGATTCTACGCATTGGTAGTAGCCATGCTGGCCAACGTGGCGGCTAACCGCTTCATCCGCCGCGATGAAAAGATGGTGAAGGAGTCGAACCGCATGCGGTAAAGGAAGGCTTCAAATCAATCCCTCTTTTAATAAATCGTGCAAATGCACGAAGCCCTTCAACCTCCCGGCTTCCACGACTACTAGCTGCGTGATGCTCCGGGCCTGCATGAGCTGCAGGGCATTCACGGCGTACTCGTCCGGCGCGATACCGATGGGGGAGGGGGTCATGATGTCGCGGGCAGTCAGGTGCAGCAGGTCGGTTTCATGGTGTTGATTGAGCATCCGGCGCAGGTCGCCGTCGGTGACGATACCCGCCAAAATACCTTCCTGTTCGGTCAGTACGGCCGTGGCTCCCAACCTTTTCGACGTTATTTCCAGTATTACCTCTTTGAGATTAGCCGTTTCCGGTACGGCGGGCAGGTCATTGTGGGGGTAAATGTCGCTGACGCGGAGATAAAGTTTCTTTCCTAAACTACCCCCCGGATGATTGCGGGCGAAATCCTGGCGGGTGAAGCCGCGAGCCTCTAATAAACAGATGGCCAGGGCATCGCCCAATGCCATACATACCGTAGTACTGGTGGTAGGGGCTAGGTTGAGCGGATCGGCCTCCTGTGGGGCATAGGCGTGGATGATGTAGTCTGCATTCTTTGCCAGATAAGAATTCTTATCACTCACCATCGCAATGAGAGTGATACCTGCTCTTTTCAGCAAGGGTAGTAGTACTTTTACCTCCGGCGTGTTGCCGCTCTTGGAAATGGCAATGACTACATCTCCGGCCTGAATCATGCCCAAGTCCCCGTGGATAGCGTCGGCGGCGTGCATAAACAGGGCGGGAGTGCCGGTGGAGTTGAGCGTGGCAACGATCTTTTGGCCTACCAGAGCACTCTTGCCGATACCCGTAATCACTACTCGGCCACCTGCTTGCAGGATCGCCTCCACGCAATTTTCAAAACTATTGTCGACGCGTTCTACCAAATTCTGAATAGCCTCGGCTTCGCGCACCAACACTTCTTTTGCGATGGACTGAATATTTTTTACTAATTTCAATTTTGAATCCAAATCCCGGATTAGCTATTTTTATAAAAAATCTGACAGAGCAAAGGTAGAGAACTTTGAAATAACCCTCCTGCAAGCTAACAATGATACAACAGACCGAAAAAGTCACAGTAGATACCCTAAAAACAAGTTTGAAAGAGATTTTCGGGTTCAGCCAGTTCAGAGGCGACCAGGAAGTCATCATCAATAATATCCTGGCTGGTAAAAACACTTTCGTCATTATGCCCACCGGAGCGGGCAAATCGCTGTGCTACCAGCTTCCGGCCCTCGTCAAAGAGGGCATGGCCATCGTGATTTCACCGCTCATCGCCCTGATGAAAAATCAGGTTGACCAGCTCAACGCCTTCGGTATCAACGCGCAGTTCTTGAACTCGACGCTTACCAAGGCCGAGATTAACCGCGTTAAGCGCGACGCGTTGGACGGAAGTCTGAAAATGCTTTATATCGCTCCCGAATCTCTGACGAAAGAAGAGAATCTTGATTTTTTGCAAAAAACCAATCTCTCTTTCGTCGCCATTGACGAAGCACACTGTATTTCAGAATGGGGCCACGACTTCCGGCCCGAGTACCGCCGGATCCACGGGATTATTGACGACATTGGCGATTTACCGATCATCGCCCTTACCGCGACGGCTACGCCCAAGGTACAGCAGGATATTCGGAAGAATCTCCAAATGGAGGAGGCTCAGACATTCAAGTCTTCTTTTAACCGCGAAAATCTTTATTACGAGATTCGGGCCAAGCACGACGCCAAGAAGCAACTCATTCGCTACGTTCATCACAACAAGGGCAAGTCAGGTATTATATATTGCCTGAGTCGCAAGAAAGTCGAGGAGATCGCTGCCCTGCTGAATGTCAACGATGTGCGGGCATTGCCTTACCATGCCGGGCTGGATTCGCACACCCGTATGGCCAATCAGGATGCGTTTCTGAACGAGGACGTAGAGGTAATCGTGGCAACCATCGCCTTCGGCATGGGCATTGACAAGCCCGATGTGCGTTTTGTGATTCACTACGATGTTCCAAAGTCGCTGGAAGGCTACTATCAGGAAACGGGCCGCGCCGGACGCGACGGCCTGGAAGGGAACTGTCTGATGTTTTACAGCTACGCGGATATTCAAAAGCTGGAAAAGTTCAATAAAGACAAGTCGGTGACCGAGCGCGACAATGCCCGGCATTTGTTAGGCGAAATGGTAGCCTACGCCAACCTGGGCGTGTGCCGCCGTCGGCAGTTGCTGAGTTATTTTGGAGAATATTATGGTGAAGACTGTGGTTTTTGCGACAACTGCATGAAACCGACGGAAACCTTTACCGTGCAGGATGAGGTATTATTGGCTTTGAAAGCCATAAAACTCACCGAAGAGCGTTTCGACGGTGAACACATCGCCGACCTGCTGATGGCAAAGGAAAATCAGTATGTCCGTAGCTACGAACACGATAAACTGGATGTGTATGGTAAAGGCAAGGAACTTAAAGAATCGCACGATTTTTGGGTTTCGCTGATTCGCCAAATGGTGATTTTCGATTACCTTGTCAAAGACATCGAGAATTATGGCGTGTTGCGTCTTTCAGAACGCGGTGAAACCTATCTGAACGATCCCTATCCGGTCACGATCCATACAGATCATAACTACGAAGAAGAAGTGAGCAAAGACGACGACGACAACGGCGGCCCGGCTTCCAGCGGTGGACATGCCTACGATGAAGCCCTGCTATCTCTGCTGAAAGCTCTGCGTAAAAAGGTGGCAAAAGAGAAAAATCTGCCGCCCTATGTAATTTTTCAGGACCCATCACTTGAAGAAATGGCCACGGTATACCCGACTACTGCGCAGGAAATGTCGCAGGTCAATGGTGTAGGCATGGGGAAAGTCCAAAAATTTGGTACTCAGTTCATTGATGCTATTACCAGATACGTAGAGGAGAACGATATCGAAACGGCCAAAGACGTAGTAGTCAAGTCGATGGTCAACAAATCCAAAATCAAAATCTATATCATCCAACAGGTAGATCGCAAAGTCGATTTGGAAGAAATCGCCGACGCCAAAGGACTGGCGATGGATGAGTTGATCGAGGAAATTGAACACATATGCTATTCGGGTACCAAGCTCAATCTCAACTACTACATCAATCAGGTTATTGATGCCGACCGCCAGCAGGACATTAAGGAGTACTTCATGACTGCCGAAACTGATAATATTGCCGCCGCGCTGGCAGAATTTGCCGACGAGGACGTTACCGAAGAAGAACTCCGGCTGGTGCGGATCAAATTCCTGTCTGAATTTGCCAATTAGCCACACGCACAATTACATGAATGGCTTCCCTGAAAAAAGGGAAGAAACTGGGTTATTACTCTATGAACATACTAATACTGGGTTCGGGCGGGCGCGAACACGCATTTGCCTGGAAAGTGGCGCAAAGTCCGCTTTGCGACGAAGTATATGTGGCCCCTGGCAACGCCGGAACGGCTTCGGTGGCAACCAATGTAGCGATCACCTACAATGATTTCGAGGCTGTCGCTGCATTAATTACCGAAAAGCGCATCGAATTGGTTATCATTGGTCCCGAAGAGCCTCTGGTACGGGGCATCGTTGATTTTCTTCAGAGTCGACCTGAACTAAACCACGTCCGGCTCATTGGCCCCGACAAAGCCGGAGCGCAATTGGAGGGCAGCAAAGATTTTTCCAAAAATTTCATGGAAAAATATGCCATACCTACCGCCAACTACCGTACGTTCACGGCAGAAACTATCGATGAAGGAATGGCTTATTTGCAATCGCACGCTATGCCTGTCGTTCTTAAGGCGGACGGACTAGCGGCGGGCAAGGGAGTCATTATTGCCGAAACCGTGACGCAGGCCCAACAGGCTTTGCAGGAAATGCTGGTAGATGGGAAGTTTGGTATGGCAGGGCAAAAGGTAGTTGTAGAGCAATTTCTCAAAGGTATTGAACTTTCGGTTTTCGTTCTGACTGATGGTACTCACTACAAAATTCTGCCCGAAGCCAAGGATTACAAACGCATAGGCGAGAACGATACCGGGCTAAACACAGGTGGCATGGGTGCGGTTTCGCCCGTGATTTTTGCTGACCAATATTTTCTAAAAAAAGTAGAAGAAAAAGTTGTGAAGCCTACCCTGGACGGGCTTCAAAAAGAAGGTATAAAGTATGTAGGGTTCATTTTTATTGGCCTAATGAACGTCAAAAGTGAGCCCTACGTGATCGAGTACAATGTGCGCATGGGCGATCCTGAAACCGAAGTGGTGCTTCCGCGCATCCAGTCGGATTTGGTGACGCTGCTGACGGCCACGGCGAAAGGAAATCTACAGGATGTTCCTATGATGATCTCGCCCCAAGTGGCCGTCACGACGGTGGTGGTGTCGGGAGGATATCCCGGCGACTACGAAAAAGGCAAGGTAATTGCCGATACGGAAAAGGCCGAAGATGTGATGGTGTTTCACGCCGGAACCGCATTCAACGGCAATACGGAGGTCGTTACCAACGGTGGAAGAGTATTGGTCCTTACGGGCATTGCGAACTCTTTGGAAAATGCCGTTCACAAATCACAGCGAGCGGCCCAGACAGTACAGTTTGAAGGAAAATACTACCGCCATGATATCGGCCTCGATCTCTTACGATATAAAGATTGAGGAAATAGATTATGGGATGCATATCATGTTCATCCGGCGGCTGCGGCTCCAGCGAAAGCAGCACGGCTCCCGGATGCAAAAGCAATGGCAACTGCGGAACCGGCGGTTGTAATAAAATGAACACATTCGATTGGCTGAGCCACATGGAAATTCCGGTGGCACAGCGTTTCGATGTGCTGGAAGTAAAGTTCAAGGGCGGACGCAAAGAGTTTTTCCGAAACGTCAACCAGCTGGACCTCACTACGGGCGACTTTGTCGTCTGCGAAATGCAATCGGGTTACCACATCGGTATGGTATCGCTGCAGGGCGAACTCGTGCGATTGCAGATGAAACGAAAAAAAGTACTCGCCAACGACGACCTGAAAGTAATTTACCGTGTGGCCGACGAGAAAGATCTCGAAAAGCACACGCAAACTATTGCCCGCGACCTGCCGACAATGTACCGCAGCCGGGAAATTATCAGAAATTTAAAGCTGAATATGAAGCTGTCGGACGTAGAGTTTCAGTCTGACAATACTAAGGCCACGTTCTACTACTCCTCTGAGGAACGGGTAGATTTCCGGGAGTTGATCAAGCTGCTGGCCACCGAATTCAGAATCAGGGTCGAGATGCGGCAGATCAGTCTGCGGCAAGAAGCCGGTCGTCTTGGTGGTATTGGCGCCTGTGGGCGTGAACTCTGTTGCTCTACCTGGATTACAGATTTCAAAACCATATCCACTTCGGCGGCTCGCTACCAGAATTTGTCGCTTAATCCCGCCAAGCTTTCGGGGCAATGCGGACGGCTCAAATGCTGTCTCAACTACGAGTTGGAAACTTACATCGACGCCCTGAGCCACATCCCGACGGTACATGCGCCGCTGAAGACCAAGAAGGGGAACGCCGTCCTCCAGAAGACGGACATCTTCAAGCGGATCATGTATTTTAGCTTTGAGAAGGATAACAACTGGTACCCCATAGCCACGGATAAAGTGAAGGAGATACTTCTCCTGAACAAGAAAGGCGAAATCCCTGAGACCCTGGAAATTATGGTGATGCCCGAAGTAGCTCTGGCCGAAGAAACCAAGGAAGCGGGCTCGCTAAACACCGATCTGGAAAGCCTGGACCGAAAGTATAGCGAAACCCCGAAAAAGAAAAAACGTAAGAAAAACCGCAACAGCCGCAACAAACAACGGAAGCCGAAGAGTTCGGGAGTTTAGTTCTGTAAGTTGAGTAGTTGATGGATGAATTCCGGAAAAAAGGCTACCCAGACCGGGTAGCCTTTTTCGAAAAAAATTAGTCGCCTTAGGAACTTGATACATTCAAAATAATGTGGCGGCAACGCCCGTAAGATGCGCCAAATCGAGAAACTTTATAAGATTGCGAATAGTCCCGTCCGCCGTATCATCGGCCTGATGTCGGGTACTTCGCTCGATGGACTGGACGTGGCTTTGTGTAAAGTCACCGGCAGCGGATTGGCAACGGAGCTTGTAGTGGAGCGTTTTAACACTATTCCCTATACTGAAAAGTTCCGGGAAGATATTCGGTCGATTTTTGCCAAAAAGACAATCGATTTTCAGCATCTATGTCTGTTAAATGCCTACATTGGTACACAACACGGACGCATGGTACTTGATTGTCTGAAAACCTGGAAAATTGATGTAAGTGAAGTTGACCTGATTGCCAGCCACGGGCAGACGGTTTATCACGCACCAAAAAAACAGCACGGCCTCGCCAACTACCCGAATGCCACGCTGCAAATTGGCGATGGCGACCATGTAGCGCATACTACTGGTATTATCACGATCAGCGATTTTCGACAGAAACACATAGCGGCGGGTGGTGAGGGCGCTCCGCTTGCCGTTTATGGTGATTATCTGCTATTCTCAAAAAAAGGCGAAAACCGTATCCTGCTCAACATGGGGGGAATCGCCAATTTTACTTTTCTACCTGGCTCCCAGCATGCCGATGAAGTGTTCACTACTGATTCGGGTCCCGGTAATACTTTGCTCGATGCCTTCACCAGAATACACTTTCAGAAGCCCTACGACGAAAACGGCGCGTTGGCCGCTTCCGGGAAGATTCAAAAGGGACTATTGGAAGCTTTGAAGGATCATCCTTTCTTCCAGGCCAGTTTTCCAAAAACTACCGGACCGGAAGTATTTAACGAGGATTATGTGCAACATGCGCAAGTACGAAGTTCTACTCAGAACATTTCACCCAATGATCTGCTCGCCACACTCACCCGGTTTAGTGCCGAAACTATTACAGAGGCTATAAAGAGTGTTATCGATTCGAGCGAAAAGTACACGCTTTACGCCAGTGGGGGCGGCGCGCATAACCCTGTATTGATGCAGCATATCCGTCAGGCGCTTCCCAATTTCTCCATAAAAAGCACGAATGATCTCGGTGTAGCAGGAGATGCCAAGGAAGCGGTGCTTTTTGCCGTACTGGCCAATGAAACTGTTGCAGGTGGTGTTACCGACTTTGGTACCCGCGAAGGCGTACCTAGTGTAAGTATGGGAAAGGTATCGTTTCCAGATTAAACAGAGTAGCAAAGTGCAGCAAGTCTCAGAGACAAAGTTTTCCAACACTACCGCCATGGGTAAGCAGGAGCGTCTCGGTAGTGCGACGCACCAGCCTTGCTAGACAGCTAAACCCTAAATAACTAAATAACAAAATGTACGACGTAACTATCATCGGCGGCGGAATCGTCGGACTGGCTACTGCCCTGCGGTTAAAAGAGCAGAGGCCCGCTCTGCGGCTGCTATTATTGGAAAAAGAAAAAAATGTGGCCCAGCACCAGACAGGTCATAATAGTGGCGTAATTCACTCAGGATTATATTACAAACCCGGTAGTCTTAAGGCTACAAACTGTATACGGGGCTACCGGATGCTACTCGATTTTTGTGATCAGGAAGAGATTTCCTACGATCTCTGCGGCAAAATCGTCGTCGCAACCCGACCCGAGCAAGTACCGATTCTACAAGGGCTGCATGAGCGCGGTTTGCAGAATGGTCTGACGGATAACCGAAAAATTTCTTTTGAAGAAATGCGTGAAATCGAACCGCACGTACAGGGACTGGAAGGAATTTGGGTACCTTATACGGGGATCATAGACTATAAAATGGTTTCTGTAAAATACGCCAAACGAATCAAAGAGCTGGGGGGAGAATTAAGATTTGGCGAGAAAGTCATAAATATTCAGCATATCAATGGTCGATCCCAAATCAGTACCGAGCAAGGCGGTGAGTACAAGACCAAGCTCGTCATCAACTGCGCGGGCTTGTACTCCGACACCGTAGCCCAGCTTACACAGGAAGAGCCGGTCAAAGTACGCATCATTCCCTTTCGGGGTGAGTACTACAAGCTAAAACCTGAGAAAGAGCATCTAGTCAAAAACCTCATATATCCCGTTCCTGACCCTAATTTTCCTTTCCTCGGCGTTCACTTTACGCGCATGATTGAGGGCGGAGTGGAAGCAGGGCCAAACGCCGTGCTGGCGTTTCGTCGCGAGGGTTATGGTAAGACAAATTTTAACTTTAAAGAGTTTTCGGAAACGCTGGCCTGGCCGGGCTTTCGTAAGGTAGCCGCCAAGTACTGGCGTACAGGCCTGGGCGAAATGTACCGCTCATTCTCCAAAGCTGCCTTCACCGAAGCTTTGCAGGAATTGATTCCCGAAATCCAGTCGGCCGACCTCGAACCTGGTGGTGCGGGGGTACGTGCCCAGGCCTGCGACTACGATGGCGGCCTGCTCGATGACTTTGCAATTCTGGAAAGTGCATCGGCTATTAATGTGGTCAACGCACCGTCACCAGCGGCGACGTCGTCGCTTTCCATCGGGCAGACCGTTTCTGAAAGAGTGTTGGCGCGGCTGTAAAAATCTCAGCTAGGCGATCTGGCTTTGCAATCTATTCCATGAACCACCATTATACACCTCGTTGTAGCCATTTGAGCTAAGAATACTTTTAGCAGAACCACTGCGCATTCCCGAAGCACAACATACAATGACTGGCTTGTCTTTGCATATTTTCGATAAGTTCCGGGACAAAGATTGCAAGGGAATATTTACCGAACCATTGAGATGGCCGGACTGGTACTCGGCTTGTGTTCTTACGTCAACAATTTGTGCGCCGTTATCTATCAGCGCCTTGTAATTCGTTTCGGGGCCAGTGGTAAACATTCTTTTAAGAAAATCAAGCATAGTTTTTTGTGAAAAATAAGTGAGAGAAGCCGCTGAAAAACAAAGAGACAATCTTATACCTTTTCCTTTCTGGTCGATAAGCCAAAGGGAAGGTACAGTGGGCAGAAGCTCATGAAGCTGGTGGCAGCGAAAATTAAAGCCAATGCGCCCAGAACGAGCGAAGTATTTTCGTCAATTTGTCCGGTAAAGTACAGCACACCGATACCGATGGCTACAAGTACCCGAATTATTCTGTCTGCCAAACCCATGTTCTTTTTCATAACTTCACCGCCTTCTTTGCGTATTGAGAGATTGATTTTACATCACAAAGTTGATGTAAATCAATAAGCCAGACGGTGACATTAGTCACAGTTTGTTGAGAAGCTTGATCTGGCCGCGATAGAGCAGTAGCTTATCATCCTGTTCCAGTTTTTTTAACAGCCTTGAAACTACCTCCCGCGAAGTAGCCAGCTCAGTGGCAATCTGTTCATGGGACAGATTGATTAACGTCGCACCCGTGGCTTTTGACTTTTCCCGCAGATAATGGACAAGGCGTTCGTCCAGTTTTTGAAAGGCAATCTGGTCGATCGTATTTAGGAGTTCATTAAATCGGGTGCGGATCGTTTTCATGACAAAGTCTTTCCAGGTAGGGTACTTTACCATCCATTCGTCCATAGTCGTGATGGGGATTACCAGCATTTCAACAGGATTCTCAGCTACGGCTTTGATCTCGCTGGTATGATGTTGCATACAACAGGTAAAAGTAAGAGCGCAGCTTTCAAGCGGATTTACGTAATAAAGTAATAGTTCGCGGCCATTTTCATCGTAGCGGGAAATCTTTATAGCACCCGAAAGGAGAATCGGCATGGATCTGATACTCTGGCCAATGTCCAGAATAGTTGCGCCGTTCGGAACCGAAAGAAATCGGGCTTTTTCATCAATCTCTTTAAGGAGCTTCGGCTCAAAAATTTCGTTCAGGATTTCAATTACAGGGGCCATTGCGCTTAGAGGTACTTTAATTACTAGATGTAGAGATTCTGTCAAACAAACCAACTAGCAGAAACAGTTCTAAAATATTTATTTCCTGCACGAAGGGAAGGATATTGCTTTTACTCCACATCATATTACATAATTTATCCCGTCACCTTGCTATTCAAAAGGTTAAGCTCTATATTTGCACTCCCATTTTCAGGTGGGACAGGTCTTTTAATGTTTAAAAACCTGAGAATCAATTATAAATCCTTTTGTTAATCGTGGATACGTTAAGCTACAAAACCATCTCGGCGAACAAAAACACTGTCAACAAAGAGTGGATCGTGGTGGATGCCAAGGATGTGGTGCTGGGCCGTTTGGCTAGCGAAGTCGCCAAAATCATCCGGGGCAAGCACAAGCCTACCTTCACACCGCATGTTGACTGTGGTGATAACGTTATCGTTATCAACGCCGACAAAGTAAAAATGACCGGGAAGAAAATGACCGATAAGATTTACATTCGCCATACGGGCTATCCCGGTGGACAGCGTTTCCAGACGCCGCGTGAAATCCTGGCCAAATATCCCGAACGCCTGGTTGAAAAGGCAGTGCGGGGTATGCTGCCCAAGGGCCGTTTGGGCCGCCGGTTGTTCACTAACCTATATGTGTACGCCGCCGCCGAGCATCCACACGATGGAACACAGCCCAAAGAAGTTAAATTCAACTTGTAAGACAATCCTATATGGAAGTTATCAACACAATTGGTCGCAGAAAGACCGCCGTGGCGCGCATCTATATGAAGCCTGGTAAGGGTGAAATTAAGGTGAACGGCCGCGATTATAAGGAATATTTTCCTTTTGAAGTGCATCAAATCGTGCTTCAGCAGCCATTCACGACGCTGAACGCTAACGGTACCTACGACTTAAAAGTAAACGTTCGTGGTGGTGGCATCACAGGTCAGGCCGAAGCAACGCGTATGGCTATCGCCCGTGCCCTTGTCGAAGCCAACGGTGAAAACCGTCCTCCTTTGAAGAAAGAGGGCTTCCTGACCCGCGACCCTCGTATGGTAGAGCGTAAAAAGTACGGTCGTCGCAAAGCTCGCCGGAAATTCCAGTTCTCGAAGCGTTAATATTTGGGACGTTGGATTTTGGAACCTGGATGTTGGACTCTTTTGCCAGCGTATCCGGTTAGAAATATAAAAGGGAATCCATTTTATGGAGTACCTTTCATTTTTAACTTTCCACTCTCCACTAATTCAAGTCCAGACAGCACTTTTCGTGTCCGGTGTGCTGTGCTGCGTAGTTGTTTTTTAATTCATTTTTATCAAAAATTTAATGGCACAGATAGAGTATAAAGACCTATTGAATGCGGGGGTACATTTTGGTCACCTGACCCGTAAGTGGGATCCCCGGATGGCTCCATATATTTTTATGGAGAAAAATGGGATTCACATCGTGGATCTCAATAAAACCCTGAACAGTATTGAGCAGGCAGAAGCGGCTCTGAAACAGATTGTACGCTCAGGTAAGAAGATCATGTTCGTGGCCACCAAAAAGCAGGCTCAGGAAATTGTAACAGAAGAAGCCAAGCGCCTGAAAATGCCTTACGTTACAGACCGCTGGCTGGGAGGCATGCTGACTAACTTCGGGACGATCCGCAAGTCGATCAAGAAAATGCAGACGCTCGAGAAAATGCTGACTGACGAAGAGACAGTCAATAACATTGCCAAGCGCGAGCGACTAATGCTTTCCCGCGAGCAGGAAAAACTTAACCGCGTACTTGGTGGCATCGCCGACCTGACGCGCTTGCCTTCGGCGTTGTTCGTTGTGGATGTGAAGCGTGAACATATCGCGATTTCTGAGGCGCGTCGGTTGAATATCCCGGTTTTTGCCATTTGCGATACCAACTCTAACCCTGACTTGGTTGATTTTCCGATTCCCGGTAACGACGATGCCTATAAATCAATTTCTCTGTTGACTCTTGCTGTTGGCAAAGCTATCGAGGAAGGTTTGATGGAGCGCAAGCAGGACAAAGAAGACCAGCGTCTGGCCGAAGAAGAAGAAGCCAAGCGTCAGAGCGATCTGCGCAATGAGGCCGAAGCTGCCAGAAAACAAGCACGGGCTGATGCTGGTGCTGCTAAGGAGCAAGCCGCTGAAGGAGCTCCTGCCGCTGAAACGCCCGTTGCCGCTGCTGAGGAAGGGGATAAAGAGTAATCTTCACTGATCATATAGTAAGCTTAAGGTTCAGACCTAATTATCTGGATATAGATGAGTAGCCCGTAGCCTTCACGCTATGGGCTACTTTATTAAAATAGGGGTAACAGGCAGGAACACCCTTTACCCGGAATTTATATAAACAATAATCATTAATAATCGAAACAAACCAATCATGGCAATAACTGCGCAAGACGTAAATAAACTCCGCCAGATGACTGGCGCCGGAATGATGGACTGTAAAAAAGCTCTCACCGAGGCCGACGGAGATTTTGACAAGGCAGTGGATATTCTGCGTAAGCAGGGACAAAAAGTGGCTGCCAAACGGGCCGATAACGCAACCTCAGAAGGAGCGGTGCTGGTACATATCAGCGATGATGGCAAAACTGGCAAAATTGTAGCTCTGGCCTGCGAAACTGAACCCGTATCCAATGTTGAGGATTTTAAGAATCTGGCGCAATCTATTCTGGATAAGGCTGTGGAAACAAACGCTGCGGATAAGGAGACGTTATTGTCAGCGACGATGGCCGATGGCCGTCCCGTGTCGGAGCATATCGTGGATTTGACAGGCAAGCTAGGTGAGAAACTAGACATAGTAGCGTACGAAAATATGAGCGCTGAAGAAGTAGTGTCCTATATCCACTCTAATGGAAAATTAGGTGTACTCGTCGGCTTTGCGGGTGCCAATGGTACCGATGTGACCGAACTTGGCAAGGATGTAGCGATGCAAATTGCCGCCATGAAACCTGTTGCCCTGGATAAAGATGGTGTAGACTCAGCCACTATTGAGCGCGAAATTGAAGTTGGCCGTGACCAGGCCCGCGCCGAAGGCAAGCCTGAAGCGATGCTGGAGAAGATTGCAATGGGTCGTCTCAACAAGTTCTATCGTGACAACACATTACTGAATCAAGACTTTGTAAAGGACGGGTCTCTGACTATCCGTCAGTTGCTGGAAAAAACGGCAAAGGGTCTGGAGGTAAAAGACTTTAAGCGCGTAGCCATTGGTGGCGTGTAGCCGTTGGGGTTAGTATCCAACAGCTAAGTATTTTTTGAAAAGAGCCCTGTATTCTCGCTAATACAGGGCTTTTTTTGTTAATTCGGGTCTATTCTTGCTTAAAGTCCCTATAATCCCCTCTTCTGCTAGTTACCTTTCCGCAAAATGGAAGTCCTAAGCTCACAAGCAAAACCAATTGAATTGCAATCCGACGAGGAACTCGTGCGACTTTTTATCATCACGCAGCGAAACCCGTATTTTGAAGAACTGTACGAACGGTATTCGGGGAAAGTATACCGAAAATGCCTGTCCTTCGTGAAGGATCAGGCGAAGGCAGAGGACTTTACCCACGATATTTTCCTGAAATTGATTTTTAAGCTGGGTTCTTACAACGAAAATGCTCGCTTTTCTACCTGGTTGTATTCCATTACTTACAACTACTGTATGGATCAGCTAAGAATTAACAAGAAACGAGCGGAAGTATATGCAGACGATGGTCTTGAAATCCCGGACGACACAGATTTGAATACCATATTTGAGGAGCCGGACATAGAAGCCAAAAATCTGCAACGGGCAATGGAACGGTTGACAACCGAAGAGAAGAGTCTGTTGATGATGAAATATCAGGACGAGCTCAGTATCAAAGAAATTGCTGATATTTTTAATATTACGGAAAGCGCTACCAAAATGCGACTGCTACGCTCACGGGAAAGGCTGCGGGCCAAGTACCTTGAAACAGCTATTTTCCTGGGGCTATTGGCTGCCAAACTTTTGGAATTATTTAAAATTTTGAAATAAAAAGTGCAGGCATGACAAATGACATCTTCAAAGAGTTGGAGCCTGATGCTGAGGTTCCAGCATACCTGAAAAACGCTCTTGTGTCAGAAATCGACATCATTCGCGACACCATGCATATCGTGGAGCTATTCACAGATAACCTGTTCAACACGGCACTGATGTGTGTGTCTGACCTTGAAGTAACTTCTCAATCCTAGTAGGTTATGGAACGCCTTCCGAATATTACCGAGATATTGATAAACACCTTCAACACGCTTATCGCACAGTTTGTTGAGTTTGTTCCGCGCCTGATTGGTTGCGCCGTTATACTGCTGGTAGGCTATCTGGTAGCCCGCGGAGTAGCGATGGTAGTCAAGAAAGTACTGGGCAGAGTGGGCTTTGACCGAATTGGTGAAAAGCTGAACGAGATCAGCATCGTAAAGCAGCTCAAGACAGAGATTAAGCTCAGCGAGATCGTAAGTACGGTGCTCTATTACTTTATTCTGCTTGTATTCCTGACAGCAGCTACCGAAACTTTGGGCGTGGATGCTATTACCAATATGGTAGCTTCCATCGTGGAGTTTATCCCGCATCTGGTTGCCGCCGCCATCATGTTACAGGTCGGAATTATGCTGGCCGATGTCATTAAAAACGCCGTAACCGCTCTTTGCAAATCGTTCAATATTGCCTCAGCCAAGCTGATTGGCAACGTGGTGTTTATCTTTTTTTTAATCATAACCTTCATTAGCGCACTGGGACAAATTGGTCTGGAAACAGCCTTGCTGGAATCCAGTTTCAACCTGATTCTCGGCGGAATTGTGGCAGCTTTTGCCTTGGGCTATGGCATCGCTTCGAGAGACGTACTTGCTAATATGATTTCTTCGATTTATAGTCGTAACAAATACAAGGAGGGCCAATTTGTGAAACTGGACGATGTCAGAGGAATGATCACCCGGATTGACAATGTTTCGGTAACAATTCAAAGTGAAGGCTCAGTTACTGTAATACCCCTGCAACTCTTTCAGTCGCGCAAGGTAGAGATTTTCAATGATCCCCTTTCTGATCAAAACCCGTAGTCAGTTGTCGAAATGAAAAAATCGATTTCCTTAATTTTTTTACTGTTTGCCATTCTTACCAGCACAACTCAGATTTTTGCCCAGGATGAGGTTCCGAGTGACTCGCTTCGTAGTCGGGAGGGAGCCGTCATCGATTCACTAAGAGAAGAGAACGTAGCGGAAGTAGACACTTCCTGGAAAAAAGAAATAGAATTCGGGGCTAACCTGAATCAGGGTAGTTTTAGTAGCAACTGGACTGGCGGGGCGGTGAGTTCGATCGCATTCGGAGTATTCACAAATGCCCTGATTACATATGAGAAGGACAACGATAGCTGGCGGAACGACTTTCAGGCACAATATGGCATAGTACGTAACAGGGGGCAGGAGAGTCGCAAGAGTGTGGACCGCCTTTTCTTTGACACCAAGTATGGCCGAAAACTCACACCGCAATGGAGCTTCATTATCAGTGGTAATTTGCTGACGCAATTTACGCCGGGCTATGAGTACAACAAACTACCTTCCGGCGAGTTGGACCGCAATCGGGTTTCGGCTCTGTTCTCCCCGGCCTACGTTACGGAGGCGCTTGGTATTGAATATAAACCCGTCGAGTATTTTTTTATCACTTTTTCACCGGGTGCAGTGCGGCAAACGATTGTAGCAGACGTGAATCTGTACAAAACTTTTCCCAAAAACTACGGTGTCCCCATCGGGAAGCGGGTACGAAATGAACTGGCCTTGCTGCAATTGGTAGCTAATTTTAACAAGGATATAGCTAAGAATGTCAACCTGAAATTCAGGTACTTGATGTTCGCCAACTACCAGGAGCTTCGTGCCATTGACAATCGCCTTGATGCCATGCTGACCGCCAAAATCAATAAATACTGGAATGTAAACCTCGGGGCAATTATGGTTTATGACGATGACCAAAGTACCCAAATTCAATTGGCGCAGTCGCTTTCTATTGGTTTTCTGTATACTTTCTGATGGCTTTCCAATAATTCTCTGTTTGTTTTCTCAACTTCATTCCAACCGATCAATTTTTTATGCTTAAAGAATTCAAAACTTTCGTTGCCAAGGGCAACGTGCTGGATTTGGCCGTCGGCGTCATCATTGGCGCAGCTTTTGGCAAGATTACGACTTCCCTCGTGGAAGATATCTTGAACCCTATCCTGGGGATGGTGATTGGTGGGGTAGATTTTCAGAATCTGAAAGTTGTATTAAAGGAAGCAGTAGGGGAGGAGCCGGAGGTTGCTATCATGTATGGTAATTTCATTCAAACCGTCATACAATTCCTGCTAATTGCGCTGGTCATCTTCTTTATCGTTCGCTTTGCCAACCGGATCCAGCAAACTGACGAAGTGAAGGTTGTTAATTGATATTGCATTTTGTTAAGAAAGCGGGGAGCGAATGTAGTTGCTCCCCGCTTTTTTGTTAAAAAAATCTTGAATAAATAACAGGGTATTTCTTGCAATGAAAGCCTAATTTCTGCGAAATTTACGTCAAATTACCTTTTATAAAGTGATGTCGGCAGCCAGCAGAAAGTTAGTGATATTGGGAGGCGGCGAAAGCGGCGCAGGCGCGGCACTGCTCGGAAAAGCCAAAGGATTCGAGGTTTTTCTGTCCGATCGTAATCCGCTTCAGGCTTCCTATCGTGAAGTACTGAACGCTGCCGGCATACCATTCGAAGAGGGCAGACATAGTGAAGATAAAATACTGGAAGCCAACGAAGTAGTAAAGAGTCCCGGTATTCCCGATACTGCCCCAATCGTTCAGGAACTCTGCCGTCGTAATATCCCCATCATTTCGGAAATAGAGTTTGCGGCCCGCTATACCGACGCCAAACTCATTGCCATTACGGGCAGCAACGGCAAGACGACTACTACCCTGCTGATCTACCATTTGCTTCGCCAGGCTGGTCTGTCGGTGGGCCTGGCCGGGAACGTGGGAACAAGTTTTGCCAGCCAGGTTATCGATGATCCAAAGGATATTTACGTGCTGGAAATCAGTAGTTTTCAACTGGATAATATGTACGATTTCCGGGCTAATGTGGCGGTGTTACTCAACATCACGCCCGATCACCTGGATCGCTACGATTACGATTTTCAGAAATACGTTCAATCCAAATTCCGCATCACTCAGAATCAGACCAAGGAGGATGATTTCATCTATTTTGCTGAAAGCGATGCGCTCGTCGATGAATTGAAAAAGCGGACGCTACCCGCCCGGATGTGGCCCGTTTCTCTTAAAAATAAATTAGAAAAAGGCGGCTTTCTGGACAATGGGTCATTGTTCGCACGTGGTCATGACCAGGAATTTTCAATCGATTTTGACGAATTGCCTATTCAAGGCCCACACAATGCCATCAACGCCTTGGCGGCTATACTGGCGGCACAATCCGTGGGCGTTTCTGCCGAACAGATTCGCTCTGGTTTGCTCACCTTCGTCAATGCACCGCATCGGCTCGAATCGGTCATTACGCTGGAAGGCGTGGAATACGTCAACGATTCCAAAGCAACCAACGTGGATTCAGTTTATTATGCATTGGGTAGTTTCGACCGACCCATTGTATTGATTATCGGTGGGGTAGACAAAGGCAACGACTATTCCCAGATCGAATCGCTGGTAAAAGAAAAAGTCAAAGGCATGATTGCGCTGGGTACGGACACCAAGAAATTGGCTGACTATTTTAAAAAATCGGTACCCTTATTTCAGGAAACACAAAACCTGAAAGCGGCAGTACAGACAGCCCGCGCTTGGGCGAATTCCGGCGATGTGGTGTTGCTATCACCTGCCTGTGCCAGCTTTGATTTATTTAAAAACTACCAGGATCGGGGCGATCAGTTCAGAAATGAAGTACTTGCCCTGAAATCCGTTCCGATCGAAGCTCAGACAAAAGAGGAGTAACTATCCGCTGATTATATGGACACACTACGCAAAACGAGAGAAATAACCCAGGCTTGGTTTGAGCGGAACATGAAAGGTGACCCGTGGCTATGGGGTATTGCGCTGTTTCTGCTTGGGGGGGGGGTCATCGTTGTGTATAGTGCCAGTGTGATGCAGGCCTATATGTACCACGGCGGTGATACGGAATATATCTTGTTCAAGCAGATACAGCTTGCCATAGCCACTTTCGTAATTATGTACCTGGTACATCTGATTCCCTATACCAAGTTCGTGTTTTTCTCCCGGATGGGCGTATGGCTGGCAGTTATTCTTCTGCTTTTTACCTTTTTTGAAGGGGTACGGGTCAATGAAGCCGACCGTTGGATAAAAATACCCATCATCAATCAGAGTTTTCAGCCTTCTGAGGTAGCCAAGATCACCCTCATTGCGCATCTGGCGCTCATTTTAGCCCTGCGATTCAAGAAAGATTGGAGCGATATGCGTCTGCTGGTAGAACCCATGCTAATGATTGGCCTGGTGTGTGCCCTTATTTTTCGCTCCAACGTTTCCACCGCTGCCCTGCTGGGAGCTACCTGTTTTATGATGCTTTACGTAGGTAAAGTACCCAAGCGCTACTTGGCCATTACGATGGTGAGTTTTCTGGTAGTTTCGGGATTATTGGTAGTTTTGAAAATTGGCCAAAGAGGCAAAACCGCCGAAGCAAGGCTAGAATCGTTCATGGATTCGGATACTGTCTCGCTGCAATCGTCCAATGCGTATAAGGCAATGGCGCGGGGCGGCATTCTGGGCGAAGGCGTTGCCAAAAGTTATCAGAAGCACTATCTCCCCAACGGAGACAGCGACTTTATTTTTGCCATTATTGTGGAGGAATACGGCACAGTAGGCGCTGTAGTTGTGATCGCTGCCTTCCTGCTACTGCTCTACCGTGGCCTGAGAGCCATTAGTAAACCCAAACGTCCCTACGGGGGGCTACTGTCGGCAGGGCTGACGTTTAGCATTGTTTTTCAGGCCTTTGCAACAATGGCCGTCACGGTAGGTTTATTTCCGACCACCGGCCAGACACTCCCCTTCATCAGCAACGGCGGCACATCCATGCTGCTGACGGGCGCGGCTATGGGTATTATCCTTAGTGTGAGCCGGGGAGAACTGGAAGATATATGACTAAAATAGAAATGGTAAATGATTCGTCACGGGCGAAGTTTCCAAAATAAACAGATACAAGCATCAACAAATTAACAGACAAACCAACCAAGCGAATCATTATTAGTGGCGGCGGTACGGGCGGACATATTTACCCGGCCATTGCCATTGCCGATGCCCTGCGGGCCGTAGATCCCAATGCAGAGATTCTATTTGTAGGGGCCGAAGGCAAAATGGAGATGGAGAAAGTACCTAAAGCGGGATACCGCATTGTGGGACTACCCATCGTCGGGATTAAGCGGGAAGTGTCGCTCGACAATGCCGCATTCCCCGTCAAGCTGACGCGCAGTCTGCTGAAGGCGCGGTCGGTGCTGCGTAGTTTTCGTCCTGATGTAGCAGTGGGCGTGGGTGGGTTTGCCAGCGGTCCATTGCTGATGGTGGCCTCGTTGCTGGGCGTACCCACGATTATCCAGGAGCAAAACTCCCATGCGGGCATTACAAACAAGCTGCTGGCCAGAAGAGCCAGGACCATTTGCGTAGCTTATCCCGGAATGGAAAAATTTTTCGACCAAAGAAAAGTAAAGTTTTTGGGTAATCCAGTCCGGCGTGACATCATCGACAGTGGAAGCAAGCGGGCCGAAGCTTTGGTTCGTTTTGGGTTCGAGGCCGGTCGGAAAACATTGTTCGTCATGGGAGGAAGCCTGGGCGCATTCAGTATCAATGAGAGCATTCGCACGGGCCTAAAACGAATTACAGATGAAGGCTATCAGGTACTTTGGCAAACGGGAAAAGCGTATCTAGAAACAGCACAGCAAGCCGTGACGCATGTGAACAGCGAACGAATCAAGGTGTTTGATTTTATATACGAAATGGATTTGGCATACGCCGCTGCCGATGTGGTCGTTTCACGGGCCGGCGCTTTATCTGTTTCAGAGCTTTGTCTTGCCGCCAAGCCGTGCATTCTGGTACCGTATCCCGCTGCTTCCGAAGATCACCAAACGAAGAATGCTCAAAATCTGACCCGGCAAAACGCGGCCGTACTAGTGTCTGACAACCGCGCTGCCTCGGAGTTAGTCGATGCCGCCTTGCAAATGCTAGGAGATAAGGCGAAGCAAAGCGAATTGAAGCAGAACATCGCCAAATTAGCCCGGCCGGACGCGGCCGCTCAAATCGCGCAAGAAGTTTTAAGATTGATTCCTTAGATAATTTGTACGGGCTACAGAATTGATTTTTTATATAAACAGACTAATTACTAGGTAGTTGAAGGGCGATTAATACGTACAATAAACGAATAGGATTGCCTTACAGAAAGTAAAATACTCCCATTCAATGTCAAATACCCAAAACTTAAAATCCACCTGGAAAAATGTATTCTTTGTCGGTATTGGCGGCATTGGTATGAGTGCTTTGGCTCGCTGGTTTAGCGCCAATGGATTTGCTGTCGCGGGCTACGATCGTACCCTGACTCCGCTAACCCAGACCCTGGAAAACGAAGGAATTATCGTTTGCTATGACGATGCAGTAGATCACATTCCAGTGGCCTTTGTTCAAGAACCAGACAAAACCTTAATCGTTTATACGCCCGCCATTCCCGCCGGACACCGTCAAAAGGATTATTTCAGAGAGCAGGGCTACACTTTGCAGAAACGGTCGCAGGTACTGGGTTGGATCACACAAAATTTGCGCACGGTAGGCGTAGCAGGTACTCATGGTAAAACTACCACTTCCTCGATGGTGGCGCACCTACTACGGGCATCGGGTGTCAACTGTACCGCCTTTCTGGGAGGAATTACTCAAAACTACGGTACTAATTTTTTATTGAACGAACCCACTGAAAAGGCCGGGGAGGTCGTTTGTGTGGTAGAAGCGGATGAATTTGACCGCTCATTCCTGACGCTGTACCCTGATCTGGCCATAGTCACATCTACTGACGCCGACCATCTGGATATTTACGGCGAACATGGGGCGCTATTGGATTCCTTTCGGGATTTTGTGGGGCAGATCAAGCCAAAAGGAGTTTTGTTTATGCGAGAAGGGTTGAAATTGGCTGCCGGAACCGAAGCTGAAGTACTGGAATATTCTTTGCAAAAGGGTAGTTACCACAGCAAAAACCTGCGGATCGAGAATGCCCGATTTATTTTTGATATCGTTTATCCCGGCAATGAGATAAAAGATGTATCCATGCGAATACCGGGTTATCATAACGTCGAGAATGCTATCGCGGCCAGCGCAGCAGCCCTGCGGCTGGGAGTATCGCCCGAACAAATTCGTGCCGGGCTAGCCAGCTACCGGGGAGTAAAGCGTCGATTTGAATATATCATTGAAAGCGAGGACCTAACTTTTATCGACGACTACGCCCACCATCCTACCGAAATCGAAGCTTTTCTGACATCGGTCCGTGCTTTATATCCCGACCGGCATATCACGGCTATCTTCCAGCCGCACTTATTCACGCGTACCCGCGACTTCGCTGAGGGCTTTGCTACTAGCTTAGGCCTGGCCGACCGCCTGTTCCTGCTGGAAATTTATCCGGCGCGGGAACAACCTATCGTGGGAGTGAGCTCTCAGATGTTATTGGAAAAAATTGAGTTGACTGATAAAGAAATTATTTCAAATGAAAATTTACTTCGTAAATTGGAAGGGATTGATATAGAGGTACTGGTAACCATCGGCGCTGGTGATATCGATCGGCTGGTACCTGCAATTGCGCAGCTATTGAAGGCCCCGCTTGCTAATTAATGGACAAAGCCTTATAATATTAACAGCATGTTACGTAATTTTGACTATCACAAAAAATGGCTGAGTAAAATCATTTGGTTTGCGGTCTTCCTCCTATGTGTAGGTATGGCCGAAAGCAAATTAAGTCGTCAGCAATGTGATGATCTGGTAGTTAAGGTGGATTATGATTCGGGAATACGTTTCATTAATCAGGCCGACGTGGAAAAAATTCTGACTGACAACGGCCGTGATCCCGTCCATGGAAATCGGCAGCAGGAAGTAAGCCTCAAGACTTTGGAAAACAGAGTCAGAGCCAATAAGTTGGTCGAAGATTGTCAGGTATACCATGATTTGGATGGAAACCTGGTCGTGGATATCCAGCAGCAAAAACCATTGGCGCGTTGGGTTGGCTCATCCCGGCAGGGGGAGTGGCGGGGGACAGAAGGCTTTTACATCAACGGCGAAGGCGATTTTATCCCGCTATCCGACCGTTTTTCGGCCCGAGTACTTTTAGTATCGGGTGGTTTTTTTAGTAATAAAAAGGACTTGCATGACATAGCGGGAAAGCAGGTGGTAGATATGATTCTGTATTTGGGCGAAGATCCATTTTGGAAGGCGCAAGTGATTCAGATGGACGTTTCAAAATCCGGATTTATAGAACTGAAAACCGCTTTGGGCGACCAGCTAATTGAATTTGGCAAAGCGGAAAATGTTGCGGCAAAACTGTTAAAGCTCCGCATCTTTTATAATAAAGTAATGGCCGCTGACTGGAACCGGTATTCGAGGATAAATCTCCGATTCCGCGACCAGGTGGTTTGCGAATAACAAGATAAACGCCCATAGAATCATGAATAAAGGTATCATTTCGGTTGGATTAGATATTGGCAGTACAAAGGTGGCCGCTGTGGCTGTGGAAGCCCATGATCAGGATGTGATCGAAATCATCGGATTCAGCGAAGTACAGGTACCTGAGGATGCTATTGTACGCGGGGCGGTCAAAAATGTAAAACAGGTGGGTATGGCCATCCGCTCAGCCATTTCGGAACTGGCCATGCGCTCCGATCTGGACATTCGCAATGTGAATGTCGGTTTTGGCGGTACTAACATTCAGGTTTCGTCGATTACCCCCAACATGGTGAGGCCCACTTCGGCCAGTAGTAACGAAGTGACTCAGACCGATGTGGATCAGCTCATCCGTGATTTGTACCGCGCCCAAACCGAACCCAACAGTGAGGTAATGCACATCATTCCCGGCGAGTTCACCGTAGACAACGGCAAGGGGGTGAAAGAACCGGTAGGCCGCATCGGCGTTCGGCTGGGTGGTCAGTTTCTGGTCGTGGCCAGCAATAAGCAGGCCATCGACGCCACGCGCAACAGTCTCAAATGGGCAGACCCAGAGCTTAATCACGAACAACTGCTGCTCTCGCCTATCGCCGCCGGGTTAGCCGTGCTGAATGACGAAGAAATGGCGGCAGGAACAGCCCTGGTGGATATTGGTGATCACGTTACAGACATTGTGATTTATCACGATAGCGTCGTTCGGCATATCGTTTCCATCCCTATCGGGGGGGCGCAGATCACTTCCGATCTCAGAATCGGTTGTGGTATTCAAAAAAATAATGCGGAGAGCCTTAAGCAGCAGCATGGGGAAAGCCTTTCTGAACCAATCCCTCTCAATACTGAGATTCTGGTCAACTACCTGCGGGGACGTGATCCGAAGCGGGTACTCAAGAAAAACGTAGCCCTTATTATTGAGGAGCGACTGAAAGAAATGGCTGCTCTGGTCTATGCCGAAATCCTGGAATCAGGTTTTGCCGACCAGTTGGTGGGCGGTTTGGTACTTACGGGCGGTACGGCCAATTTGCCCGATATCGAGACAGTTTTCAGCCGCGTGGCGGGTGGGATGCCTGTCAAGGTGGGAATACCGGCCGGACTGGCCAATACCCCCAAAGCTGATGAAGTGGCCAATACCTTGTATGCAACTGCAGTGGGGCTGGCCTGGGCGGGAATCAAGCGGGTAGACCCACGCCTGGATTCAATTTGTCCAACTCCAGCCGCTCCTCCTAAAAAGCCACCTGTCCGGGACAGTCGTGGCTATAATTCAGGAGAACAAAACAATAATCCTGACGGGGGCGGTCTCTTCCCCGGTTGGAACCTTAAAAATCTTTTCGGTGGCGGTGACAACAAGAATGACAAAACCGGAGGAGGATACTAGTACAGGGTCAAGAATCCCGACTAAAAAACGAGACACACACCCATGAACAGCAATTTGTATAACGCCTTGGATCAGGATTACATCGTGAACAGTATTGAAGATAACGCCGGTGAACCTTCTATCATCAAGGTGATCGGTGTAGGTGGCGGCGGTAGTAACGCAGTCAATTACATGTACGAGAAGAGCATCAAAGATGTGGAGTTTGCAATCTGCAACACTGATCGGCAAGCTCTTCTGGAAAGCCCCGTACCGACAAAAATTCAACTAGGTGCCACCCTTACCAAAGGGCTTGGGGCCGGAATGGAGATCACCCGGGGCCGCGAAGCTGCTCTGGAAACGATCGAAGAAATAAAAGCCCTGCTGGGCGGTGCCACACAGATGGTCTTCATCACGGCGGGTATGGGTGGCGGAACGGGTACAGGAGCTGCTCCGGTAATCGCCCAGATTGCCAAGGAAGAAATGAAGCTGCTCACGGTTTCGGTCGTGACTGCCCCTTATTCCTGGGAGGGTTCTTTGAAAAAGAAACACGCCTTCGAGGGAATCGAACTTCTTAAAAAATACAGCGATACCGTACTGGTAGTTCTCAACGATAAGCTTGAAGAGCTTTTTGAGGACATGCGCATTACGGAGGCTTTCGTACAGGCCGACAGCATCCTGCTCAATGCTGTGAAGAGTATCTCAGAGATTATCACCACGCGTGGTAATATCAACACCGACTTTAAGGATGTTGAGCGGGTACTTAAGGAAGCCGGGCAGTCAGTGATGGGTACCGCCGAAGTGGAAGGTGACAAGCGTGCTTTCGAAGCCGTACGGCAAGCTCTTGATTCGCCGCTGCTCAACGACCGCGACATCAAGGGAGCCGAGCGGATTCTGGTTACGCTGGCGTCCAGCACTAAGCACGAAGCTACCATGCGGGAGCAAACCGAGATTTGGAAGCATGTGCTCTCGCAGGTAGGTGGCGAAGCACACCTGTTCAAACTGGGTACAATTACCGACGATACGCTGGGCCAAAAGCTGCGTGTGACTGTAGTGGCAGCCGGATTCGATAGCGTTAAGCCTGCTATCGCACCTCCTGATCCTCCCGAAGAAACAGTACCTGTGGCTGAGAAACCTGAAGAGATAGTATCGGAAGTTGAGAAAGGTACAGCGCCTGATGTACTTGCGGACGTAGCTCAGGAATCTGAGGAGCCTGCCGAGGAAAATAGGTTATGGGATAACAATACCCACCCTAAGGAGCCCGGAACCCCTACGGGTAATGTGCTGACCCCACGGCTGCCGACACAAGAGCCTTCTGATCCATTTGCCGATGTAGAGGTAATCTCATTGCCTCACTCACACCCTATTACCCACGGAGGAGCCGTCATCCGGCAAGCCGATGGTGACTGGTCGCCCGAGGAGTATGAGCGTATCAAAGAAATGGTGGAACGTTTTCGTAACCGCAGCCGAATCGACTGGGACGATCTCGAACGTAATCCCGCTTACCGACGTAGCCAGCTCGAACTCTGGCGCCATCCCAATTTGCCGCCGGGTGAAATGGAACAGATTCGGTTAAGTTAATAAGGAAAAGAGGTGAGCGTAATTCTCACCTCTTTTTCGTAGTTAGTGATTTTAGAATATGCAAAATCTTCGTTCCGAGCTCGCCGCTTTAGCCGACCAAGAACGCGCTGTGCAGGTGGCGCGGTTTTTCCAGACCGGCCCGGGGCAATACGCCGAGGGGGATATATTTTGGGGGATACCCAACCCCAAAGTTCGGGAAGTAGCCAAGCGGTGGTCGGGCCTGAGTTTGCCAGAGATAGAAGGACTACTCCGTGATCCGGTCCATGAATGTCGTTTTGCTGCTCTTTTGGTATGGATGAAACAATACCCGAAAGTCAGTGCCAGCGACCAGCAGATGATCTTCGACAGCTACCTCGCTCATCTCGATTATATCAATAACTGGGATCTGGTGGATTTGTCGGCTCCGCTTATCGTAGGACATCATTTGTTCGATCGAGATCGCCAAATAATTTATGAACTCGCCCGACGGCCTCATTTATGGTCGCAGCGGGTAGCAATTATAGCTACTTTATATTTTATCCGGCAAAATCAATTCTCCGACACGCTGGCGTTATCAAAAATACTTTTAGCTCACCCGCATCATCTCATTCACAAAGCCGTGGGGTGGATGCTGCGCGAAGTCGGCAAGCGGGATCTGGATGTTATGGAGGAATTCCTGCACCAGCATATTGCCGCCCTGCCGCGTACCTCGTTACGCTACGCTATCGAGAAACTACCGCCCTTCCGTCGGCAATATTATCTTTCCCTGCAGTTTTAAACTTGGGGTGTATTTCGCTTAATGATTGAAAGTGGGGATAACTGAATAACGGCCAATATTTTTATCATTTCCTCAGTTAATTTTTTCATTACTATCTTTGACACCCGATTACAGTAAAATTGGGTATTTGATATAACTCAGAATCCAGCATTTAACAACCATATATGTCTTGGTTTATACGTAAAGAAAAAGGGATCAATACACCTACGGAGATGAAGCGCGAAGCTCCAGACGGGCTTTGGTACCAATGTCCTAATTGCAAGAAAATCATGCAAACTCGTGAGCATAAGATGAACGCTTACACTTGCGAGCACTGTAATTATCATGAGAAAGTCGGCTCGGATGCGTACTTCGAGATATTATTCGATCAAAACAAATTCACGGAGTTGGATGCCAATCTGACTTCCGCCGACCCGCTGAACTTTAAAGATACCAAGCCATATCCCGAACGCATTCGTACCACGATGGAGAAAACGGGCCTGAAAGACGCCGTGCGGACAGGCTACGGTAAGATGAATGAACTGGATATCGTGATCGCCTGCATGGATTTTAACTTCATCGGTGGCTCAATGGGCTCGGTGGTTGGAGAAAAAATTGCGCGAGCTATCGACTATGCCCTGCAAAATCGGCAGCCCTTCCTGATGATTTCTCGCTCAGGTGGAGCCAGAATGATGGAAGCAGGGTTTTCTCTCATGCAAATGGCCAAAACCTCGGCCAAACTGGCGCTGCTTTCGGAGGCAGGTATTCCTTATATCTCCTTACTCACCGATCCTACCACGGGTGGTGTTACAGCATCCTACGCCATGTTGGGCGACTTCAATATTTCAGAACCCGAAGCGCTGATCGGTTTTGCCGGACCGCGCGTAATCCGCGAAACCATCGGTAAAGATTTACCAAAAGGCTTTCAAAGTGCCGAGTTTGTGCTGGAGCATGGCTTCCTCGATTTTATCGTTGATCGCAAAGACCTGAAAGACAAACTCACCAGCCTGCTCAAAATGATCCAATAATGCGGTTGGTTTCCCACCCCGTCCTGTGTAATTATTACCTTACCTATCGCTGCAATGCGACTTGTGGGTTTTGCGATATTTGGGAACGGCCTTCGCCATACGTCACGCTTGAAAACTTTCGGCAAAATGTGCATGATCTAAAGGCGCTGGGGGTGAAGGTTATCGATTTCACGGGAGGTGAGCCGCTACTGCATCGTCAGCTGGATCTGCTACTGCGTGAAGCCAAAGATCAGGGAATGATCACCACCGTGACGACCAACGGCCTGCTGTATCCCAAGCACGCCGAAAAGCTGAAGGGCTTGATTGACATGCTGCATTTCTCGCTCGATTCCCCCATTCGTGAAGAACACGATCAGTCGCGCGGGGTGAAATGCTTCGACAAAGTACTGGAATCCATCACGATCGCCCGTCAGCTGGGTGAGCGGCCCGATATTCTTTTTACGGTTTTTGAAGAAAATATCCACCAGATTCAGCAATTGCGGGATGACATTTGCCTGCCCAATGATTTGGTACTTATCCTGAATCCGGTTTTTTCATACAATGAGGTTGGCGGGAATCTTTCTGCCTCTGCTTTAAATGAACTTACTCGCTGGGGCAAACAAAAGAATGTCTATCTCAATGATGCTTTTGTGCAGTTACGGTTGGACGGCGGTAACCACGTCGAAGACCCTATTTGCAAAGCTGCAAGTACTACGCTGGTCATTTCACCTGAAAATAAACTTGTACTTCCCTGCTACCATCTGGGGTTGAAGGAGTTTCCAATCGAGGGAAATTTGAAAGTACTTTATCAGTCCGAAGAGGTGCAGAAGCTTGTAGCTCTCGAAGGCCGCCTGCCTGCCTGCGAAGGCTGCGCGATAAATTGCTATATGCAGCCGTCCTTTGCCGTGGAAATGAACAAGTACTGGTGGAAAGCCCTGCCAAGTACTTTGAAGTACAACCGAATCAAAGGGACGTGGAAGCAAATGTTTTAGAGAATTGGCCAGCGGATGCTGCACGATATGTAAAACATGGAGGTGACAGTTTAAAACTTTATCCCGGCTTCCTCCCTGTTAATAATATTTCCCTTACTTTTGGCGACTTTTTTGCAAGAAATACTTGACAGATCCTTCCTTTTTCTGGTCGTCAATGCAAGTCAATGGATAATCACAAGAATTTAGATCGGGTTTCCGCTGCCGGGCTACTGGTGGCGATGGGTATCATCTTTGGTGACATCGGCACTTCGCCGCTGTACGTGCTTAAGGCTATTGCTGGTACTGAAAGGATCACCGAGGAACTTATCCTCGGTGCCCTCTCCTGTATTTTCTGGACGCTTACCCTCCAAACTACGGTCAAGTACGTCATCCTGATTCTTAGGGCAGACAACAACGGCGAGGGGGGAATATTTGCACTTTTTGCCCTGGTGCGCCGCCATGCCAGATGGCTTACCGTCCCGGCCATTATCGGTGGTAGTACACTACTTTCGGACAGTATCATTACGCCACCCATTTCGGTTTCATCCGCTGTGGAGGGTATACGGGCGATCTACCCAACCATCGAGACGATCCCGATCGTGCTTATTATTCTGACAATCTTATTCACTATTCAGGTATTCGGCACCAATAAGGTTGGGGCGGCTTTTGGCCCGGTAATGCTTACCTGGTTTGTCATGCTGGGAACGGTGGGAGGAATTGCGCTGCTTGGTGATCCGGGGGTACTTCGCGCTGTTAGCCCGCACTATGCTTACCAGCTTCTGGTACTGCATCCGGGTGGCTTTTGGCTGCTGGGAGCGGTTTTCTTATGTACCACTGGAGCTGAGGCTCTGTACTCCGACCTTGGTCACTGCGGACGGGGGAATATCAGAATAAGCTGGATTTTTGTGAAAAGCTGCTTGCTGCTGAACTACTTCGGGCAGGGGGCCTATCTACTCAAATTCAGTGGCCAAATGCTGGCTGACCGTAATCCATTCTACGAGATTATGCCCCTTTGGTTCCTGCCCTTTGGAATCGGAATCGCTACCCTGGCCACCGTTATTGCCAGCCAGGCCATGCTGAGCGGGGCATTTACACTCATCAGCGAGGCCATCCGGCTCAACTTCTGGCCTAAGGTAAGGCTTGTTTATCCCTCCAATCAGAAAGGTCAGCTCTATGTACCGAGCATCAACTTCCTGCTCTTTGCGGGCTGCGTGGGAGTAGTGCTCTATTTTAAAGAATCGTCAAAAATGGAAGCGGCTTATGGCCTAGCAATCACGATGACGATGATGATGAACACGATTCTGTTTGGCTATTATCTTTACATGAAAAAGGCTAACATGTGGTGGGTAGCTGCTTTTCTGGTTTTTTACATGTTCATCGAGGGCTGCTTTCTGATAGCCAATATGGTCAAATTCACCCACGGTGGCTGGGTCACGGTACTTATTGCGGGCGTGATGGGTAGCGTGATGTTCGTATGGTTGCGGGCTTTTTACATCAAATTACGACTTACTGAGTTTGCCAAGCTGGAAAAGTACTTGCCCGCTCTGCGTGAGCTTAGCCGCGACATAAGTATCCCGAAATACGCCACGCACCTTGTATACATGAGTAACGCCTCCCGCGCCAGCGAGATCGAGACGAAAGTCATTTACTCTATATTTCAAAAACGCCCCAAGCGCGCCGACATCTACTGGTTTGTCCACGTTGACACGCTCGACGATCCCTACACAATGGAATATAAGGTGGATGTGCTGGAAGAAGATGATGTAATTAAAGTGACCTTCCGTTTGGGCTTTCGGGTCGAGCAGCGGATCAACCTGTTTTTTCGTCGGGTAATTGAGGATATGGTCAAAAACAAAGAAGTGGACATCACAAGTCGGTATGAATCGCTGAGCCGCCAGAATATGACGGGTGATTTTCGCTTTGTGGTACTTGAACGCTTCCTGTCATTTGAAAACGACCTGCCCTTTTTCGAGCAGGTCGTGATGAAAGCTTACTTCTTTATCAAGGACTTTACTACCTCCGAAGACCGGTGGTTTGGTCTGGACAGTAGTTCAGTGAAAATCGAGAAAGTACCTCTTATTATACGGCCTGCCGAAAATGTGAAACTCCGGCGGGTGTACAGCTAGTATGATAAGGTCGAACAGCGGTTGCTGCCGCCGGCCCGTTTCCTGCATCGGCTAAACGGGCCAGCGGCCCGTACCACATCCATCACTCGTCCCACAGATTGGCCAACGTATAATCGGTATCCCTCTGAGCCCAGGTTTCGCCGTTGATATAGCGGAAGTGGCGGTCTAACATAGAAATTTTGGCCATGTCCTCATCATCCAGCTCAATATCGGCGGCATCAATGTTTTCCTGAAGCCGCTTCTTATTGACAGATTTAGGGATAACAGCCGTATCGCGCGCGATTGCCCACGCCAGCGCAATTTGCGCCCAAGTACAGTCGTGTTTCTTTTCCAGGATCTTAATCGTAGGATTATCCCGCAAACTGGGATCGTCGTCTTTTTTGAGTCGATCGGGGCGGTCATTGGAACCGAGTGGCGAGTAAGCAGTAAGTTGAATGCCATTTTTTTTGCAAAAATCTACCAGGCTACCCTGTTGCAAGAATGGGTGCATCTCTACCTGATTCATCGCGGGCTTAATCCGGGCGGTCAGCAATATATCCTGGATTTTCTTAATGCTGAAATTAGATACTCCGATGTGCTTCGTCAGACCGGCATCCACGCAGGCTTCCATGGCAGTCCAGGTCGCGGTTAGCGGCACATCCCGCAAGCTCAGGAAATCGTGAGCTCCGCTGGGAAAATTGATGCCGATGCCTGGATTCAGGGCCACAGGCCAATGGATGAGATAAAGGTCAAGGTAGTCAAGTTGCAAGTCGTCCAGCGTTTTCTGTAAGGCAGGACGCACATCCTCCGGCTTGTGCATACTATTCCAAAGCTTGGAGGTGATCCAGAGATGGTCGCGTTTCACGCGGCCTTCGTTTATCACGTGACGCAGGGCTTTGCCTACTTCGGCCTCGTTGCCATAAATTGCAGCACAATCGAAGTGGCGGTAGCCCATTTCGATGGCCTCGACGATAGCTTTGTACAATTCGCCTTCCTTTGACTTCCAAGTGCCCAGTCCCAGGGCCGGAATCTTATCACTTTCTCCAATAATTAGGGTTTTCATGTAGGGTTGGTTTTTGTTTCGTGCAAAATACGGACGTTAAAAATATCGTTCCGGCCGCATTTCCCTACCAGAAGAGCACAAAGCGTCCCGGAGATGCCTTAACTTTGAGCTTGTATAAAAATTAATCTTGTACCTGACTCATGAAAATACTCATTACTGGTGGAGCCGGATTCGTTGGTTCTTCTCTAGCCATTGCCTTGAAAAATAACTACCCGAATTATCAGATATTTGCACTGGATAACCTGAAAAGACGTGGTTCCGAATTGAACCTCAGTCGACTAAAAAAAGCCGGAGTCGAGTTCGTTCATGGAGACATTCGGAACAAAGAAGATTTCGACACCTTACCAGCCGTCGATGCAGTAATCGAAGCCTCCGCCGAGCCCTCGGTACTTGCCGGACTGGATGGCACGCCCGACTACCTCATCAACACTAATCTTTTCGGTACGGTAAATTGCCTGAACTATGCCCTCAAACATAAATCAGCCTTTATTTTCCTGTCTACGAGTCGGGTCTATCCCATCAAGACACTGGAATCGCTGAACTTCGTGGAGGAAGAAACCCGCTTCGCCTTGGCCGACGAGCAGCCCGTGCCGGGCGCTTCTTCCCGAGGCATCGCGGAAAATTTCCCGCTCGATGGTCCGCGGTCATTATATGGCACGACCAAGCTGGCCTCTGAGCTGCTGATACAGGAGTATAATGAGTTTTATAACCTCAAAACCGTCATCAATCGCTGCGGCGTCATTACCGGGCCGTGGCAGATGGGAAAGGTCGACCAAGGCGTGATGGTACTTTGGGTAGCGAAGCACTACTTTCAGCAGCAACTTGGGTACTTTGGTTACGGCGGCACAGGCAAGCAAATCCGCGATATGCTGCACATCGCCGACCTGTATCGCCTCATCGACTGGCAGCTCCATAATCTCGATAAAGTCAACGGCCAAATCCTGAACGCAGGCGGTGGATTGGAAAGCAGCGCATCCCTGCAGGAACTTACCAAAATCTGCCAGGAAGTGACTGGCCACACTATTCCGATTAAGGCAGTGGCCGAAACCCGCACCGCCGACATACGGCTTTACGTGACCGACAACACGAAAGTGATGCAGCTAACGGGCTGGAAGCCGGAGATCGGCATCCGGCAGATCGTGGAAGAGATTGCCGAATGGCTGAAGGAGAATGAAGCCGATTTGGGGCCGATTCTAAGGTAGTGGGTTCACTGAACGAACGGGTAGATGATTTTTAGGGAACCTTCCGAAAAGCGTAGGCTGGGCCGTCCGCGCCGGTGAATAAGGACATCTTTCCTTCACAAATGCTCATTGAACCTTTTCCTTTTCTCTTTTCGGAATCTATACGGTGAGAGAAAGAAAAAAGCAATTTTCCTTGTTCTTCGGTATCGAAAAGAAGCATACTATAAACTCTTTTCAGCGTGATATGTATTATCGAAACCTGAATACCATCTTCGTACACTTTACCATTACCACGCTGGTCGAAGTCAATTTTAATTATTTTTTCAGGTTTTCTGGGGGATCCCCACCCGCTTCCCACCATCATTAACTTCCATCGGCCTTGCATCAAAGCATACAAAGAATCGATAGCACTTCCATTTTGAGACAGAGTGTCGCCAGGATAGATTACAGGTAGTTTCACCGGCGGGCAAGGATGATATACAAAAGTATCCAGTGGATCGGAAACTAACTGTGCCCACCCATTTTGGGCAAGCATTATCACGAACAAAAAGCAGAAAAATGAACGCACGGTATTTTTGCTTTCTGGTTGTAAATAGGAATGGAACGTAATTTTTAACAAAATCCAGCGTACGAGGTAAAAATTGTGTTATCTGAGGCTTACTGCAGCGGCGGGCCAGCCCCCTCCGGGGGCATACTGTCTAACTACGAGAAAGACTTTCCTATTAACGATTGATTCCTCCAAGCTAAGGTAAAAATCTCGAAATAATAGATTGAAAATACTGCAAAATTATGGTAGGCAGTAATTTAAAGAGAGTCAGTAGCTGGGTGCCCCACAAACCCTATTTTTTTATTAATTTGCCAAAACAACCACAACCGTAAAACTAATCCCCGCTTTCATGGCGAAAAAAAAGAACACCCAAATTCCTGAAAATATTGAAGGCCGTACCCGTGTGGTCATCGAACACGTCATCCCCGAAATAAACGAAGGCCAGTTTGCCGTAAAGGCTGTTCCCGGCGAGAGTATCCACGTCGAAGCCGACGTTTTTTGCGACGGCCACGACCACGTTACCGCCCGACTGCTCTACAAACACTCCGATGCCGCCGACTGGTCGGAAGTGGGGATGGCACTCATCGTCAATGACCGTTACCAGGCTGATTTTACGGTTGAAAAACAGGGAAACTACCTATATACAATTGAAGGGTGGGTCGATCATATCGATACCTGGCAACACGATACCGAACTGAAAATAAAGGCTGGTCAGCGCGTGCCGCTCGAACTGCTGATGGGTGCCAACTTCCTGGAAGGTATGCTGGACAAAGCAACCGCCGAGGACAAACCACTGATTGCGGAGGCCATCGACATCATGCGAAACGAGCATCGCAACGAGGACGCTCGTCAGCTGGCTTTGAGTTTTCGGATGACCGAGTGGCTGCAACGCTACCCCGAACGAAAATTCACGACCCGTTACCGCGAACTACCCGTGTATGTGGATCGCGAACGCGCCGGGTTCAGTGCCTGGTATTCGATGTTTCCGCGTTCGTCGGCTCCCGAACCTGACCGCCACGGTACTTTTCAGGATCAGATCAAACTGCTGCCGCGCATTGCCGATCTGGGTTTCGATGTACTGTATTTGCCGCCAATTCACCCTATTGGCAAGCAGTTCAGGAAAGGCAAGAATAATGTCGTCACGGCTCAGCCGGGCGAGCCGGGAGTACCTTACGCCATCGGCAGCGAACTGGGCGGCCACGACACCATCAGCCCCGATCTGGGTACTTTGGACGACTATAAGCAACTCATCGCTGCCGCCAAGGACTACGGCATGGAAGTAGCGATGGACCTGGCGATCCAATGCTCACCCGACCATCCCTGGGTGAAAGACCATCCTGAATGGTTCACGATCCGGCCCGACGGCAGTATCCAGTACGCCGAGAACCCGCCCAAGAAGTACCAGGATATTTATCCCATCAATTTTGAGAGCCCCGACTGGCAGGGCCTGTGGCTCGAAATGCGCCGCATTCTGTTGCTGTGGGGAGAATGGGGTACCCGTATCATTCGCGTAGACAACCCTCACACGAAGGCGTTCAAGTTTTGGCAGTGGGTCATCGCCGAAGTCAAGGCGCAGTACCCCGATATGATTTTCCTGTCCGAAGCCTTCACCCGCCCCAAAGTCATGCGGCAATTGGCGAAGGTTGGGTTTACGCAATCGTACACCTATTATACCTGGCGGAATGAGAAGTGGGAGATTGAGGAGTACCTGACCGAACTCACGCAGTCGGAAATGAAGTACTACTACCGGCCCAACTTCTGGCCCAATACCCACGACATCAATCCTTATTTATTGCAGGGGGGGCACGAGCCTTACTTTCTGATCCGGTACTTTATGGCAGCCACGATGTCGTCGAACTACGGAATCTTCGGCCCAACGTTCGAGTACATGGTACACGACGCTTACCCAGGCAAGGAAGAGTACCTCAATTCTGAAAAATACGAAGTCAGGCACTGGGATTGGAACCGCGAAACGAAGTTGACTTACCTCATCCGCATTGTCAACCGGCTGCGGAAGGAGAATACCGCCTTACAGTTTACGAACAATCTGCAATTTTGCCATATCGACAACCAAAACATCGTAGCCTACGTTAAAACGCACGCCAATGGAAATCGCATTTTGTGCGTCGTCAACCTGGATGGCTACAATACGCAGGCAGGGTGGGTACAGTTGCCGCTCCGGTTATTGGGTAAAATGGAACATGATTATTTTCGTGTTCATGACCTGGTGACGGGAAATGTGCATACTTGGCAGGGCGAGTGGAACTACGTCGAACTGAACCCGCACATCATGCCCTTTCATTTATTCAGAATAGAAGATATTTATTAAAGTACGATGCTGACAGTCAATTATAGGCTGTCAGCATTATATTAAAGAGTTTGGCCGCGCAGTAATTCACAATGCCTTTGATTGCCAGCTTTATGAAAGCCAGGATAAAAAGGTTTTAAAACTACCAAACAATGAAAAAACAGTATGTTGCGGCCCTGGTTTTCTTTGGCCTGGCCGGAAGTGTGATGGCTCAGAGTCTGCCCATCACCGAAAAGCAAAAGGAAAAAGCGGCAAAAATCCACGCGAAGGTGTTGACGATCGACACGCACGCCGATGTACCAATCAACATGATGAAAGATGGTTTCGACGTGGCCGCGCGACATGATTTTGAGCAGGACGGTTCCCAAATCGACTTTCCGCGCATGAAAGACGGGGGCATGGATGGTATGTTCTTCGCGGTGTACCTGGGGCAGGGCCGCCGGACGCCCGAAGCTACCGCCGAGGCCAAGGAAAAGGCACTGGCGATTTTTGACAAAATCCATAAAGCCGTGGCTGCCAACCCCGGGGTGGCGGGCATCGCTACTACGCCCAAAGACGCTTACGAATTGCAGAAGCAGGGCAAGCGAGCGGTGTTTTTCGGTATGGAAAACGGCTGGCCTGTGGGCAACGATCTGGCCAACCTGAAACTTTACTACGATCTTGGACTGCGGTACATTACGCTGTCACACTCGGCCAACAACGATATTTGCGACTCTTCCACCGATCCCGACGGGCCGGAATACAATGGTTTGAGTCCTTTTGGTGAAAAAGTGGTACAGGAAATGAACCGTTTGGGGATTATGGTGGACATATCGCACGTATCGGATTCTACCTTCTATGACGTGATGAAACTAACCAAAGCCCCGGCTATCGCCTCGCATTCGTCATGCCGCGCCCTCTGCAACCATCCCCGCAACATGACCGACGATATGATCAAGCTCCTTGCCAAGAATGGCGGCGTGATCCAGATCAACTTTGTACCGAGTTTCGTCAAAGAGCCCAGTCAGCAGCAAGAACTTTCTATGAAGGCCATCCGCCTCAAAATGCGGCAGGTCGATTTGTCGGATGAAGATAAAAAGGCCCTTTATCAGGAAATGAAGGACATGCGCGCCAAATATGCGGGTGATATGCCCACTGTGGCCGAAGGTGTGGATCACATCGAGCACGTCATCAAGCTCGTGGGCGTGGACCACGTGGGCATCGGTATGGACATGGACGGCGGCGGGCAACTTATTGGCTGCCGCGACGTGTCCGACATCGGCAACATCACCGCCGAACTCGTCCGGCGCGGCTATTCCGAAAAGGATATCGAGAAAATATGGGGTGGCAACGTAATGCGGGTTTTAGCCGAAACGGAAAAGGTGGCGCAGTCTTTTTAGTTTTTTTCCGAGTACCTGAGTTCCAAAGTACCTGAGTAAAGCCAGACGCCTTCTTTGCTCAGGTACTTTGCCACCTTCAATTCACAACTATGCCCCTATCCTCTGACCAATTAATCAACTTTTTAAAAAGATGCCGCTGGTTTGCCGGAAAGGCGCGGCAGGTGGTTCTGGCTTCGGTCATTCAGGAGATTCCGTTTGGAGAAGCCACGATTTGGATTGTTGAAGTGGGTTACGAAGAAGGGGATACTGAACGGTACCAACTACCAGTCATTTCTGTGCGCGAAATGCCGGGATTCAGTACAGATCAAACTTTGATTCAGGAAATCGACGGGCAGTACCTGATAGATGCCATTTATACCGAAACCTTTCGGCACAACCTTTACGCCCACATTTATAATGCGGAATCGTATGGCGAGGAAACGGCCCGGATGACTTTCGTGCGGGGCAAAGGGCTGGAAGAAGAGGATGTTCCGGCGCATATTTCAACGCGCGTACTGCCCGTCGATTCCAGTAATTCGGCGATGGTTTTTGGAGAAAAGTACTTCCTGAAACTTTACCGAAAGCTTTTTCAACTACCCAACCCGGAGGTTGAAATGATCGAGTTTCTGACCGAGCATTCCGACTTCCGGCAGATGCCCGCTTTTTGTGGCAGTATGACCCTCAAAAGCCTCGGCCAGCCCGATATCACGCTTGGGATGATGCAGCGGATGGTAGATGCGCAGAAAGACAACTGGGATAGAACGGGTGATTACCTCAACGATTTCCTTTATGCTGTTCCCAATCGCGTTTTCTCCATTCAGGAAGATGTTTTTGAGCGCGTAGGATTGTTGGGGCGACGTACCGGCGAAATGCACCGCGCCCTATATAGTCCCGAAGCCGATACTGCTTTTTCACCTGAACCATTTACACCGGATTATTGCCGGTTTTTGCAAGGACGGCTGAACCATCTGCTGGAAAGTCGTTATAACCTTTTGATCGATAAGTACCTTGAGCTGGACGAACCAACTCAGGCCTTGGCCTGGAAGTTTATGGAAGCCAAGGAGCTGATCGACGAATTTGCCGAAGAACTACTCAGCCGGGAAATCCACTCGCAGCGAATCCGGATTCACGGTGACTATCATTTGGGGCAGGTACTCAATGTCCAAAATGATTTCATTGTCATCGACTTCGAGGGCGAACCCGAGGCCAGCATCGCTGATCGGAAGGTCAAGCACTCACCGTTGAAAGATGTCGCTGGCATGGTACGCAGTTATCACTACGCCGTATCGGCCAAGCTTTTCGAGAGCGACGAGACCCGTTACCTCGAACCGGCCAAACTACTGAAAGTCACCGAGCGCTGGTACAAGCTTATTCGCGATACTTACCTTGACGGCTACACGGAGGCCATCGGCTGGCCCCACCCGCTGTTCAAAGATCAGAACGAAATAAATTCGCTCATGCTCTATTATTTGTTAGAAAAGGCGGTCTATGAACTTGGCTACGAACTCAGCTACCGGCCAGACTGGGTCAAAATCCCGCTGAAAGGCATTGTCGATGTGGTAAGAGAAGTGGAGAAGCTCCACGGCTAGTCGCCAGCGGATGTAGCGCCGGGAATAACAAACTGGCAGTGTCACATTCCTCCAAAATTGGCTTAGGCCGAAAAGATGCTTACTTTGGTAAGCGATTTAGTACAATTCATTATTCCAAAAATTCAGAATGGCTAAGAAGACCGATAAAACAGATACAGGAAAGAAACCGACTACAGCCGCGAAGAAGACTGATAAATCGGCTAAAAAAGAAGCCCCTGCGCCAACCGTCAAAAAGAAAGTAACGGCCGCGAAGCAAAAAGCGGCAACTCCGGCCAAGGCTCCTAAAATAGTGCCCCCTCCGGCCGAAATGCCCGAACCTGCGCGCGATTTCAAACCCGTTGAAGGCATCAGCCGCTTCTCCGAATTCGATATTTTTCTGTTCAAAGCCGGGAAGCATTTCAAGCTGTACGACAAGCTCGGTTCGCACGTCATGGAGCACGAGGGCGTGGTGGGTACTTACTTCGCTGTCTGGGCTCCCAATGCTGGCTCTGTTTCTATCATCGGTAACTTCAACGGCTGGAACAAACAAGCGCATGCCCTATACCCGCGTTGGGACGAGTCGGGTATTTGGGAAGGCTGGATCCCCAACATCGGGCGGGGCGAAGTCTATAAGTACTTCATTATTTCCAATACCGGCGAGCATCTGGAAAAGGCTGATCCCTTCGCTCTCTGGTGCGAGGTGGCACCCAAGACTGCCTCGATCGTCTGGGATACCTGGTATGAGTGGAACGATGCTGAATGGCTGGAAAAACGTAAGGAAACCAATAAGCTCAATGCTCCGATTTCGGTATACGAAATGCACCTTGGTTCTTGGCGCCGTGATCCCTCGGACCCCGAGCGGTACCTGACTTACCACGAAATTGCCGATGCCCTCATTCCCTACATTCAGGAAATGGGCTTCACGCACGTGGAATTCATGCCCATTATGGAACACCCTTACCCGCCTTCCTGGGGGTATCAGATCACGGGCTACTTCTCGGTGGCCTCGCGCATGGGCAATCCGCAGGAACTGATGTATCTGATCGACCGCCTGCACCAGGCGGGGATTGGCGTGTATATCGACTGGGTACCCTCGCACTTTCCGGGCGATGCTCACGGTCTGCGCCGCTTTGATGGCTCGGCTCTTTTTGAACACGAAGATCCCCGCAAAGGCTACCACCCCGACTGGAAAAGCTATATTTTCAACTATGGTCGCAACGAGGTGCGCTCTTTTCTTATCAGCAATGCGCTCTTCTGGCTTGATCGGTATCACTCCGATGGGTTACGCGTAGATGCCGTGGCTTCTATGCTCTACCTCGATTACTCCCGCAAGCACGGCGAGTGGATACCCAATGAGTTTGGCGGACGCGAAAATCTGGAAGCTATTTCGCTACTTCGGGACATGAACGAGGCGGCCTATAAGGAATTTCCCGATGTGCAGACCATCGCCGAAGAATCTACCTCCTTTCCCGGCGTGTCGCGCCCGGTATTCGTGGGCGGACTGGGCTTCGGTATGAAATGGATGATGGGCTGGATGAACGATACCCTGAAGTACTTCGAGAAAGATCCGTCCTTCCGTAAGTGGCACCAGGACCAGTTGACATTCAGTTTGGTTTATGCCTTTTCGGAAAACTTTATGCTGCCTTTCTCGCACGATGAAGTAGTATACGGCAAGGGCTCTATGATCAATAAAATGCCCGGCGACGAGTGGCAGCGCTGCGCCAACCTGCGGTTGCTTTACGCCTATATGTACACGCATCCTGGTACCAAGCTCATGTTTATGGGCTGCGAATTCGGGCAAACTTCCGAGTGGAATTTTCAGAAAAGTCTGGACTGGCATTTGCTCGAATTCGGTCCGCACGCGGGTATTAAAAACTGTGTGAAAGCGCTTAATGAACTATACCGTGCCGAACCTAGCCTGTACGAACACAGCTTTTCGCCCGAAGGCTTTGAGTGGATCGATACCCAGGATCGCGAGAATTCGGTCGTCATTTATGCCCGCAAGGGCCTCAAACCGGCCGATAGCGTAGTGGTGATCCTGAACCTGACACCCGTACCCCGGCCCGACTACCGCGTAGGGGTACTTTCGGAAGGTGACTGGTCGGAAGTTTTCAATAGCGACGCCACCGATTTCGGTGGTAGCGGCGTGAGTAATCTTAATGCCGTGTCCACCGAAAACCAGCAATGGCACGGCAGGCCGCAGTCGGTGCGGCTGAATCTGCCGCCGCTGGGAGCAGTGGTTTTGAAGAAGAAGTAAGGGCACCATACGAATTAATTAATAAAGGCGGTTTGCTTAACCGCCTTTTTCTTTTGGGCTTTTCCTACCTTTGCTCCCGTAAAACCACTTGAATTAAATGAAAAAAGTATTTATCGCTGTGCTCCTGATTGGCTTTTGTGCCTTCACGGCCCAAGCCCAGCGAATCTCGCGCGTATCGGCGGGTCTGGATATCGGTACAGGCATAGGAAAGGAGAATTTCAGTCCTTCACTACTATATTACCAAACCATCAATCCCCCGAATGCGCCTTGGATTCGCCTGACGGGCGGGGCACGAGTGTGGAACTACCAGGCCCAGGATACTTACCTGACGGCACCGGGCGGACGCTCTATGAATGACACCATGCAGCTCAGCCGGGCGTCGGCCACGGGCGTGAGTTTCGTGATGGGGCTCAGTCTGCGCATCGCCGACAGAGTAGACATCGGTGTGAACGCCGATCTGCTGTCTTTTGCTTTTGGGGCAAGAAGGAATGCCACCTATCGCCTTGCGGATTCTACCAGTGTGGCCGAGTCTGACACAATAAGTCTGGATTTGAATGGCAAGGGTGTGGACATTGCTCCGGCCAACCTCAATGCCGTTCCGGCCTTCCTGCGCAACAACAATGGACAGGCCGAAGCCTTCGTCAGGATTTGGTTTGGCAAGCAGATCGGCCTGAAACTGGGGTACATGATCGGGCAAATTTCTTACCGCTCCGATTTTAAACTCAACAACGGGCAGAAGCGGTTTTCAGCGAATTACCAAATGCCTTATGTCGCTTTGTCATTTCCGCTTTACAATTGACCGGATTAGTCTTCGGAACTACCTTTTTTGCTAGCTGTACCCGTTGAATCGGCGGATCTTGAGCGCAGATTGAAAAACTCAAAACTACTGCGACTGTCCAGCGTATCCTCCATGTCTTTAAGTTCGATTTGCAGGGCTTTGATCGACACGGAGATTTCAAAAAAAGACAAAGCCAGAGCGGTAATCTGCAAAACCAGGGCACCAATGAAAAGGATTCGGGCCGCCAGAAAATGCTCCTGTAGCAGAACCAGCATACAGACAGCGCTCAGCAGCAGGCTCAGGACAGCCATTCCCTGGATCGTGCGGATCAATCGCAATCGCATGTGCAGATTGCGGATCTGTGCCACCACGACGCCGTCGGGGTTTTGCTGAAACTGTTTGTGCAAGTCCCGGATGAGGTTGGCAATCGCCAGAAAGCGGTTTGTAAAGGCGATCATCAACAGCGAAACGGTAGAGAAAAGTAGGGCAGGCGTGCTGAGCGTGAGTTCCATCGATAAGAAACAGTAAAAGCAAGTAAGTACCAGACAAATATACCATTGGAAAAACTTACCGACTCACACAAGTACCGTCTCTGGCGGAATAAACTTGAAAGCAACGGGCTGGATATTCAGAACATCGAAGAGGTCTATTCACGGAGGAATGGCGAAGGAGAAATACTCTTTTCGCTGTTGATGACCGATGCTGATACGCCCGAAGGAGACAAGATTCCGCCGATCTGCTTTCTGAAAGGGGAGGTAGTATGTGTCTTAATTTGCTTTATTGAGGAGACAACTCGCGAAAAGTACCTGTTGCTGGTGAGGCAGCGGCGCATCTGCGATGGTGGCTATTCTTACGAACATCCGGCCGGCATGCTCGACAGTGAGAGCGATGCCGCCGCTGTGGCCGCCCGGGAAGTCCACGAAGAAACGGGCCTCGAAGTGGCAAAGGAAGATTTGACGCGCCTGCTGAATCATCCTTGTTATCCTTCCACGGGTACCAGCGACGAGGCGATGTACTTTTTCTACTATGAAATCGAATTGCCCAAAAACCAAATCATGGCCTACCATGAGCAGAACATGGGCGTTGAATCAGACCATGAGCGCATCACTACTCACGTTGTACCATTCGCCGAAGGTCATCGCCTGATTACCAATACGAACGGCATTTTGCTGGATTATCTATATCTGAAGGAAGTAGGCGATTGGGAACTTTTGAAGCAATTGTAAGGGTAATACGGACAGGAAACACGTTGCTAATGAGCTGAACGACAGATTTCTCTTAAAATCCATCGTCCAAAATTGAAAATCCGGCGTCCGTTTTTCAAAAATCCACTTATATTTGCAGCCCGATACCCCAAGCACCCGTAGTTCAATGGATAGAATTTCGGTTTCCGGTACCGACGATAGGGGTTCGAATCCCTTCGGGTGCACAATTAATATTTCCAATCCGCTAATCAGTAACTGGTTAGCGGATTTTTTATTTAAGTGCTCACTCAATACCCATACCATTCCCCCCACCATTGCGCCAGCCGCTTTCTGATTTCTTCTTCCCGTGCATTGCGACCCGGTTTGTATAGAGGCGTTTTTTGTATTTCCTCAGGCAGAAAATTCTGTCGGGCAAAATTGCCCTCGTAGTTGTGCGAGTACTTGTAATCTTTGCCATAACCGATTTGCTTCATTAGCTTAGTTGGGGCATTGCGTAAGGCCAAAGGCACGGGCAAATGAGCCGTTTTTTCGGCCAGGGCTATTGCTTCATTGATCGCCATATAACTGGCGTTACTTTTGGGCGAGGTAGCCAGGTACACGGCCACCTGCGACAGAATGATGCGGCACTCGGGGTAGCCAATGGCTTTCACGGCCTGGATGCAGGCATTGGCCATGATCATAGCCGTCGGGTTGGCATTACCGATATCCTCAGAAGCCATAATGAGCATCCGCCGCGCGATGAAGGCCGGATCTTCCCCGGCCACGATCATGCGGGCCATCCAGTAGAGCGCTGCGTTGGGGTCACTGCCGCGCAGAGACTTGATGAACGCCGAGATAATGTCATAATGCTGCTCACCCGACTTGTCGTAGCGGGCCATACTTTGCTGGGCTACCTCTGTCACCAAATCGTCGGTGATGCTGATCCCTGCCTTTTCGCCCTCACTTAGCACGACCAGTTCCAGCAGATTCAACAGTTTGCGCCCGTCGCCACCCGATAGGCGAAACAGAGCATCGTAGGACTCAAATGTGACAGATTTCTGTTTCAGCCAACTATCTTTTTCCAAAGCCCTATCCACCAGTTCACGCAATTCCTTTTCGCCGAGCGCTTCCAAAACGTACACCTGGCAGCGCGACAGCAGGGCGGAATTTACCTCAAAGGAAGGATTTTCGGTCGTAGCGCCAATGAGCGTAATCTGACCTTTTTCTACGGCCCCGAGCAAGGCATCCTGCTGACTTTTGTTGTAGCGATGGATTTCGTCGATAAACAGGATTGGAGAAAATAAGCCCATGGGACGATTGAGAATTTCCCGCAAATCCTTCACACCCGAACTCACGGCACTCAGACTATGAAAAGGACGCTTGGTGGCCTCGGCAATCAGAAAGGCCAAGGTAGTTTTGCCCACGCCCGGCGGGCCCCACAGAATGAGCGACGGGATGGTATTACTCTCGATGGCCCGGCGTAACGGACTGTTCGGGCCAACGAGCTTTTCCTGACCTACGTAATCGTCCAGAACGTGCGGACGCATTCTTTCGGCCAGTGGGGCGGTATTGGGATGCATATTGTTTTTTGATGGCGAAGGTAATCAGAAGGATGAAAGGATAAAATCTCTTCCCGATTATCAGTAAAAACATCGCGCTGAGCAACCTTTTTCAATAACTTCGATCAGGTTTTTGTAAAATAGCACGATATGAAAAAGCAACTTCAACGCGAACGCAACCGACTTCTCTACTCCATCGACCGACTGCTGGATGGACCAATGATTTTCTTGGGCTTCGTGTGGCTGGTACTGCTGATTGTAGATTTGATCTGGGGCTTGTCCAGAACGCTGGATTACATCAGCATCACAATCTGGATTCTGTTCATTATCGACTTTATCGTCAAATTTATCCTTGCTCCCGCCAAGCTGGATTACGTCAGGAAAAACTGGCTCACGGCGATTTCTCTAATCATTCCGGCATTGCGGGTGTTCCGCATTTTCAGATTTTTGCGGGTGCTGCGTAGTTTGCGCGGGCTGCGGCTGGTCAGGATCGTGTCGTCCCTTAACCGGAGCATGAAGAGCCTGTCGGCTACCATGAAGCGGCGGGCGTTTGGCTATGTGGTACTGCTTTCGCTGGTCGTTACGTTCACGGGCGCAGCGGGGATGTATGCCATCGAAAATCCTGCCCCCGGCTTCGATAGCTACGGTATGGCGCTGTGGTGGACCGCCATGCGCGTGACCACGGCCGGCAGTGAGTACTCGCCCACCACACCGGAAGGGCGTGGGCTGGCTTTTTTGATTACTCTTTTTGGCTTTGCCATTTTTGGCTACGTAACAGCCACGCTGGCGACATTCTTCATCGGTCGCGATGCCGAGGAAAAAAATGCGCCGGTAGCAGGGGCCAACGATGTGGCTGAACTAAGGCAAGAAATAGCGCAGCTCACGCGGACACTCAACGAGATAAAGGAGAAGTTGGCCTAGTCCTTATCAGCTCGGGTAGTAGAAACAAATTCAGCGCGGTTTTGGGCCTGATCGGGCTTGTCTTCGGCGCTCGAGTTACGCAATTCTCTCTCCAGAAAGTAATTAAGGGCCGTACGCAACGTCGCGATGGCGGCAAGCTTGCCGATTTCGTCCCAGGTAGGCGCAATGGCCGTAGCCAGAATGTCGGCCCCTAGTAGTAGTTCCAGCGACACGGTGAGTGAGCTGCCAAAGCGAATGCGGATGTCCTGAATGGTACGGCCAGAGTTCGGCTTTGTGAAGTTGAGGACGTAGGCGTACAGAAATTGAAGCAGGGCGACGCCAATGACGACAGCCGCCAGAATTTCGATGAAGCTGCTAAGGTACTTGGTACCTATTTCGGCAAGATCCTGCATAGCAAAGCTAGTTTATAAAGAATCCTGGGGAGGCGTGGAGTCTTCGTTGACGAAGGTAGTTTTGGCAGAGAATTTACTAATCAGGATACCCACCAGCACTACCGAATAAAACTGCCCGACGATACCAATGAAAGCCGTGATGAGTTTGACATGATGCGATTTCGGCGTAATATCTCCAAATCCAATACTGGTAAAAGTCACACTGTTGAAGTAAACCAGATCCATGAACACAGCGGCTTTACTGGTATCGTCGATGCCATTGATAGAGCTGAAATCTTCGTAGAGAAATACCTGCATGAGAAAAACACTGATTTCCAGCAGGAGAAAATAGCCGCAGGCCGAAGCGGTGATGAGGTCGGTATTGATGTAGCCGGGACGAATCAGGAAAGCGATGATTTCCCGAAAAATAAAAGAAAAGAATATCACATAGGCGATGTTCAGACTTAGCATGAAATAGGGCAGACGACCAAAAAATGGCAGCGCTATGGGTAAGATCAGGACTACCACGAACAGGATGTCGCGCACGATCTTTTTCCACCGGCCTTTCTTGACAAAAATCCCTATACTGGCCATGCCCACAACGAGAATATTGATGGGCCAAATTACCTTGGCGTAAAAATCTACGTCTTCAAGAAACACCCCGATGAACAGGTGCTGAATCAAAGCAGCGAGTAGTATCTCGTATTTGCGGACGTGAAGCCAGGCAATGAGTTTTTTCATGCCACGAATATAACAAGCAAAAACTTCTTCGCTTCAATTCCGCATCCGCACCAGTTTTTCGTAATTCAGAATGGTGATCAAACTACCCTTCATTTCCACCAGTTTTTCCTGCCTGAAATCCGAAAGTGTGCGGATGACGGTTTCGGTGGCGGTGCCGACCAGTGAGGCGATGTCTTCGCGGGTAATGGCCATCGAAAATGGCCGCTCTTTATCGGCCTGATAGCGCTGAGCCAGCATGACGAGCGCCTCGGCCACGCGCTTCCTGACGGAGTTGTAGGCCAGTTGCAGCAGCCGCTCTTCGCGTTCCTTCACTTCGTTGGAGAGCATTTTTATGAACCGGGACGACACCTCCCGGTTTCCCTGTAGCAGCTCAAAGAAGTCTTCCTTTGGAATAATCGCCACCTGCGACTCTTCCAGCGCTACGGCAGAATCCTGGTAAGGAGTTTCCTGCAGCAGATCTACATAACCAAAGAAATCACCTTCTTTGTATAAGTCGGTGATGAACTCCTTGCCGGATTCGTTGGCGCGGTAGGCCTTTATTTTTCCCTCGATCAAGAAGAAAATTCCGGTTGGAAAACTACCTTCAGTAAATATAGTTTCCTTCTTTCTGAATGATTTGATCCGCTTCTCTTCGGTCAATTTGTGCAGCGCATCGGTGCCACGCACTTGCTGCATGAAGGCATCGAGCCCCTCGGCAGTGCGGCTAAACCCGGCCCGCAGCCGTTCACTTTTCTGGAGCCGTACCTCTACGGCGTTCAAAAGCTCAACGTCATCGTAGGGTTTGGTCAGGTAATCGTCGGCACCCATGGTCATGCCTTTGCGCTGGTCGGTGCGTTCGGCTTTGGCGGTCAGAAAGATAAAGGGAATTCCAGCCGTATGATCGTCTTTGCCCAACATGTGCAGCACCCCATAGCCATCGAGTTCGGGCATCATAATATCACAGATCACAAGGTCGGGTTGCTCCTGCTGAGCCAATTTCACCCCTTCCTTACCGTTGGTGGCAGTAACTACTTCATAGTTGGCTAGTTCCAGAATTTCGGTTGTATTTTCCCGCATTTCCGGATTGTCCTCGATCAGTAAAATTTTCTTTGTATTCATAGCGGCAAAATCAGGCGTCGGCAGGCGAGTGGCTGGGTAGTTTGACGAAAAAAGTTGTTCCCGTGTCAGGGGTACTTTCAAACGAAATTTCACCGCCCATCAGGTCGATGTATTTCTTGACAATATTAAGTCCCAGACCAGTTCCCTGGGCATTCCCGGCATTCTGAGCGCGGAAAAAACGATCGAAAATGTGCGGCTGGTCATTCTCAGGAATACCGATCCCCTGATCTTTAATAGTAAATAAGGCACTACTTTTCTCTGTGCGGGTATGCAACTGAATTTCGGACTGTGGGGCTGAGTACTTTATAGCATTGCTGAGCAGGTTGATCAGGATATTATGCACCAAATGTTGGTCGAGCCAGGCTTCGGTAGGTCCCTGGTGCTGGTAATGAATGCATTGGCCTGATTTGCAGATACCCTTCATTTCTTCCATCAATTCCTGACAAAGGATGGGCAGGTCCACTTGCACCGGGACGCTGCGCATGTGACCCTCTTCGAGCTTTCCAATGGAAAGAAAATCGTTTAAGATCTCGGTCAAATTGTTCACCGCTGACTTTATACGCTGGACGTGCTTCTGGCGTTTCTCGTCCTCTTCTGTATTTACATATCGTCCAATGAGCGAAGCCGACGACAGAATAGTTGCCAGCGGTGTCCGGAACTCGTGCGATGCGATAGTCACGAACTGGCTTTTCATATCGTTGAGTTCGCGCTCTTTTTCCAATGCTCGAATTGCTTCCATTTGCGAATCTTCTAATTTAAGCAGCGTTTCGGCTAATTCTCGGGTGCGCTGCTCGACCCGCGTTTCCAGTTCGGTATTCAATTTTTGAATTTCGCTATTGGCCGCCAGAATTGCGCTCTCCTGCCTTTTCCGCTCCGTAATATCGACCACAAACGCCACTACAAAATCACCTTCACTAGTAGAAAAAGGGCTGAGACTCACTTCTACCGGGAATTCAGTGCCGTCGCTTTTGCGGCCAAAAAGATCGCGGTTATGGCCCATGCCACGCGCGCGCGGTTCTTTCATGTAGTTGTCACGCAACTGCACATGATGGTTCGCCATGGGAATCGGCACCAGAAGTTCTATTTTGTTACCTACCAAGTCCTCCTCCCGGTAGTCAAAAAGTCGCTTCGCCGTCGGGTTGACCATAGCGATCGTTCCCTCTCCATTTACGACCACAATGCCCTCCGTTGCGTACTTGAAGAGCGCATTGAGCATTTCGATATGCCGCATTATTTCTTCAGTATGTTTACTATATAATGCGAACATAACGCTTTTTTTTAGGAGAACGGAGGAAGAAAGGATTGGTTAGCCCGCGCTGATTGGCGACAGCGGGTTTGTTTCCTTTTCTCCCATTTCCTTTCCTCTTCTTTTCAAACCGTTAAGCTGAACAAATCCGTCTGCGGCTTTTTCGCCCAAAGGCGGGCATCGAAGGCCATGCAGACGTTTCTGACGAAGTTGAGACCCTCAGTTGTGACGCGCAGGTGGTAGGGTTTTATTTCAACCAGCCCATCGGCCTCCATTTCTTCCAGGCGGTTGATGGCTTCGTACAGTGACTTGCACTTTTCATTTTCGTTGTGCCAGGTAGTCTCGAAATTGCACATTAATCGCTGAATGTGGCGGCGCAGAATAAGGTCTTCTTCGGTCAGAACGTGGCTTTTGAAAATAGGCAACTCCTCATTTTTCAGTCTTTTGTAGTACGCTTCCACGCCTTTTTCGTTTTGGGCGTAGCCCCACCATGCATCGCTGATTGCCGAAGTGCCGAGGCCGATCAACAAGGCGGTCTGGGTGTCGGTGTAGCCCATGAAATTGCGGTGCAGTCGTTTTTCGGCGAAGGCTTTGTACAGCCCGTCGGTTTCGAGAGCAAAGTGGTCCATACCGATGTCCTTATAGCCTGCCATTTCCAGTGCCCTCCGACAGGTTTCGTAAATCGCCATTTTCTTCATTGAATCGGGCAAATCTTTTTCTGTAAAACGGCGTTGGCCGGGTTTTATCCAGGGTATATGAGCGTAGCTGTAAAACGCGATGCGGTCGGGCCGAAGCTTTATGGCCCGGAAAATGGTCTGAGCCATCGAGCATACCCTTTGCTGCGGAAGGCCATAAACGATGTCGTAGTTGACCGAAGTATAGCCGATGGCCCGCGCCTTTTCCGTCAGGTGCTTCACCTGTTCGTAGCTTTGGTGCCGGTTGATGATTTCCAGCACAACGGGGTTAAAGTCCTGCACGCCAATGCTGACACGCCTGAATCCGACTTCGTAAAGGGCCTGCAGGTGTTGGTCGGTGGTATTGCCGGGGTGCGCCTCGAAGCTGAAATCGGCCTTCTTGTGGATTTGGCAACCCTCCAGTAAGCGAGAAATCATTTCTTTCAGATGGTCCGGGCTAAAAAAGGTAGGTGTCCCGCCGCCGATGTGTAATTCACGAATGACGGGTGTTTCACTGCCAAGTACTTTTTTGTATAACTCCCATTCCTTGAGTACCGCTTCCAGGTAGGGACGTTCCACTTTGTGGTTGATTGTGATACGTGTATTGCAGCCGCAGTAAGTACATAGGCTTTCGCAAAACGGAATGTGGATGTAGAGGCTTATTCCGTGTCTTTTATTGGTAGCAGAAAAGGTTTTCCTGACCAGTTCGCCCCAGTGTTCGGGCGCGGGCGGAGTTTCGTTCCAGTAGGGTACGGTCGGATAGCTCGTGTAGCGCGGGCCGGGTACATTATATTTCTGAAGTAAGTCGTTCATCTGATTGGCAATAAACTGGTGACGGTTATTACTGCCAAAACTACGGGGAGTCGTCAATTGAGAATATGACGTAAGTCAGAAATCAGACTGATAATTTTTAGACTGGTTATGATCGCAGGAACTGCTACGGTTTTCAACAACGATAGGTACCTGTTACTACCTCGGGTAGTAATCATTCGCCTTCCAGAGAAGAAAAAAAGGGACGAAGAAAGGCGCCTTTGGGTGGCCATACTTCTCGTGTTAATGCCCGGAATGGCAGAGGGGAATTTGATCAGAGTGACCAGCAAGAGCAGGGAATTCAATAAATAATCCCCGACCCAGCAGCCAAATTCCGGCAATCGCTACCAGGATAGGGGTCAGGCGGCGCATCTGCCCGCGAAGGGCCGGACTGAACCATTGCTTGAAAAAGCCCACCGCCACCATAGCGGGCAAAGTACCCAACCCAAAGGCGAGCATATAGGCTCCGCCGCTACCTGCGTCGCCCGTGGCTACGGAGCTAACAAGCGCGAGGTACACCAGTCCACAGGGAAGCAGTCCATTCAGCATACCTAATGCGACCCAACTTCGGAGTTGCTGGCTACGGAGCTGGGCGGCCATAGTACTTTTCAATTTTCCGATTGCCTTTTGCCAAAAAGGAGGAGTTTTTAAGATACGATCGAGATGTGTAGGCCAGAATACATAAATTAACATCGCCCCCCCGGCAGCGATGGACAAATAACGCAAGTACCCCACCCACTGCACCACGCCGCCCAGCGCGCCAATTCCCGCTCCCAGCAACACGTAAGTACTAATCCGTCCCAGATTGTAGGCCAGAAGCCCCGTTAGCTGGCGCCAACGACTGCCCTGGTGAATCGGCAGTGCAAGCGCAATCGGCCCGCACATTCCCACGCAGTGGAAACTACTCATGAGGCCGAGGGTGAAGGCGAGGAGAAGCATTTTTCAGGAGAAAAGAAACGGGTATTTACTGAATTCGGACACGGATAATATCATTTTATCACTTATTATTCGTCACTACCACCGCTCCTTCGTTCCAGTAAGTCGTTTCTCCATTTTTCCAATCAAATTGAAGAAGGTAGCGACCCGGCTCGAGCCTGGCAAGCGGAATACTTTGCCGGTTTTCGGCATTGGGCATGATGGCGAAGCCGATGTCTTTCGTGTTGTCGGAAGGGCAGTAGAAACGGATATTTCCGGCCAGGTTTTTAGGAGAAAATTCTTTTGGAAACTGGACTTCCAGTGCGCTGTCCGTCAGTTGCCATCGGAGCGGCTCCGCGAGGGCGTTGGCACGGTGCGTTTTGTCTATTTTGTTCTGAAAGTCCAGCTCCAGCGCGTAGTAGTTTTCCGAGACGAGGTCCACGCGCTGGCCAATACTCAGGGTCACCAGACCCAGGATGCCTGCTACAAAACTTATGTAGAGAATTGTGATTCCGGTACCCCAGTTGGGTATCAGCTTTCGGCTTTCGGCGGTGAGCTCTTTCATTTGAGTATGAGATTTAAATTTTATGCGTCCTGGTCTTAGAAAAAGTGTGGAAACGTACTTTGCTTTTTAACATTTAAGCAAGCCAAAAGCCAACTGCCGATGGCTGAAAGCCACTATTGCGGTGCAACGAACGTCGTTTTAAATTCTTCGATTTTTTTGCGACCATCGTAAACCGAGAACTTTACCTCCGTCAGGCGATTTCCGATTTTGGATTTAGAAAAAGTCACAAATAAACTACCCTGCGACAGGCCGACGGGTTCGAGCGTCAGATCGGGCGCTCCGGCAAATTTCATGGTACCCTGCGGCGACTCGAGGACCAGCTTTGGGTTTATTTCGTGATTGGTTTTATTAAAAATCTTAAAAGTGTAAAGGTTGCTGACGGTTCCATCGCCATTGTCAATGAAAGTAGTACCGGGAGCGCGAAAGAGCGTAGTTTCGGTGTCGGTGCGAGTGACTACCATAAAACCCAGCGCGCTCCAAAGTAGGGTCAGCACTACGGCGTAACCGATCACGCGGGGCGTAATGAACTTCTTGCGGCCTTCGGAGATAGAATTCTCGGAAGCATAGCGAATCAGCCCGCGCGGGAAGCCGACTTTGTCCATCATGTGGTCGCAGGCATCGATGCAGGCCGTGCAGTTGACGCATTCCATCTGGGTACCGTTGCGGATGTCGATGCCCGTGGGACAAACTACCACACACTGCTGGCACTTGATACAATCGCCCGCGTCGCGTTCCTGATTTTTGTGTAGTTTCTCGCGGGGTTCGCCGCGCTCGTAATCATAAGCCACGACCATTGAGTTGCGGTCCAGCAATACTCCCTGCAAGCGACCATAAGGACAGATCACGGTGCAGACCTGGTCGCGGGCCCAGGCAAAAACAAAGTAAAATACCGCTGTAAAACCCACTACGCCACCAAACAGCGACAGGTGTTCGGAGAGCGGTTCGGTAATAATTTTCTTCAACTCATCTACGCCCACGACGTAAGCAAGCAGCAGGTTGGCGATGACGAACGAAATGAGCAGGAAGATGCTCCACTTGGTCACTTTTTTAATGATTTTATCCGTCGTCCAGGGCGCTTTATCGAGTAGTTTTTGTTGCGTGTGCGTGCCCTCGATCAGGTATTCTATTTTGCGGAATACCATTTCCAGGAATATCGTTTGCGGACAGGCCCATCCACAAAAAAGCCGTCCGAATACTGCCGTGAACAGTACGATGAAGACCATGAACGAGAGCATGGCCAGTCCGAATAGCCAGTAGTCCTGTGGGCCGATAAAGAGCCCGAAAACAATAATTTTTCTTTCCAGAATATTGAACAGAAACAGGGGCTGGCCGTCTACCCGAAGGAAGGGCCCCACAAACAACAGCATGAGCGCCACGACCGAAAACCAAACACGCCGGCGGTGCCAAAAACCGGAAGGTTTCTGGGGATAAAACCAGTTGCGTTTGCCCTCTTCCGTAACCGCATCGTAGTGGTCGCGGAAAGAATCGTCGATTGTATCGTGAGTAGGTTTCATGCTCTAGGCCGCAGGATTTGAGCCATTGGCTTTTATTGATTTGAAAAAGGATCGGCAGTACATGAAGAGCATTTAGTTTGCGTTTTATTGCCCACTGCTTACTGATTGGTGGCCTCGAGCGCCTGCGGTACCGGGTTTTCCGGTATATCGGAGGGTTTTTCGTTTAGTTCTCCCTGAGGTGCTTTGGGATTGGCCGGTTTGCTGCCGTGTAGTGAGGCCAGGATATAACTGGCGACTTTCTGCATTTCCTGCGGAGGAAGTTGTTTCTCCCAGGAAATCATGCCCTTTTCGGGTACACCGTACTTAATCACTTTGAAAACGTCATGAATGTCTCCGCCGTGAATCCAGTAGTCGTCCGTCAAGTTAGGGCCCACGCCGCCCCCGCCGTCGGCGGCATGGCAGGCCGTACATTTTTCGGTGAAAATAACGCCACCCTCTTTGATGAGCGGTCCATCGGTGAGCAGCGTGACGTTCTCTTCGTTGATACCCGCGCCCATTTTTTCGATGTAGGCTTTTTTCTGGATTTCGGCCATTGCCAGTTCACTTTCCAATTCTTGCATCTGAAATTCTCCCAGGCCGAAGGCATGGTAGTACAGTCCATAAGAAATTGCAAACACGACCGTAGCGACAAACATGAATTGTAGCCAGGGGGGCATACGGTTGTCCAGCTCGTGGATGCCGTCATACTCGTGGCCCAGCATTAGTATTTTTTCTTCCTTGCTGAGCGGGGTAGAGAAGCCTGCGAACTTTTGCCACCATCCGGGGCTGAACAACGGCGTGGCGTTCTCACGTACTTCGGCAGGTTGGTTCCGGTTGGTTAGTTTTTGGTACAGAATGATCACCTGCGCCATCACGATGAGCATGATCACGATCATGCATCCCAGTACGAAAAGTACGGTGTACCAAAGTACATTCTGATAGGGCGATGCCGCGGCTCCCTGGGCAAAGGCGGCAGGAAAAGCAAGAAGGCCCACTAAGGTTAATATCGTTTTTTTTATGACGCCGTCGTCCAGCGGAATCGCTTTCATGGTGTTTTCATGCTGACGGCTCATTTTGAAAACGTACCAAAGTAATCCCACAAAGAAAGCCACGAAGATGACCAGCGAGATGAGCGGATAGATGCTGATGCCCGCTATGGTTTCCAAATAATGCTTGAATTTCATTTTCTTGAAGGTTGGATTCTGGATTTTAGATAGTGGAGCTTATTGAATTGCAAAGCATTATCCACTATCAAACATCGGTTGTCAATTAGTTCAAAGTCCAGACTGAGTGGCTACGTTATTATTGCTTTTTATATCGGTACCCAGTCTTTGCAGGTAGGAAATCAGAGCCACGATTTCACGGTCGGATTTCGTCTCGATGCCGCTCTGTTTTAAACTGGCCTTAATTTGGTCAGCCTGCTTCATCAGGTCCTGATTGGCCACCTGATCGTAACCCTCTTCGTAGGGTACTCCCAAAGTCTGCATAGCGCGGATTTTGGCGGCTGTGGTAGTTGTATCAAGCGGCGCATCCAGCAGGAATGGATAGGGCGGCATCAGCGAGCCTGGCGACATCGAGCGCGGATCCTCCATGTGGTTGTAGTGCCAGGAGTCAGGGTACTTTTGGCCCACGCGGTGCAGGTCAGGACCGGTGCGCTTGCTGCCCCACTGGAAGGGGTGATCATACACGAACTCTCCGGCTTTAGAATACTCGCCGTAACGCTCGATCTCGGCTCGGAAAGGGCGCACCATTTGAGAGTGGCACACGTAACAACCTTCTCGTACGTAGATATCCCGGCCCTGTAATTCCAGCGGCGTGTAAGGCTTCACGCTCGCGATGGTCGGTACGTTAGACTCGATCATGAAGGTCGGAACAAGTTCAATGATCCCACCAATGGCTACGGCGATCAGAGCGAGAATGCTAAGGAGTACGGGCTTGCGCTCTATAATCCGGCTATGCCAGTACTCATTCTTACTAGGGTGCCAAATCGACCGAATCGCCGGAGCACGGGCTGTTTCGGTTTCAATCAGGGTTCCGTTTTTGGCGGTCAGCAGCAGATTATAGATCATCACAGCGAAGCCTGCTAGGTACAGTACTCCACCAATTCCGCGCAGTATGTACAGCGGTACCAATTGGATCACCGTTTCAAGAAAGTTAGGGTACTTCAGTAGCCCCTCTTCCGTAAATTGCTGCCACATGGAGCTTTGTGTCCAACCGGCCCAGTACATGGGCACGGCGTAGAAGATGATGCCGAGCGTACCGATCCAGAAGTGGAAATTGGCCAGCTTCTGTGAGTACAGGCTGGTATTGTAGATTCGGGGTATGAGCCAATATAGGATGCCAAAGGTCAGGAAGCCGTTCCAGCCAAGTGCCCCTACGTGCACGTGAGCAATGGTCCAGTCCGTAAAATGGCTGATCGCATTGACGCTTTTGAGCGATAGCATGGGCCCTTCGAAAGTAGCCATACCGTAAGCGGTCAGGGCCACAACCATAAATTTAAGTACTACATCTTCCCGTACTTTGTCCCAAGCCCCGCGCAGCGTGAACAGGCCGTTGATCATCCCTCCCCAGGATGGCGCAATCAGCATCACTGAGAATACCACGCCGAGGGTTTGCGCCCAGTCGGGCAGGGCGTTATAAAGCAAGTGGTGCGGTCCGGCCCAGATATACAGGAAAATCAACGCCCAGAAGTGGACGATAGAAAGGCGGTAAGAATAGATCGGGCGATTGGCGGCCTTGGGCAGGAAGTAGTACATCATTCCCAGGTAAGGCGTGGTCAGGAAGAAAGCCACCGCGTTGTGGCCGTACCACCACTGCACCAGCGCATCCTGCACACCGGCGTAGATCGAATAGCTCTTGAATAAAGAAATGGGCAAAGCCAGGCTGTTCACCACGTGTAGCATAGCCACGGTAATGAACGAGGCTATGTAAAACCAGATCGCGGCGTAAATATGCTCCGAACGGCGATTGACCATCGTCATCAACAGATTAATCATGGCCGCCACCCATACCACCGCGATGGCTATGTCGATAGGCCATTCCAGCTCAGCGTATTCCTTAGAGGTAGTCAGGCCGAGCGGCAGCGTGATGGCCGCCGCCAGAATGATCGCCTGCCATCCCCAGAAATTGAAATAACTCAGCTTTCGGCTCCACATGGGGGCTTTCAGAATACGGGGAGCCGAATAATAAAGTCCCGTAAAAAAGCCGTTGCCGACAAAGGCGAAAATCACGGCGTTGGTGTGCAGGGGACGTAGCCGTCCGAAGGTAGTATAGGACAACTCGAAGTTGAGAAACGGATAGACCAACTGAAAGGCGATCAGAACCCCGACCAGAATACCGACTAGTCCGTATAAAACGGTGGCAATGGCGAAATTCCGTACGATCTTGTTGTCGTACTCGAATTCTTGCATCTGAATCGGAGGGGTAGTGTCGGTAGCGGTTGCTGTACTCATGTGTTAATGATAAATGAGTGAATAAGTGAATAGATAGTGATAGAGCGACAGGGTAGTGGTGAGTCAGGAAGTAGTCATGAGTCTGGTTCTGTTGACAGCTGTTTCTCCGAGGGCCTTTTTTTTACGGTATCATCGAACAGAATCCGAATCGCAGGTGTGTAGTCGTCGTCGAACTGGCCTTTGCGTACCGACCAGATAAATGCGCCCAAAAAGCCCAGGGCAGCCATCAGGCTCAGTCCTATCAGAATAAATAAAGCGCTCATACGCAGGTAGTTTTATGATTGGGATCATGCAAGTACTATGATCCTTTTTTCGAAATCAAAACTACGGGTCGCGCTCGTGGCTGACGATGAGAGAGGTTAGGTGAAAAACTGACTTTGGTCAGTCGAGGGCCAATCCGGTTAAGGAGTATAGCTTTGCATGAATGCACTTTTGGAAGGAAATCTTCTTGAAAGAGCTCTCAATTTTCGTATGCTTCAACTCATTACCAACGCCAGGCAAATCCCCGAAACCCCGGCTATCGTTTCCCATGGCCGGACTTATCCTTATCATGAATTACTCAGCGCCTCTGGTCACTTTGCAGCGCTTTTACTGGATCAGCTTACTGATTTGCAGGAGTTCCGTGTGGCATTCATGGTAGCTCCAGGCTTCGATTATGTACGGGTACAATGGGCCATCTGGCGGGCTGGTGGCGTGGCTGTCCCGCTCTGCGTTACTTATCCGCTGCCTTCCCTGCAATACGTGATTGAGGATACGGAAGCAGAGATCGTGGTGGTAGGTCGTGAGTTTGCAGCCATGCTGTCGCCCCTGGCGGCAGAAAAAGGATTACGACTTATTGTATTGGATCAAAACAATGACGGAGAGGACGCGCCGAAAGAGTTGCCCGACATTGCCCCGAGCCGCCGGGCGATGATTTTGTATACGAGCGGCACTACCAACCTCCCCAAGGGGGTAGTCACTACCCACGCTAATCTCGAAGCCCAAATTTCGACGCTGGTGGAAGCCTGGCACTGGTCGGCGGCCGACCATACTTTGTGCATCCTGCCGTTGCATCATGTACATGGCATCATCAATGTCGTTTCCTGTGCCTTATGGGCGGGAGCGACGGTGGAGTTCTTACCTTCATTTTCTGCTGAGGCAGTATTTGGCGCTTTTGAGGAAGGGAAAATCAATGTGTTTATGGCTGTACCGACGATCTATTTCAAGCTGATTGCCTACTGGGAAGAACTACCTCCTGATGAGCAGAAAAAGGTATCGGGTACTTTGGCAAAATTCCGGCTGATGGTATCAGGATCGGCGGCTTTGCCCGTATCCGTGATGGAAAAGTGGCAGAAAATTAGTGGCCATACCCTGCTGGAACGTTACGGAATGACCGAAATAGGGATGGGAATAAGTAATCCCTACAAAGGTGAGCGCCGGGCCGGGTACATCGGTCAGCCGTTGCCGGGCGTGAAAGTGCGACTGGTAGATGAGCTGGATCATGTATTGGAAGCCGGACAGCCGGGGGAGATTCAGGTCAAGGGGCCGGGTGTTTTTCGGGAATACTGGGCCAAGCCCGAGGCGACGCGGGAGGCATTCACCGAAGACGGCTGGTTCCATACGGGCGACGTGGCGGTGGTCGAAAAAGGGTACTACCGCATTCTGGGTCGCAACTCGATCGACATCATCAAATCGGGCGGCTACAAGATTTCGGCCCTGGAAATTGAGGAAGTCTTGCGCACCCACCCGGCGATCACTGACTGCGGGGTAGTTGGCATTCCCAACGACGAATGGGGCGAACTGGTCGTGGCCGCTTTGATTGTGAACGACCCGGCCCTCGAACTACCTGAACTGACTGCCTGGATGCGGGAAAAAATGCCCGCTTATAAAACGCCGCGCCAGTACAAAATCCTCCCCGAACTGCCCCGAAACGTCATGGGTAAAGTGACGAAGAACGATTTAAAAAAACTATTCTGATCCCCACCACATGATTATTTACGGCGTCGCCCTGCTGGCTTTTTGCTACGTGATCGGGCAATTACTGGGCGAGTACCTGGGCCAACTCATCGGCGTCGAAGCCAACGTTGGCGGCGTGGGTTTTGCCATGCTGCTGCTGGTTCTGCTCAATGACTGGCTCCACAAAAAGAACTACCTCGATCCACTTACCGAAAACGGCGTGCAGTTCTGGAGCCAAATGTATATTCCCATCATCGTGGCGATGGCGGCTACCCAAAACGTCAAAGTGGCCGTTTCCAGCGGCCTGATCGCGCTCTTTGCCGGGCTGATTCCAGTTTTGATTTGTCTGGCCGTTATTCCGTTTCTTTCTCGCTTGTCAAAATCTCGTTCCCGCTCTCCGCATGGAAATCCTCAGTAAATTCCTGGAAAAGAACGGGCTGGTATTTGCCTTTTTAGTCGTGGGAATCATCATGTACGGCTCGGGAATTCTGTCGGCTAGACTGACCAACAAGAAAGTACCCGGCTCGGCCATTGCAATCATCATCGGCTTGGTGCTGGCGTACCTCGGGGGAATGTTCACCGACGGGCAGAAGGGACTAGCCGATGTACCTTTCTTTTCGGGTTTTGGCCTGATGGGCGGCTCCATGTTCCGCGACTTTGCGGTTGTTTCCACGGCTATGGGGGCGAGTCTGCTGGTCATGCGCAGTACGGGCTGGATGGGTATTCTGTCTCTGATTTTGGGAGTTCTGCTTTCTTTTCTGGGCGGGCTGATCGTGGCTTTTCTGTGGGGGTACCGCGACGCCGAAAGCCTGACTACCATCGGTGCCGGAGCTTGCACCTACATCGTAGGTCCCGTCACGGGTGCTGCAGTGGGCGCGAGTTCGGACGTGGTGGCATTGAGCATCGCGGCGGGGGTAGTCAAAACGGTGGTCGTGACCATTGGCACACCCTTCGTAGCCCGCTCCATCGGCCTCGATAACCCGCATTCAGCCATGATTTTCGGCGGACTTATGGGAACGACCAGCGGCGTCACAGCAGGCCTTGCCGCCACTGACCCCAAGCTGGTACCTTACGGCGCGCTTACCGCGACATTTTATACAGGATTAGGTTGCCTGCTTTGCCCGTCGTTGTTGTATTTGTTGGTGCGGGGGATAGTTTGAGCGTGTGCCGGTCATTCAGATAATTCGAGAAGCGCGTTCACGCTGATTTCGAAGTTGGGTAACACGGGAGCAGCCGAGCAAACATCGTCCCCGAAGCATATTTTTACTTCGCGACGAGACGTGTAAACATTGACAACTTTTTCCTGAGGGTTGACGGTCCATACGACCTGTACTCCAGCCAGAAAATATTCCGTCAGCTTCTTTTCCATTTGGTTGATCTGGTCATAACTCGAAATGATCTCAATGGCAAAAGCAGGAATCATTTCCAAACCTTCTCTTCCTTGCCGGGCTTGTTCACGTGAGAGGTAACAAATGTCGGGTCGGCGCATCTGAATGCCGCTCAACTGAATATCTTGTTCTGCTACCAATGATCCTTGTTCAATATATCCGGTTTTGAAAAAAAGATAATTGAGCGTATCATAGATAAAGTATTGTTCCCTTTTCATACCCTTAAATTGAATGATCTCTCCATCGTTCCACTCGTACTTGAATCCGTCATTAGGTTCCCAGACGATAAATTCTTCCAGGGAACGGGGTAGTGTTTCGCTGGTTTGCGCGGTATGTTCAGACTTAACCATGGGCTTGATCGGCTTTTTCTCAAATATACAACGATCCGTCAATCCGCGCAAACATCGCCGGTCCGCAGCCATCGCCGCGCTACCAGGTTGGTCGCTACCGTTGTAAAGAGCACGATGGTGATTGAACTCAACGGCATCAGAATGGCTGCAACTACGGGCGATAGCTTTCCAGAAATAGCAAAGGAAACGCCCACCAAATTATAGAGCAGCGAAATACCAAAGCTGGTTTTGATGATGTTCTGGCCAGACCGCGCCAGCCGAATGTAGCGGGGGAGGAGGGGTAGTTTTTTGCCCTGCACGATGGCATCGCAGGCGGGCGAGAAGTTGTTGATGTCATCCGTGACGGCAAGGCCGACGTCGCTCTGCTGCAAGGCTCCGGCATCGTTCAGGCCATCACCAATCATCAGCACGCGATGGCTTTCTTCGCGTTGCAGCCTGGCAATGAAATCGAGTTTTTGTTCGGGTTTTTGTTCGAAAAATAAATGAGACTCATCTTTGAATAAATTTCCCAGGAATTCCTGGTCGGTAGGCTGGTCGCCGGAAAGGAGAAAAGCGTGGTAGTTTTCCTTCTGAAGAGCAGTTAGCGCGAGGGGAAGGCCGGGACGGTACTTGGGCCGAATATCGAAGTACCCTCGTAAATCTCTGTCGATGGAAAAGTACACGCGAGGTGATTGGGGAAGGTAGCTGGGAATGGGTGGGCTCGTGAGAGTACTATCATTCGTAATAAAACAGCTACTGCGCTCGTCCAACATCCATTTTTTCGAGCCCAATCGTATTTCTTTTCGTCCCCACAAAGCTGCTAGACCTGCGCCTTCTTTTTCCTCAAAATCAGTAAAGGCCTTTTTGCTCAAAGGAACGTTTGCCAGTGATTTTACAATCAGGCGGCTCAGCGGATGCGACGATTGCGCGGCGAGCGTTTTTATTATCGTTTTTTCTTCGGCAGTCAATATTTCGCCCATAAATTGTATCTCCGCTTCGTGGGGAAGTGTGACGGTACCCGTTTTGTCAAAAACTACCGTGTCGATTTTGGCGAGACGATCGATGGCATCGGCGTTTTTGAAATAAAATCCGTGCTTTCCAAATAAGCTTAGCAGATTACCATTGGTAAACGTAGAGGACAATAACAGGGCGCACGGACAGGCAACCAGCAGTACCGTCGTGAAGGCATTGAAAGCTATTTCCCAGTGGCCCACCGTCGCCCAGAACCCCAGAGTACCCACAGCCAGGAGTAGTACTATTGCCGAAAAATAGCGATTAATCCGTACGGCCAGGGTTTTGTTTTGCTCTTCTTTTTTTCGGGTAAAAGCATCGTTGTTCCAAAGCTGCGTCAGGTAGCTCTGTGATACCTGCCGCACGATTTCTATCTCGACTGCCGGACCGCATTGCCGCCCGCCGGCGTAGAGCAGGTCGCCCCGACGGCGTTCCAGCGCGTCGGCCTCGCCCGACACGAAACTATAGTCGATCAGGGCCGCCGGGCTCAGCAGCGTGGCGTCCGCGGGAATCAGCTCGCGGTTACGTACCATAATCCGGTCGCCGGGTTGCAAATCCTGTACGGAACGCCGCGACTCGACTCCATCGTTCATGACGGACACGGCAATCGGAAAGTACGACTTATAATCGCGGTCGAAGGCAAGGTTTGCGTAGGTCTTATCCTGAAAGTACCTCCCCAAAAGCATAAAGAAGACGGCTCCGGCCAGCGAGTCAAAATAACCTGGTCCGCTCTGCGTGGCTACCTGATAGAGGCTGGTCAGCAACACCGAAAGTAACGCCAGCGCGATGGGCGCGTCAATGTTGAGGTAGCGTCCCCGCAGGGCTTTCCAGGCCGAGACAAAAAAATCGGATGCGCTGTAAAAAAAGACGGGCAAGGCCAGCACTACATTCAGCCCGCTGAATAGCAGACGTAATTGCTGGTCTTCGGTACCCTGGCCGAGGTTGAAGTACTCCGGCAGGCTCAGCATCATAATGTTGCCAAAGGCAAAACCCGCTACACCGATTTTGTAGAGTTTTTGTCGACCATCCTTTTTGGGAGCCCCTCCTTCTACCCCAGAGTGGGCTGTATCATTCAAACTCAGGTAGGGTTCGTACCCGAGCCGCGCCATGAGCCCGGCCAGCTCGCTAAGCTTAATCTGCTTCGGGTCAAGACTAATGCGAACGGTTTTTTCGGGGAAGTTGACCACCGAACTACCTACTCCAGGGTGCAGACGGTGAAGCTGTTCCAGCAACCAAATGCAGGACGAACAGTGCATTCTGGGCACCAGCCAGTTGACGCGTTCGTGTCGTCCGTCGGTAAATTCGAGTAGTTGAGGACGTAGTTCTTCAAAGTCAAGATGGTCGAACTTACCTCGGTACAAATTTTCTACGGGTGAAACACCTTTACCATCGGAGAAGCGGTAGTACTGGCAAAGATCGTTAGCGGCCAAAAGTTCATAGACCGTTTGGCAGCCCGTGCAACAGAAATCATGGCCGTCGTGGAAGTGGTGTTCGTCCCGGCAATCTTCACCACAGTGGTAGCAGCTAACTTCTGCTTCGACGAGGGTACTTTGATTTGACTCTTGCTTTTCCATTTTGGCCTTTTGGCGGTGTGTTTCTAATAAAGGCCAAAAGTCGTTACGGCCCATGTTTGAAACGATGACCGGCTATCAGCGGAAAATATGACTTTCGTCAGCAGTCATTTAATGAAATGCTGAATTTTGCATTTTTCAATTGATTGAATTTGAGAAAGTTGTGTTTAAAAACTGTAACTACCTTCGCTATGGGGACGATTGGTGAGATTTCTGAGGGTGAAACCAAAGGTTTTCACGAAGCTTCTCAGTACATCTAGGAAAGAGGTAGTAAGGCACCGAGCCATGTCACGCAAAAGGTAGGGCAATTCAGGCTGTACAAGGATGGTCCTCTGGCTGAAAAAACAAAAAAACTGTAAAAAGGCGAGAGACAAAACCTCCAAAAAACTACCGCTTGATAAGTACTAGTCGGAGTAGCGGTTGATTAAGCCGCCAAAAAAGTATTTTTACCATCACGCGATAAAATGAAATTTCGCTAAGAGCGAATTAAATTAGCACGATTATTGTATAAATTAGAAAAATTTAAATAGATATAGACAAATGAAAAACATTTTCTGGCTATTTCCGGTAGCTCTGGCCGTAAGCACGGCCGCCCTCTGGAAACGTAAGCAGAAGTTTCTCGCGGGAGCGGATCACCTCTGGATTTAAACTGTTTGAGCTATGTATTCATGGCTCCTAGTAGCGTCGCAACGGGTTGCAAGTTTTGCAACGAACCGGAAGTATAAGAAAAAGACTAGGTCAGCTATCTGAAAATGGCTGACCTAGTCTTTTTCTTGTCAACAGATATCAAGAACCCGAATGAATTCATTTCTCAGTGCAAGTACCTTGACTGATTACATCGCCAACTGTTCGTCGATAAATTTGAATATCTGCGGATCGTTCCAGTTGACCGCTCCAACCTGCTCGGCCAACACCTGACCATTCCTGACCATGTACGTACGGGGAATGGCGTTGCCGCTCAGTGGGCCGGGATAGGCCCCGCTGAATAAATAAAAGGGTAGTTCGTAGTTTTTCTTTTGCAGGAAATTCTGCACTGTGGCCGGTTCCTCGTCCGACACGATATAAAAAGCCATCTTCGGGTTGTCTTTATATCGATCATACAGGCTTTGAATGCTGGGCATTTCTGCATTGCAGGGACCGCACCAGGTAGCCCACACATTGATAAACGTCAATTTTGACGTGTCCATCGCGACCATATTTCCTTTCATATCGCTTAGCGTCAGGTAGACAGAATTTGGGTCGATGTCCGAAGCGGGTTCCACAACTGATTCCACCGCCACTTCATCTGTAGCAGAAGTTGTATCTCGCAGACTCAGATATAAGGCGGCTGAACCTACGGCGGCGGCTAACGCGACAAGGGAATATTTTAGGGCAGGTTTCATTTCTTTCAGAATTTATATTTTATTGAATACTAAGGTTAGAGCCGACAAGTACCAAGATTCGGACCTATCCGCATCACTACAAACTAACGAATCTCCACTGTAAACTCAAACTACCTCACAAACATTCAAACAAATAAGTCTAGGTCCGGCGAGACTTTTTTCCATCTAGCCTACCAGTCTTCAACGCATGAATTAGTATAAAATTCAAGGCCAACCTTTGTCCCTCCGTCCGAATTTCAATACTTTTATGGTTTGTTAAATTTTGCCAAAATAACCCTACTCTTAATGAAAAAACTTTTTGCGTGTTGGATGATGATGGCCCTCTTTGCGGGTGGAATGTGTGAAGCCGTAGCCCAGCGGTCGGCGGCGGAGTTTTTTGAAGAAGGCAATGCCAAAGCACGCGGCGGTGATTTTGCCGGAGCCTTGCAATCTTACAGCGCGGTGATCGCCATGAATCCTGACCATGCCCCCAGTTATTTTAATCGCGGGCTAGCCAAAGCAAATCTTAAAGACCACCGGGGCGCGATCCTGGACTACGACCGGGCCATTGAACTCAACGGTAAAGAAGCCCTATACTATCAAAGCCGTGGCGTGAGTAAAAGCATGCAGGACGACAATCGTGCCGCAATTCAGGACTACACCCGCGCCATTGAGTTGAATCCCGACGATGCCAAGTCGTATTACAATCGGGGGGTGAGTCGGGCAAAAACTGACAACGAGCGCGGTGCTTTACAGGATTACAACAAGGCGATTTCTGTCGATCCTAATGATGTATTGGCGCTCTATGCCCGAGGTAACTGCAAGCAAAAACTGGAAGACTACGCCGGTTCACTGGCTGATTTTTCTCGTGTTATCGACCTTAGCCCTAAGCGGGCGGGAGCCTATGCCGGGCGTGGCTACGCAAAGATTAAGCTAGGTGACTATAAAGGGGCTATTGTTGACTATACCCAGGCCATTAGCATGAGTCCCGAAGATGGTGAGTCTTACAGCAACCGGGGCTTTGCCAAAGCCAAAGTAGATGACTTTGCTGGTGCCGTCACTGATTACAACCGTGCTTTACAAATAAATCCCGGCGATTATGAAGCTTTCTACGGCCGTGGTTTTGCCAAAAGCAAACTGGGCGATCAGAAATCGGCGATCCAGGATCTTGACCGGGCCGTGGAACTCAACAACTCTTACACGACCGATGCCAAAAAACTGGTGTACATGGGGCCCATTAATCGAGCAACCCTTGACAAACTGCGCAGTGTAGTACAGGAAAGCATCAAAATCAATGAATTGTCGCCTGAGCGGGCTGAGGCTTACTACATTCGTGGTCTTGCCAAGAACAAGAGCGGTGACAGCAAAGGGGCCATTGCTGACTTAAACAATTCTATTGCCTTGAACCCCACTTTTGCCGAAGCGTACTTCACGCGCGGGCTGGTTCATTCCTCAATCGGCGCCCAGATGGAGGCCATTCTGGATTGCAGCAGTGCGATCAAAATCAACCCCAACTATTCGGAGGCTTACTACGTGCGAGGAATCATTAAGCACAGCCTGGGTGATGTCAACGGTGGCTGCCTGGACCTTAGTAAATCAGGGGAACTAGGCTATACACCTGCCTACAAGGTGATTAGCGATTATTGTAATTAGGCCTTGATCCTGATTTATTTAGCAAAATATTTCTTTATAAAAGGCCGTCGCAGAATTACTCTGGCGACGGCCTTTTTTGTTAGGTTCGTAGCCTACCAAAGTACCTGCCGGTAGCTTCACTTTTTCATTCTGGAAATGTACTTAATTTTGCAGAATCCTTCACGACGGTTTCCGTCTGTTGCCAAACGCTCTTCTGATGCACCTCTATTTGCACGTTCCCTTTTGCCGTCAAGCCTGCCATTACTGTGATTTTCATTTCAGCACGTCATTGCAAAATAAGGGAAAGATCGTGCGGGCAATGACCCGGGAATTGGAGATGCAGCAAAACTACCTGTCCTCGGACGATCTTCATACCGTCTATTTAGGCGGTGGTACTCCTTCGCTACTTAGCGAGAAAGAGTTCACCATGCTGATGGCATCCATCAGGCAACAGTTTCACCTGAAGCCTGATGCTGAAATCACGCTGGAAGCCAATCCCGACGATCTCTCGGAAACTACCCTCGCCTTGTTGGTCGATCAGGGAGTGAACCGTCTCAGTATTGGCATTCAGACTTTTCACGATCCGCATCTGCGTTTCATGAATCGTCTTCACACCGCGCAGGAAGCCGAAGAGAGCGTTAGACGGGCGCAGGATGCGGGGATTACCAATATTTCTATCGATCTGATTTATGCCATTCCCGCCGAAAATGACGATATTCTATTGAGTGATATTGAAAAAGCACTGGCGATGGGTGTGGAGCATATTTCGGCTTACTGCCTGACGGTCGAGCCCAGAACAGCGTTTGGCAATTGGACAAAAACGGGAAAAATGGCTCCCATCGATGATGAGTTTGCGGCCCGGCAGTTTGAGCTATTAATCAGCAGGCTGCAAGACGCAGGGTTCGAGCAATATGAGATCTCGAATTTTGCTAAAAACCAGAAATACAGTCGCCATAATAGCGCCTACTGGCAGCGGCGCCCCTACCTTGGTATTGGCCCCAGCGCGCACTCTTACGACGGTGGAAGCCGTCAGTACAATGTGAGTAACAACGCAAAGTACCTGGAAGGAATTAGAAATAAAGTACTGCCATCAACCCGGGAAATCCTGACTTCGGAAGATCAGGTGAATGAATACCTGCTCACGGGCCTGCGTACCAAGTGGGGCTGCAGACTGGAATTGTTGCAGGAACTTTCGGATGGGCGTTTCCTGATGCAGTTGGGCGAAGAGATTTTTCTCCTTAACGAAATCGGCTGGCTGTACTCCCGGGATGGACTGCTTCTACTGACGGAGAAGGGGAAGCTTTTTGCGGATCAGGTGGCGAGTCGGTTGTTTTTGGAGAAATTGAAAAAGGGTTAAAGGTCAACGGCTAAAAGGTGAATGACGACGCGGATTTCAAAAGAAGAAATCGAAAAAGGCCGCTGAACCATTTGACCTCTAACCGTTAACCCCCGAAGATCAAATACTACTTCACCTTCCCAAACTCTCCGGCCAGCTTATTCATTTCGGCGTCGGAGAGGTGGTGCGAAGCGATGACGAGGCGATAGCGGAGCGTCATGGACTGCCCTTTGGATAGTTTGTGGTTGCGGGTTTCTTTACCCCCGGAGTATTCTTTGTCACCCATAGGGTTCACCGCGAAAAGACCATAGCCACGCGCATGCCAGTAGGCCGGATAACCCAGGTTTTGAGGATGGTCGAATATAGCGATACTTATATCCTCGTTTCCGATTTTGCCGCTCAGGTCGTTCCAGGCCGAGCGCTTCCCCCAAACATCTTCTCCTTCCACGCCTTCCTTGTTACGGTAGTTGCCCGTTACGCCTTCGTTGTTGAGGGAGGCCACTTTGGTAGCCACGCCGTTGGCATCAGTGAAAACCTCTGCTTTTTTGGAAGGTAGTTCCATCTGCCTTGCCAACCTCATGCCGAACATACCTTCCTTCGAATCGGTAAAAGTTACGTCCTGCTGCGCAGTAAGCGTCGTAATACGATCAATGATCCGCTCATCTCCCGTTGCCCGGAATATGTAAGTCGTCTTTTCTTTCAGGAAAGTGTCGCCATCCTGGCTCACCCAGTCGGCAGTGACATCGAGTTCGCCCTTGCCCTTGCCGCTTTTCAGGTTTGTGATACCGGTATGGATAATGTCCCCGTACTTGTTCTTCGTGCGATCCACCGCATTGGAGCTGTTCCAGAAATCGTAGCCATTGACATCACCATGATTGAACCAAACGCCCACGTGGTGCGGATGGTCCACCCGCTCGCCGGGACGCGGGTCCATGGGCCAGCCGCGGGTGACGATAGTACCCTCGGCTGTCCGCACCGGATAAAGGACGGCTTTTTTCAGTACATCGGTACCTGGGTAAATGTAAGACGTAAAAGGTTCGCCATCTACCGTCACTTCCACTTTACGTTCCGCCCCATTGTTCATCAACTCCACGCGCTGAGCGCTGGCGGTATAAATCGTTGCTGTCAACAAAAGGCCAGCCATTATGATTTTCCTTTTCATATATCTAAAAAGAGTTGTGCCTCTATTAAAATGATTTGCAAAAAATCATCAAACAGAGGCACAAATAAATAATTAAAGAGTTCAACAATTAAACAACCTTAGCTTATCACAATATCACTCTTCTTCTCATCCCAGGTTACGCGCTTACCCGTGTGCAGGGCCTGGGTAGCCATGATGTTGGCCACGGCGTGGTTGAAGCCGGCACGAGCCGGAGCATTGGGCTGTTTGCGACTGCGCACGCACTCCATCCAGTTGAGCATGTGCAGTGATGTCATTGGATCGGCACCGGTATTGGCGCCCGTTTCCATCTTGGCTACTTCGCCGAGTTTCTTGGTAGGCAACAGATTGGGTTTCATGCCCATTGCTTTGGCCGGTCCGGCCTGTAAGCCACCCTCGGGGGTGATTTCGTTGGTGTCCAGGTTGATCATGCCTGCATTGGAGTAGTAGTACTCTTTTACATCCCCGGCCGCCTGGTGCATGCGGGATGAGTAAATCACCTGGAAAGCTTTGCTGGGATCATCAAAAGGGCCGTACTCGAATACCGCCGAGAAAGTATCGGCATTCTTACGACCATCTTTCCAGACATAAACACCACCATTTGCCGAAACCGAGCGTGGGGCATTGAGCCCTGAGAACCAGTGCACGGTATCGATCTGGTGCGACATCCACTGACCGGGAATACCGGAAGAATAAGGATAGAAAAGGCGGTACTCCAGATAGTAGCGGGGGTTCCAGGCCACTTTCGGGCGGTTCATCAGGAAGCGATCCCAGTCGGTATCTTCTTTGCGAATTTCCTTCGTCAACTCAGGCAAACGCCAGCGTCCGGGCTGGTTGACATTCCAGGTCATTTCGACCATCGTAATTGGTCCAAACTCACCGGAATTGATGAACTTGTTAGCCGCGTGGTAGTTTGGGGCCGAACGCCGCTGTGAACCTACCTGCACGATCTGCTTGGAAGCCTCGGCGGTTTTCAAACATAGCTTGGCATCTTCCAGCGATTCGGCGAAGGGTTTTTCCATGTAGACATCCCGTCCCGACTTGATGGCGTCGGTAGCCATCAGGGCGTGCTGGAAGTCGGCAGTACTGATAATAACGGCATCCACATCTTTACGACCCAGCAGCTCGTCGTTGTTGCGGCATTTGATAAAATCACTGGCTGCCGAATCTTTTCCTTTGAAATAGGCCGCGGCCTCGTCACGGCGGCGATTCCAGATGTCGGACACGCCCATGAATTCAAAGTTCTGATCCTTGGAATGATCCGCAAAACTGGGAGCCAGCGATGATCGGAAACGGTTGGAAAAGCCAATGATACCCACCCGAACCCGGTCGTTCGCGCCAATGATTTTATTGTAGCTTTTGGCGCTGAAGGCATTTGAACCCACGGCAGCTACTCCCGCTGTGGCCAAAGCTGTTTTCTTTATAAAATCTCTTCTGTTATCCATGATGGTAGTTAATTTGTTTATACAATGATTTGGGAAGGAAGTACCTGAGTAAAAAGAGAAACTAGGCTTTGCCTACTCAGATACCTGCAAAAACTTTGTTAAAGATACTCAGGCATAATATCCTCCGGTAGTTTTCTGCTTACTTGATCTCCTTTACCTTCAAGCTCCGGTACATCACATTGTCACCGTGGTCTTGAAGAAGAAGATTGCCTTTTTCAGCCAGGCCAAAGTCTTTGTAGTCCTTATATTTCGAGCGAGCTACCAGCGCGCGATAGATGGGACCACCGCGCTGGTATTCGAGTACCAATTGCCCGTTGAGAAAATGCTGAACTTTACCATCGGGATGCACTACCAGCCGCCCCCGGTTCCATTCACCAATTTTCTTGACCGAGTTGCCGGGTTTTTCCGCCGGGATCAAATCGTAGAGTGAAGCCAGCGTCCGGTTGCCAACTACCCCCATTTTGGCATCAGGGTGCTTGGCATCGTCCAGTACCTGATATTCCAGGCCAAGCCCCGATTTTCCTTTCGAGTCCAGGTTTTCGTTGACGAAGTACTTTACGCCGCTGTTGGCACCTTCGGTGAGTTTGAACTCGAAGTCGAACTCGAAACCGGGGCCGTACTTCTCACGGCTCACGAGATCGTTGCCCGTTTCGGAACCGTCGGATTTGGCGACGCTGATGGTACCGTCGCTGGCTGACCAGCGCTTCTGCGGGAAATCGGTACCGCCGTAGGCGCGCCATTGATCGGCGGATTTACCATCGTAGAGCAACTTGAAGCCCTGCGCTTTTTCCTCGGCTGACAGGGTATTGGGGATCATATTCACCACCCGCGCATCGTTCGGCCAAGGGCTGAGTTTCAGATTGTCGGTTTTGATGCGAATATTCTTCCACTTCACCTGCGTGCCATTCTGCTCGGGCTTGTTGATGGCATGGACCTGTAAACAAATGAAACCTTCGGGAGTCATGTCGTCGATAACGTGGGCAACCGGAACACCATTCAGGAAGGTTTGAATGTGGTTGCCTATGGCTTCGATCCGGTACTTATTCCATTGGTTATTTTTAAAAGCGGTTTTAGCCTTTGGGTTCAGGTCCACCGGATAAAGCCAGCCGCGCCGGGCTTCATCATAAATACCCGCCGACCAGCCACGCGAACTGGGGTCGATCTCTACCTGGTAGCCATGAACGCGACCATCCATATAGTCGGGCTTTGACTCGCTACGGATCTGAATACCGGAGTTAAGCTTGTCATCCACCATTACTTCCAGTTCGAGGATGAAGTCGCCATAGTTTTTCTCTGTGGTCAGAAACGAATTAGGCGTATTCATGGTGGAAGTACCCACGATGGCGCCATCTTTCACCTCGTATTTGGCTTTGCCGTTCAATTGCTTAAACCCGCTAAGATCTTTGCCATTAAAGAGGTTTTTCCAGCCGTCTTTGGAAGATGTCTGGGCGGTAGTAGTTTGGATAAAACAGCCTGTAAAAAAGACTGTAAGTACAAAAAGTGTTTTTTTCATTCTTGGGTTATTAGGTCTAATTGTTTTGCTGAGCTCGGCTCTGTGAATTTGAGCCAAATGTTCAACGTTTGCTTTTGGGGAATATTCCCCTTTACAAATACGACGTTATGTCTGCTTTACCCTTACAAAAGAAAATTTCAGCTGTTTTTTACTAAAAAAGGAAAGCCTTCTTTTTGAAAGCTTTCCTTTTTTGTTCTCTGTATCAATTAATCCTCATTCAGACGCTTCGCCGTCAATAGTTAGGGTTCTGCGGGAAGGCTGACACTCCGCCTTCCACCCGGTCAATTTGGTTTTGGGGAATCGGACGCAACAGGTGTTTCTCCGAAATAAAGGGAGCTGCCTGTGGATTATACATTTTTACCCGTTCGATGAGGTTCCCCCAGCGCTTAAGATCGAACCAGCGTGTCATCTCTCCGTACAATTCACGGGCACGCTCTTCGTAAATCAGATCCATGGTCATCTGAGCTTCAGTTATTTCCATTTCCTTTTCCTTACCAGGCCAGGCCGCACGGCGGCGAATCATGTTCATGGCGGCTGTGGCACCTGCTTTATCACCTGAATTGAGCAAAGCTTCGCTCAGAATCAGGTAGGTGTCGGCAAGTCGGTAGTTGAAATAATCACGTATCCCAGCTTCCGAAGTGCGGTCAACACGTCCCCCGTCAATGTGCTTGCGTAGAGCGGGGAAAACGCGCTCTGAATAAGCGCTGGGTACCAAGACCTGATAAGGTTTTTTGGCGCGCTCGGCTGCGGGCATTTCATATCCGGGATCGTAGATTGCCGTATCCCCAAGAGCGAACGTCACGGTTGCTTTCGATTTGTCGAAAGTCGTATTATAGGTACCTGGCTTGTTAGCGTAATAAACATCCTTGAACGTTTTGTAATAACGGCTGTCAATATTACGTTTAGCCGGATCAAAAACTTTATTCAGCGTGTAGTTTGTAGGACGGTACCGCTTCCAGGGGCGTCCATTCTCAGTATCGCGCTGCATGCCGGGTAGTACGTCGTATTCCATCAGAAAGTACAGGTGCGAGTTATTGCCACCCCCATTTGCTAGTACATTAGATGTATACTGCGTGGCGAAAACGATTTCGTCGTTCTTTTCATTTCCCTGGCGAAATACATCGGCGAAATTGGGCAGGAGTCGGAAACCATAATTATTAATTACGTTTTTGGCATACGTAGCTGCCTTGGCGTAGTCGTCTCCTGCCTTGGCCGCCGATGTAGCTTTGGTCAGATAGACATCGGCCAGCATCATTTCGGCAACTGCTTTAGTCACACGTCCGTATTCAGCCGCCTGTCCCTTATTTTCCAAATCCGGCAAAGCCTCAGTCAGATCTTTGATGATAGCAGCATACATTTCCGGAATAGTGGCTCGGGTCGCTACCTTCGTAGGTGCAACCGTTTCAGTAAGGCGCAAATCTACCCCACCGTATAAGCGGGTCAGAATGAAGTAATAGTGGGCCCGAAGAGCTTTTACTTCGGCCACACGTTGTTTCTTGGTATTTTCGGGAACGCCCGTTACATTAGGCGCCCGCTCGATGACGGCGTTCGCTGCGTTAATACCGGAATAGAGTAAATCCCATACTTCACGTACGTGCGATACCCGGGAGTCAAAAGCTCCATCATACGTATTTATGAACTTGAAACTGCCATCCGCACCATTGGTAATTATATCGGTGCCGAAAGTCGTGAAATTATTACCCCGCTCGGTTCCGTACCAATCGCGCAGAGTAGAATACACGGCGTTGACACCGTCATTGAAGCCAGCGTCGGTGTTCAGATAATTACTGCCAATTCCTGAGATCACTTCTTCGTCAAGCACGCTGTCGCTGCACGATTGCCCAAACAGCAGAGCGGCTCCCAAAGCGCCTATTTTTAAAAGTTTTGATTGGAATTTCATTTTCTTATTGTGTTAGTTTCTATATAATCTGATTAAAACTTAGCATTGATTCCGAACGTAATGACCGACGTTGCGGGGGAAAGGTCAGAACCAATCGAACTGTTACCATTGCTGGTTCCGTTATCCAATTCAACCTCTGGATCGATTCCTTTGTACTTCGAACGGTATTCCGAGAAAATGAATGGTTGCTGAATGCTGGTATAAAGCCGCAGGCTGGTCATACCCAGTTTGGAAGCCCAGTTACCCGGTACGTTATAACCGAAATTGATATTACGTACTTTCAGGAATGAACCATCGAAATAGCGCAGTGTAGAGCTGTTGCGGGGCGTTTCCTGGTTCTCGTTCGGGCGGGGGAATTCATTCGTAGGGTTATTCGGCGTCCAGTAGTCGATGTCCAGGTTATTGTAACGGCCTGCCAGCGAGTTGTTGCCCTGGTGGAATCCACTGATAATGAACTGGCCGGCGCGGGCGTACAGGAAGAACGACAGGTCAAAGCCTTTGTACTCGAATCGGTTGGTCATACCAGCCACAAAAGCAGGAATGGCTGAACCCAGGATCTGGCGGTCATCGGCATTGATCACCCCATCGTTGTTAGCATCCTCAATCTTAATTTCACCCGGATTGTAGCCATACGATTTAGCCAATTCGGCTTCGTCGGTTTGCCAGATACCAATTTTTTTCAGGTCATAAACTACAGACAGCGGCTGACCAATGAAACGACCAGCGGCAACATCGTCTACCTTACCGTTAGCTAGTTCGACAATTTCCTCTTGATTGTGGTTGAAGGTCAGATCGGTGTTCCAGCGGAAACCTCCACGGTCTACGTTTACCGTCGAGACAGTCAGCTCAATACCTTTGTTACGAGTATGACCGATGTTGGTCGTAAAGCCGCCAAATCCTGTCGAGTTGGGGAGAGGCTGAGGAGCCAAAAGGTCCGTCGTGTTGGTAACGTAGTATTCTATTGCACCCGATACGCGACCACTGAAGAAGCTGAAGTCAAGTCCAGCATTGGCCGTGGCTGATGTTTCCCATTTCAAATCAGGATTACCAATAGAGCCGGGACGATAGCCGAAGGCGGCACTGTTTTCCCAGGCATAGGAAGTACGGCTCAGGTTGGCCTGTGTCTGGTAAGGATTGATAGCCGTGTTACCCACAGCACCATAGCTGAGGCGTAGCTTGAGCTGATCCATCCAACGCACATTCTGCAAAAAGTTCTCGTTGGAGATGTTCCAGCCCACAGCTACCGAAGGAAAGTAGCCAAACTTGTTATTGGCTCCGAAGCGCGATGAACCATCGGCCCGGATAGTGGCCGTCAGCAGGTACTTGTCATTGAAGTCATAGTTGACCCGTGCCATATAAGAAAGCAGCGTCCATTGTTGGATGCTAGACCCCACACCATTCACCTGACTGGCGCTTCCCAGGTTGTAGAATTGTTGCGAAGATGCCGGAATACCGGTAACATCGATAGAATATCTTTCCTCATTATCGCGCTGGAAGGATTGCAGAAGTGTCACATTCAGATTATGTACCGAATTGAACTGCTTGGTGTAGTTGACAATGTTTTCAAGTGTGTAATTGAAAATCTGCCGATTGAATGCGCTGCCCGAAGCAGGCGCTCCCCGGCGGGCGTTGGTCTGGCTGCCGAAGAACCGGCCGTAGCGGTCAATTTTGAAGTCAGGTCCGAAGTTGAAACGGTAAGAAAGACCGTCGATGATTTTCCACTCAGCGTAAATACTGTTGAATATACGGTAGTTTTTTCGCTCATCGATGATGGCACCGGGTACAATCTCAGCCAGCGGATTAGTACGTAGTCCGTCCTGCGTGGGCAGGAAAATCAGATTTCCTTCGTCGTCGTAAGGCTTACCCAATGGGTTTTCGGCTAGGGCACCTCCGAGCGGGTTAAAGTTTTCGCCGTTACGCACATAGTGGCTGGTCAATGAAGAGATACCGACTTTAAGCTTATCATTGATCTTATGATCCAGGTTTACCCGAAATGTGTAGCGAGTCAAATCCTGGTTTTTTACTACACCCTTATCCTTGAAAAAGTTACCTGAAATATTGAAGAGAGTTTTCTCTGTACCACCCGACACGCCAACTTGATAGTTGTTGATCGTACCTGTCCGCAACAGGGCATCGGGATAGTCAGTGCTGCGACCCAGTTTGATAGATTCCAGCTCTACGGGTTCAAAAATAATTGCATCGGCGGCATCCGTGGCGGGGCCGTCGGGGTAGTGACCACCGGCCCGGCGGGACTCGCGCTTATACTCGGCAAATTCAGGTCCGTTGAATACATCGATCCGACCCAGCGACTTGTTGATACCGCTGTAAGCATCTATGCTCACCGTAGTTTTGCCCGGCGTACCACGCTTGGTAGTGATAATAACTACACCGTTGGAACCCCGTGAACCATAAATTGCGGTAGAGGAAGCGTCTTTCAGAATTTCCATAGAGGCAATATCGTTCGGGTTAATATCCTCAATACCCCCTGAAAGCGGAATACCGTCTACCACAAATAGCGGATCGTTGGAAGCGTTGAACGAGCGGCGTCCCCGGATACGAATCTGAGGGGTGGCACCGGGTTTACTACCAGCCATATTTACGTCTACGCCGGCGGCACGTCCCTGAAGAGCCTGCTGTGCATTGGTAACAGGCAGTTCACTGATTTCTTTGGCCCCTACCGACGAAATAGCGCCTGTGACCTGGCTTTTCTTCTGTGTACCATACCCTGTTACCACTACCTCATTGAGCGTTTTCAGGTCCACGGCCATCTTGACATCGACTACGCTGCGATTACCAACGGCAATTTCCTGAGTAGCAAATCCCACGGCTGAAAATACGAGAGTAGGGTTGTCACCCGTGGCATTGATCCGGTATTTACCGTCGGCGTCAGTTGTAGTACCGGTATTTGAATTTTTGAGAACCACCGTTACTCCGGGTACGCCCGTGTTGTCTTCGGTGGAAGTGACGGTGCCCGTGATCGCACGATCCTGGGCCAAAAGTGTGTGCATCGGCATAATCCCTATTGTCCAAAAGAACAGAAAGGACATGATTTGGGAGGGACGCAGCCTTTGGCTACCTGGCACTCCCCGTGATTTTTGGGTAAAGAATTTTCTCATTGGGTTTAAATTAAATTGGGTTTTGAAAAGAAATAAAGGGTATTGTCTTTAATATCGTTAGGAAGGAAAAACTATATTTCACGTAGTTTTCGGCTTGTTTTTTATAGTTTCAGAATAGACAAGAATAAAAATATGTATCCATAGGTCTAATAAATGAGTACTTCATGTAGGTGGCGCTTTTATGCTCTTATCTTTCTGCATTTTTGCTGTAAAGAAGGTTCTAAAAATTAGAGGAAAAGCTGAATTACCGTAGCTACAATCCCGACACTCAGTTTCAAAAATTATTAGTTCTCGACTACTGAAAGATTTTACCGGTTAAGTTGAATTAGTGAAGAGAAACTGCTGAGGGGATATCTAATCAGTTTCCACGAATCGCAAAATTATGTTTTATTTAATTTTAATCCTATTTTCAATGCTGTCAGGATACGAATAAGACTGCAAAGTGTCTGACTTTACAGGACTGATTACATCAATTGGCGCCCCATTGACACTCTTATTCTCTGTATTATTGGTATAAAAAGGCGTTTCTCTGATGAACAAAAAAAGCAGAATCACTGTAGCTACAATCCCGACACTCCATTTCAAAAAGGACCAGTTTTCTACTACTGAATTATCTTGTCGTCCCGGCTCGATCAACGAAGGTAAACTACCGAGCGACTGTCTGATCAGTTCCCACAAAGACGTTCTTTCTTCATAAGACATTTCTGTTCCTTCCCAATCTGAAACCGTATCTACCAGCATCTTAGCTGATTCTACCGTTTCAGTTTGCTGGGGATTATCCTGAATCCAGTTTACCCAAAACTTAGACACGTGCGGGTCATCAGGATGGCGCACCCACCGAATAAACAGGCGTTCCATCGCTAACTCTTCGGCACTATATTCCGAGTAGGGCTTCATCGGTTAATTCAGGATTCGGGGCTATGTATCTGATCATAAAAATCCGATGACTAACACTCGGACGAATGAACCAGTTTACGACCCCTACAAGATTAGGGATATAATTTCATGCAAATCTTTCGAGGAATTGTTAAAGAAAGTAAATTGCCAGTAGCATCTACTTGGTACTTTTCACCTTCCAGGCAGAAATTGCCTCTATGGGTAATAGACCGGCGTTTTTATCAGCCGAAAAAATAGCGTTAAAAGATTGGGAGGAACCTGCAGGCAACGCTGCCTCGAAGCCTACCATCGCTGTACCGGGATTGGGGGCATCGTAGTCGTGGGTAGGTTCGGTAGACCAGGTTTTTATTTTAATCGGAACCGATGCGTCAAAGGTCAGGTACATGGTTTTACCTTTCTGTGAAAGTACTACGATCTTGTCGTCCTGAATAGAAACCTGCGCGGGCGTGAGCAGCGTCCAGCGGAGGGTTATGTCTTTGCCGGGTGCTTTCACTTCGTCTCTTACGACTACAAATCTGGAATCACGCAGCGCGATTCCTCGAGTAACGGCATCGGCCTGCCCAGCGTATACAGTCGAGAGGTCGGAGACAACGGCCATATTCTGAGAATCACTGGAAAAAGCATCTATTTTGGCATAACCCTTGACTCGCTGATACTGACCGTCTATCGTCAGCGTATTGTGTACCAAATTGTTGTAGCGGAAAATGTCCCAGCGTTCGGCGTCTTGCTCGCGGCCAAAAAGTTTGATACCCCGCTCTTCGAGCGAGTTATAGTTTTGCGGTCCGAAGTCCATAGCCCAGCGCTCACCCAAGGCATCCATCACAAAAGATCCTGCGTCCATGTGAGCGTGGTTAACAGAAGACGATCCCGCCTTGAAGCCGACAAAAAAAGCATTCGGATCAGTCCACGAACTGCGCATCATGGCCACCGGGCTGGGGCCTTGGCCCATCCAGAACTTTTCCCCGGGAGGCGGGATATTGGACAGGTTCATATCCACTCCCCAAATTAGCAATGCGGGTAGCGTGCGGTCTTTTACCAGGTCGCGACCGACCTGATCCTCGATTACTTTCTTTTGCATCCACAATAAGGAAGGATCGTTCTTTTTGCTGGCAAACCAGAACATAGCCGGGCTGACTCCATTTCTGTCGCCGCTATCGCCCCAGTTGTGGACGATACCTAGTGGGCCTACGATATTCTGCTCGAAGCCGGCCGTTTTCATAAAGCCAGGTATCTGAGTAAGGCCATAGTCGGTACCCAGGGCTTTTTCCAAAGCGCTCAGGAAAAGTACATTGAAGCTTGTTCCGTACTCCCAGTAGCCGAACCCTTCGGGATAGCCGCCATCAGGACCGTAAGGTTCCATTGCCTTGGGGATACTGGCCAGGGCACGTTCGAGGGTCCGCTCGGCGAGGTCCGGCTCATGTTCGGCGATGGCCAGCGCACCAAAAGTCATCCCGGCGTTGCATACCTGATTCCAGTTATGTTCGGCGGTCAAAAACCAGTTATAGTCTTTGTTATAGGAAGGTTCGAGTCCCTTTTTCAGGATGGCTTCCTTTACTTTCTGTCGGGTACTTTCAGTAAGATCGTCGTAAAGCCAATCATAGCCTATTGCGACGGCCATTGTCATTTCGGCTACATCCAGGAAGTGACTTGGGTTCCAGTCGGAGAAATTGGCCACGGCCAGCATTTCCTTTTCGGCGCGTTGCAGGTACTTTTTCTCTCCGGTAGTCCGATAGGCATAGGACAACTGAAAGATACGCCGTAGCGCTTCTCGCGATTTATCCAGCAGTCGACGTCCTATTTGAATTCGTTCCACGGGCGGCTGACTGATGAGGCGGTCGCCCTCGGCCAGAATAGCGTCGTGAATTTTTTTCAGCGATTTATCGCTTTGAATTTTCTGAATGAAAAGTTTTTCGTCGCCTTTTGGCAGCAACAGACGGGGATGCGGGCGTTTGAGGGTAGCCAGTTTTCCTGTGAAGGGTTCAGGGTTGGAAGACGGGCTGGCGTTCTGCTGGCCGCAGGCCGTGAGGGTAACAAACGTGAGGGTAACAAAAGTGAAAAGGAACAGGAGGAGGCTTTTCATGGATTAGGTGTGTGTTTGATAGTCCTGAAAGAAAAGGACTATACAAGGTCATTATACTTTTTCACCCCAATTTTTTCATTAAATGTTTTTCCAATTTGATCCTGAGAGCTATACAATTACTTCAGCAAAAAAGGGCGCCCTGCCGAAAATCGCAGGACGCCCTTTTTATTGGAGAATGGAACTGTTATTTTACAGTATAGCGCTTCATGCTGATTTTGGCGCTCTTGCCCGTGTTATTCACCGAATTCATATAAATGTATGCCCGGTACTTACCATCGGCAGTCTCGACCCAGGCACCAGCCTCAGCCCGAAGGTTAATGGCATAGTTGGGCGACGTAGAAACATCAAGTTTCTGAAAATCCAGGTCATCAATGTATACTCCATACTGCAAACGAGCCAGGTGGAAATCCCGGAGACCCCACTCTTTGCGAATCTTGACACTATTAGTAAGCCCGGCGGGCAAAGTCAGGCCGGGCCGATATTGCGCATCTGCCGCCGGAGACACCAGCGCATGGTTGAATGTAACATTGGGGATAGACCGGTACAGGTACACCAGATCGATCTTGTTAGGCATTTGAGCAGCTTCGGCGGCTGTATACACTTTCATATCCTCGATGGAAATGTACTGAGCACCACCATCCTTTACATCCAAATCGAGGACCATATCCATTTCAGCTATTTTGTAGGGACCCATGTTATACGTTATCACTTCGCCCGTGCTGCTGGTGGATGTGAAAGTAAACGAAACGGACTGCCCTCTTGCCCCTTCGGGAATTTTGTAATAGTACCGTAGGGTAGCCGCGGAGGTGTCGGCCGTAAAGTTGACTTTAGTAATCTTGCCCTCGCTGGAAGATGGACTGCCCACGACTACACCAATGTCGTTTCCACTACCATTGGTGTAATAAGAACGGTGTTCGAGGTAAGTGCCTGCGGCTCCGGCAATGGAAGCTTCAACCTGGGCAGAGGTAAGTTTGCCCTCAGTAGCGGGCAGAGCCATGGCAAAAGCAAACTCCAAGTCCAGACCCACCACATTAGGGCCAAGAGTTCGTTTGATCACGTCATTCTGAAAACCGACCTTTTTGAGCGGAGTGACAGTCGGGTGATCGCTCGGGTCGCAGGCCGTCAACCCCGCCAGGAGGGACAGCGCGACAAGCGTATAGGTTAGATATCTGCGTTGCATAATCGAAGGGGTTTACTAAGGTTGTTGAACAGTGATAGTTACAGTATAGGGTTTTCTCACCTTGCGGTTTCCGGAAACTACGGTGTAAGTCTTAGGATTGCTCAGATCGGAAAAATCCACCGGTCCGGTAATCTTGGGGTCTAGCTTAGCATCAGTCACCAGCGAAAACTGGGGGTATAGATTTTTAAGGTCGGTTCCGAAGAAAACTTCTACCGCAATAGTCTGAGCCGTGGTGTCGATTACCGGGTTCTTAGTGCGTACGGTCTGGAAATCAGAACCCAGTAATTCAAAATTGCTGACGAAACATTCTGCACGGTTTGTAATTAGCAAACCGTCCTCATCGATGGGAAAATCCTGCTTGCAACCTGCCACCAGAATTGCGAAAAGCAAGGGAAGAAAAAAAGGTTTGATATATGATTTCATTAGTTATGTATTTATGAGTGGATGAGTTTAAAGTTGAATGTTTTATAGCTCTTAAACTTTCAACCTTAAACTCATGAACTATATTAAAGCCAGGGTGTATTCTGGGTCAGATTAGGGTTTCGGTCGCGTTCTCCGGGAGGAATTCTGAAGATGTAGGCCTGCTCGTACGTACGCTCGCTGGAATTCTGGAAGTAGCGCTGCTGATTGGCACCGTGCGTATCGATTCGCCACACGCCGTCGGTATACGGAGCTCCCCACACCCGCTCGATCGCGCGCCAGCGGCGCAGGTCGAAGCCCCGGTGTCCTTCGGCTACCAGTTCAACAATACGCTCCTGCTCAATGGCGCTGAAGAATGCAGCCTTGCTGGCGGTTTTGTCGGCAGTCAAAACAGGGAGATTGCCCCGGTGACGAATCTTGTTCACCAGCGCGATGGCATCAGCCTGCGGCCCGTTGATTTCGTTGGTAGCTTCGGCGTACATCAGGTATACGTCAGCTAGGCGCATAACCGGAAAATCATAGTCGCCATCGCTGCGACCCTGACCGGCATAGTTACGCAGGAATTTACGGAATACATAACCCGAGTTGGTACCATCGGTATTGTAGGTCGTCAGTCTTTCGCCGTTGATCATAATAGGCTGGTTGTAGGTCTTGTAAACAAAAGGTACCCAACCGGTCGGTTTCAGAGAGTTCAGCCCGATGCTCACTTCGTAATCCCACATAATGGAAGCCTTCATGCGGTAGTCACGGCCAACGTAGCTTTGTGGATTTACGGCCGAATTTTTCGCCGTCCGGGCCCCGGCCGTAGAAGGGTTCATAGGGATGAGCGGAGGAGCAAAATCACCGGTAGCTACCAGTTGGTAACGATCAGCAAGTTCGTAGCGCGGCGATACCCAGCACTGCGATCCCTCGTGCGAGCGGCCCGAGAAGTCGCGCATGAGCTCTTCACCCTGCCCTGTACCCGTACCACCGTGCGTGAAAGTCATGATCATTTCGGCATCGCCATTGGCGATGGGTGTAAACAGATAGTAGTAGTTGGGCAGCTGTTCGGCTTCGCCCAGATCGTCGATGGGTCCGGGTTCGCCACCGCGGAACAATGCCAGACCATAATCATCAATCACTTTCTTAAAATCTGCAGCGGCAGCCGCGTAAGCTGTGTTAGCTTCTGAAGCACTGGGCGTGAACGTAGTGAGTTCAGGCCAGCCGTTTTTATTCCAGCATGCCCAGTACAATTGCAATTTGCCCCGGAAGGCCAGCGCAGCGGGCTTACCGGCACGTCCTACGGCCGCTCCTTTAGTGGGAAGCTTTTCGAAAGCGTAGGTAAAATCGGCCATGATGGAATCCTTTACCTGGGCAATCGGCGTGCGCTCAAGGCTGGATACTTCGGAATTGTCGTTGATGATCCGGCTGAAATAAGGTACATCACCCCACATCGAGATCAGACGAAAATAAACCATACCCCGCAGAAGCCGGGCTTCGCCAACGATGGCTTCCAGACCAGGAACGGACGAAGGATTCGCCGTAGCGATTAGCCGGTTTACATTCTCGATCACGTAGTTGGTACGGTTGACACCACCGTATAGGTACCGATAGTACTTATCGAATGCCGCCCCGTAACCCGAAGGGTTGTAGTTGGCCCCCTGATAGGCATCCCCACGTTGCAGGTTACCATTGGTAGAACTTACCCCCCTCACCCGGGTGTATTCACCGTGACCGGAAAAATAGTAGTCGCGGTCAAAAAGTGGCCGAACATCGGCATAAGCACCGTACAGGCCGATCAAAGCGTCATCTTCAGTTCTCCAAAAGGCGTTGGCTGCCAGTTCGGTGGTCGGTTCCTGGTCGAGCAGGTCGTCTTTACATGAGCCAGTTACGAAAACCAGACCCGTGCAAACCGTCAGGAACATTATTTTTGAAATTACTTTTTTCATGCTTAGTGTAATCATGTTTAATTTTTTGTTTTTAACTGCATTGGTGCACCAATGCGAGTCCACTTAAAGCCCAACGTTGATACCGAACGAATACGATTTGTTCAGTGGGTAGGCATCGCTCCGGTTACCCGCTTTCTCAGGATCCAGGCCTCGGAAACTGGTGATAGTGGCCAGATTTTCCGAAGAAACAAACAAGCGGACGTTACTGAGGCGTACCTTATTTACCCAGGCCTTGGGTACATTGTAACCAAACTGGACGTTTTTGAGGCGCAGGTAACTCAGGTCGTCCAGCCAGAAGGTTGTTTCTTCCCGGTTAGCATTTCCTCCCAGGCGCGGCCATGAGCCGTCGCGATTTTCTACCGACCAGGGCTCGGTCAAGTGCGCATAGGTAGAAGCGTAGCGCTGGTTGCCAAAGTTGACGTTATTATAGATATTGAGCCAGTAGTCCTTACGGCCCGTTGCGCCTTGCAACAATACCGTCAGGTCGAAGCCTTTCCAGGACACAGTGCCATTCATACCGAAGTACGTAGTTGGGCGATCGCGTTGGACATGAGGATCGGCTGTTCTGTCGTTACCGTCGATACGACCATCTCCATTGATATCTTTACGAAGAATATCACCGGGAGAAGCTCCCTGTGGAGTAGCGTTGCGTACGTCTTCCCAGGTCTGAGCAATGCCCATATCTTCGTAGGTGTACAGGAAGTGATAAGGCATATTAAGGAAAGTATATCCCCGACCCAGAAATTCATTCCACTTTTCCAGTACTGTGGCGTTGTAAGAAGCATTAAGGTTGATCGAGTATCTCAAATCCCGGAAGCTAGTGTTCCAGGTAATATTGGCCTCCACGCCGCGGTTGCGCAGGTTGCCGATGTTTTTGCGCGGTGCGTCATAAGCGCCCGTAAGCAGGATTGACATCTCCGAGGGCCGGTTCATGCCCGTGGTAAGGCGATCGTAGTAATCGAGTTCTGCCGTTAAACGGTTGTTGAGAAAGCCCAAATCCAGACCCGTATTGAAGACCGTCGTAGTTTCCCATGAGAGATCTTTATTAACCAATTTCTGGTTTACGAAGCCTTTAACAATACTGTTGCCAATGTAGTAGTTGCTGGCTGCCAGAGTTTCCTGCTGCTCATAACGCCCTACACCACTGTTGTTACCCAACGCTCCGTAAGACACCCGCAGTTTACCACTCGTCATAAAGCGGTCAGTGAATGACTTAATAAAGCTCTCTTCCGTAAAGCGCCATCCCAAAGCTGCTGACGGAAAGAAGCCAAACTGGTAACCTGACAAGAACCGCGATGAACCATCGTACCGGAAGTTCAATTCGAGCAGGTACTTGTCATAGGCAGCGTAGTTGAGGCGGCCAATGTAGGATTGCAGACCTTCGGTGCTGGAGTTACCTCCCGTAGACTGGATGTCAGTGAGGGCAGCATCAATTTCGTGAAGGTTGGGATACAGGCGGTCGTTACGCGAACTGGCCTGGTAGCGATCCTTCCAGTATTCTTCACTATACACAAACAGGGCCGTGATGTCATGGTTACGGGCAATAGTTTTCTTATAAGTCAGGCGACCATTAAACAGAGTTTTATAGCCCGTATTGGTATAGTTACCTACTCCAGCATTAGGGCCTACGTACACCCGACTACCGAAAGAGTTAGTCTGAAAATTATAAGACTGGTTGGGCGTATTGGCATTCCAGCGGAACTGGTTGTAATAGTTCAGCGCGTAATCTATGCGGGCAGTCAACCCCGGAATCGGCGACCAGTCCAGATAGAAGTTAGTGTTGGCTTCCTGACGATCCTGGCGGTTCAGGTTATTCACATAAAGTGTATAAGGGTTGTAGGCCTGGGGGTCTTCGTTATAGGCCATTACGCCACCAAAGTACCCTGATACGGGATCGTAGGGCACGATGCCGGCAATGGCGTATTGCATGTCAAATCCCGCGGTGTTATTGGAGTTGTCGTCGGTGAAACCGTCTTCCAGCGCGTAGGTCAGATTTGACCAGTTGCCTGTGAAACGTACGCCGACGTTGATGTTATCGCGAATCTTGTAATCGTAGTTAAAGCGGGCATTGTATCGCTTATAGTCATTGTTAACCTGCAAGCCTTTCTCGTCCATCATACCCACTGAGATGAAGAAGTTGGACTTATCACCGCCACCGGAAGCAGAGATATTATGGTTTTGCACTGCACCCGTCCGCAGAATTACGTCCCACCAGTCGGTGCTGGGGTAGCGCAGCGGATCAACTTTGCTGAGCGCCAGCCATTGATCGATGGTCCCGTCTTTAAAGAAATAGTTGGACCGTAACGTATTGACTGCCGCGGCCTGCTGGTGCAGTGTGAGTGCACGGGCATAGTCGGGCAGGAAGTCATAGGCGCGGGTTGGTGTCTGGAATGCGTAGTTTCCTGAGTAGTTGATGCTGGCCTTGGCCTGTCCTTTACCTGTTTTGGTGGTGATCAGAATAACGCCGTTGGCAGCCCGTGATCCATAGACAGCAGCCGAGGTAGCATCTTTCAGTACCGTAATGGTCTCGATATCATTAATGTTCAAGCGGTTGATATCCACATCGGGCATGCCGTCTACCACTACCAGCGGGCTGGCGTTGTTGACCGTTCCCAGGCCCCGGATAATTAAAGCGGCGCCGTTGCGGCCTGCCATACCCGTGGACTGCGTCACGGCCAGACCAGGTACCAGACCCGACAAGCCCGACGACACATTGGTAAGGGAGCGGCTGGCGATTTTTTCGTCAATGTTGACCGTGGCCACCGCGCCCGTTACGTTGGCGCGTTTCTGGGTACCGTAACCCACGACTACCACCTCGTTAAGTGCTTTGACGTCGCTGACCAACTTGACATCGAGCGTGCTGAGCGTGCCTACTTTGACTTCTTGAGTAACGTAGCCAATCGCACTAAAAACCAGTACTGCGTCGGCTCCGGTGACGTTAAGCGTGAATCGTCCCTCGGCGTCAGTGTTGGTACCGTTGGTTGTGCCGCTCTCCAGAATGCTGACGCCGGGAATGGGCGTACCATCAGTTTCGGTCACCTGACCGGATACAGGTAGAACTCTGGCCACCGCTGCGCGGCCGGGTTCATGGTTAGAATTTGGGGCGGCCTGAAGCATTGGGGCGGCCAACCATCCCACCAAAAGGCATTGAAGAAGGAACCTTAGTCCGGTGCTCGCGAACTTACCTTTCCTTCGAGTTAGTAATTTGTTTTTCATGAATTTTTTAGGATGAATTTGCAGATTAACGATAGATTTAATGAATCCTATTTAATCATGACGCTCTTTTTTTTTGTGTCCCCTACACTCCCATTTTTTTAAAAAGAAATTTCTGATAATTTTCTGCATAAGTACCTGTATTTTAGTGGTTTATTAGGAGTTTTATTGAATATGAAAATGCAACTTATATGGTGATAAATGGTTACTTCTTCCTGGAATGAATTATTGGTTTTGTCCTAAATCCTTCTGGATTATGCCTATTGACCTGTCGAAAATCTTTACCCACTTGTACAATACCGCTCATTGATTTATCCTTATCTTTATAAAGAGTTAGAAAAGCGGGAAAGTGAGTTTTAACCAGATCAATACTGATGGGGCGTACGTGGCGATATTTGATTCCGTCTTTTCTGACGCTTGTGTACATATTAATGTGTACCTATGGGCGGTATTACTACCTGTATCCACTACTGTTGGTGGCCAACTTGCTAAATGTGTACTGGGGAGAATTCAAGAACTCTGAATTGTTGGAAGAGTTGCGGTACTTCTATCGCTCAAAAACTTCTTACTACCTCAAATGCATCAACGCGGTCGTCTTGCTGGGCCTGATTGCGTGGGGAAATGCTTTCGTCGACAGCCAGCACTTCTCCTGGGGACATTTGCTGGGTTTTAGTGTGACAACCGGCTTGCTTTCAGGGTGTTTTATCGTTACGCTGGCGCATGATTTGCTGCACAGCCGTTCGCGATTGCAAAGGGTACTTTCAGTATTGCTGCTTACGGTTTCGGGTATTCCCCATTTTGCCACCGAGCATGTTTTCGGCCACCATCGCAATATCGGTCTCAAAAAAGACGCCACTACGGCCCGGTTGAACGAGGACTTTTACACCTACTTTGTCAAAGTCACTTTTTCCAATCTGAAAGACAGTTTCCTAACCCAATACGGCTTGCCCAGGTACCTGCGGCGCCGGGTACTTTTTGCCAATCTGAAAATGGTGGGCCTACTCATATTTGCCTGGGTACTCATTTATATCTTTGCTGAAAACCCCGGGCCGACGATTTTCTTTTTTATGTTGCAGGGATTGGTGTCCTATATACTTTACGAGCTTATCAACTACATTCAACACTATGGCTTGCACCGCCGTGACGAACGGGAAGAAATCTCGCAGGAATTGTCGTGGAACTGCTACTACAAGTATACCAACTACCTCCTGTTTCTGCTGCCGCTTCATTCATTACATCACCTGCCGGTCAGGGGGCGCAAAACAACCAACATGAAAGCAGGCCCAAGGATGCCCTACTTGTATTTTATGATGATAACGATGGCACTACTGCCGCCGATTTGGTTTTACAAGATGAATCGCCTGGCACTTCAACATAATCTCGGTTAATTTTGAACAATAAGCTACTATCCTTACTCATTGTACTGCTCTTTGCCATTGGCCTGGCTCAGGCTCAGGACAACGTTGGATTACGCTTCGTCTTTGGTACTTTGCATCCCAAGGGAGAGTATAATGCCTTCCTGATGCCCAACAAACTGGACAAAAATGCAGTGTTTGTTCCCAACTGGGGCTTCATTGGTTCCTACCAAAGGTACTTTCACAAAAAACGCTGGGCCGTGAAAGTGGCACAAGGCGCCTACAGCGACTGTGCCCGGCTCTTTGCGGGACATACACATTTGGGTTTGCGGTTAAATATACTGAACAGCCCCAAACATTCCCTTGAAGTTGGATTTGGCCCGACGCTTGTATACCGCCAAAGCTGGTACCGATTCGAAGGCTATGTGCAGGAAACCCGTTTACTAAAAAACAGCGGTGACTGGCAGTGGAACTTTGTGTGGTACGGCGGCGAAATCGAATATGATTACAAAATCAGCAAACACGTCGACCTGACGCTTAATGTCATCCCGGGCTACCCGCAGTTTTATACGTTCGGCCTGGGCGCGCGATATTGGTTGCGACCCATTATGAAATAAGAAGACTCCATTATTCTGACATTCACTGCAAACTCTAGAATAAAAATCCCGACGTAATCTCTACGTGTGCCGCCCTGAATCCGTGAGCCTTGATGTTTGTTCCAATCGAAAACCCTCTCGGGATGTGGCTTTTGAGCGGAGCCGGGTACCAGGCAATGCCTACTTTTTCGTAGGCGCGCCCTCCGACAGGCTGAGATTGCCCTAGGTACACGCCGATGCCATAGCGGGTCACCATATGGCCTATAAGTACTTCTTCTTCCAGGTAGGCGGCAGGTTGGATTCTATTTGCGGAGCCTGACTTTCCTACTTCTAGCCCCACGCCGGTGCGGAAGCGAGTACTATGCTGGTAAAAAGCCATCGTGGTCACCTGAAAGTTATGTTGGATGTGGCTCTCCTCTTTTTGGTAGTCATAAAACCCCAAACCTGCTCCCAGCCGCAAATGCCAACGTTTCCCCGGAAGTTGTCGCACAAAAGTTGGACGAGCATTTTGTTTATTTTTTGGGAAATAGACAAGGTTGATATAGGTCAGCCAGGAATTGAGACCCGCATTGGGTTGGATCAGATTTCCGTTGGAAATATGGTTGACCGAAGCCCCTATTTTCAGCTCAAGAACGGATTGGCTTTTGAATTGATAACCTGCATCAAGCATCGTGGCGGCATTCAGCTGACTACCCAGCAGCAACTGGCTGGTACTTTTTAAATCGCCAGTAACATAAGCCAGGCCGGTACCATGCTTGATTTGTAAAGTGCCAAAACTGGTTTTCCAAATGTTGAACTCCAGGTAAGGAATCAGCGTGAATGCACTTTTTAAAAAAGGATTTTCTGGAAAAAAACGGACCGCTCCTTCCAAACCAACCTGCGGGTACTTATGATCGAATTGCCAGTAGCTTTCACCAGCTGTCTGGCGATTTAAGTTTACCACAAAACCAACCTGTCGGTTTTCATTATTTTCAGTAGTTGAGGAGATGATTTTCCCGTATTGCAAGCCTGGCTGCAGAGAAAAACCGGGCTGCTGTCCCATGCAAACCCCGCCCGTCACCACAAGCAGAACTACCAGGCCATACTTGCGCCTCATACGGTTTTTTGGGGAGTGAATCGTGTCACTTCAACATCCATTAGTCGAAACCAGCGAGTGGGGAAATAGGCAGTGACCATCATGCTGGCAAAAGATAACGGCATCGCGGGACCGGCCGAATCACGGATTTCGTCAAGTCGCTCTTCCCGCATATGATGGATCGAGTGCACAGGCATAAAGTAGTGCATCCAGGCTGAAGTACGGTAATAGCAGTTCCAGGCGTGATGTAGTTGCACAACTTCTGGCTTTCCCATTTCGTCGGTTTCTCTGGCCAGGCCGTAATGCTGAATGTAAGTCACGGATTCGTAAATCAACGTGACCAGAACAAACTGCGCCAAAACGCAGCCGAACGCCTGTAAGCTGACAAAGACCGAAGCCGTTAGATAAATAAAGCAAACCACGGCTCTCGCCACGCTGGCCCGAATAATCCCGCGTTCGCGTTGGGGAGGAAAGGTACTTCCCCGAAAGAAAATCATGCTGAACCGCGCCCCGACGGAGCGCTTCAGGTACTTATAAAGGCTCTCACCTACTTTCGCCGTAGCGGGATCGCCGCAAGTACCGACATGGCGGTGATGAATGTAAATATGATCGGCTTCAAGGTAGAAAAAACCGTTCTGTAAAAGCAAAACGGTGGATAGCCATCGGTCCAGCTTCCGATCTGAATGCATCAGGTCATGCGCCAGGGCTATGGCGAAGTTGCTATTGAGGATTACGACCGAATAAAGGAAAATAAAGAATGCCCAGATAGCCACTACATTATGGGCCAAAAATGCCAGAATCCAGATGTTGAAGCCAACAAAGAAAAATCCAGAAACCGTTTTCAAGTTGGACATGAAAGGGGTATGATGAAAAAAGTCGTATTCAGCGAGTACTTCAGAAACGCTGAATTTTCCAATCGATTTGCGCAATAGCGAAATGACAAGAACCAATGACATCGCCACCCAAACGAATGAAGTGGCGGCGGTGGCTACAAAGACTGAAGTAATAATCAGTGGAAGAAAATAGGGTACTGCACGCATAGGCGAGCAACGTTTTTTCGGGCAATTACTGAAAACAATTACAGAGTTTATTTTTTCAGAAACTCTTCCGTAAAGTGCTCGTTTTGTCTGGGCTTTGAAAATTTCTCTGCATTATAATTGCCAGATCCTCCGCGCGGAATAGACAACGTATCCCACGAGCCGCCCCGCAGCATTTTGCCGATAAAAATAATCTGTCCGATATGACTGGCATAATGTGCCAGCTGCCGGTTAATCGCTTCGGTCACCGTGTGGCCCTGGTTGCGGATATATATCGTTTTTTCCAAATCGGCTTCGGTAAGGGGGCGCAGAGCCTCGAACAGACAAGTCCAGCCAGCTTCCCATTTATCCAGCATTTCTTCCCGAGTCGCCATATCGTTGTCAAATTCTCCTTCGCGATCGCGCCAATCCTTTTCGCCATCGCTGGACAGGAAATCTGTCCAGCGCGAAAGCATATTGCCCCATAAGTGCTTGATGATATTGGCAACACTATTGCTTTCGTCATTAGGTTTCCAGAAAAGCTGTTCATCCGATAGTTGGACAAGGGTTTTATCCCCTAACAATTTATAGTACTCAAATTGCTTGATGATGCTGGGAAGGTAAGTACTATTCATGCGGCGCTCTGATTTTTCCTATAAAAGTACCGAATGGCTACCAAATGCGAAAACAAAACTATGGGAACCACCACACTGGGCAGCCAGACGTAGGGAAAGTACATGATCGCCAAATTGGGCTGATCAAAAGCAAGTTGCTGGAAAGGGGAGGGGAAGGAAAGAACGGACAGTACTACGATATTGAATAAAAGTCCAAGGCCAATCAAATTCCAGAGAAGCAGGGAGGAAGACGGAAGAATGGGTTGCCTGATGCCATAGTAATAGACTAGCGGAGCCGTGAGACCGGCAATGATATCGAGATTCCTGCCCTCAAAAGTCATGATTTCGGGTATAGCCTTCGCCAAAAAGAGAAAGTAAAGTACGATCTCGACAGCAATCCGAATCGTATGCAGCAGTGTCAGCCTGGCAATATCCAGACTATCGATGAAGGCTCGTCCCCACGCAGTAAAAAACAGAGTAATAATGAGCAGTAGGGGCGGCAATGCCTGCAATATGATTCGCGGAGGGGTAGTTGGGGTTTGGTAAAACCCCCAACTACCCAGAACCATTTGGATGAGCATCCAGAAGCCCACGATGAATAACAGCCAGCGGGGATTAGGGACAGAAAAGCAGAATATCCCCACTGTAACCAGCGTGATGAGAACAAAGACCAGGTCGAGTGCATTGCTTATGGTTTCCATCAAAAGTTTTTTAGAAAAAGTCCTACCTTTGCGGTTTTATTTTTAGAATGGAATACGATGAAAAATGCGTTATTCTCTTTCTATTTCCATAAAATAGCTTTCAATATCTAATATTACAAATCTTAGGTTTCGCGGAAAAATCTATTTCTGTATTTGAATCCTGTTTAAATTTTGCATGAAAAAATACTTCAATCTTTTCGATCTTTCCCAAAAAGTCGATTATAAAAC
>CAZCOG010000009.1:138947-145092 GCA_964500445.1 uncultured Persicitalea sp. | reverse complement strand
TTTGTAAGTAGTAAGAGTAGCCCTGGATACTCTTTTTTTCGCAATTATTCTTTTATAAAAACCCACAATCAATAAGCGATGCCAAGAAAAATCCGCATGGGAATGGTAGGCGGTAGCCTCGACGCCTTCATCGGGGCCGTGCACCGTCGCGCCGCAATTATGGACGGCGAAATCGAGCTTGTCTGCGGAGCTTTTAGTTCCAGTCCCGAAAAATCCAAAGCTACCGGAGCGGCGCTGTATCTGCCCGAGGACCGCGTGTATGGTAACTTTGAGGAAATGATCCAAAAGGAAAAAGAATTACCGGAAGGTGAGCGCATGGATTTTGTGTCGATCGTGACGCCCAATCATGTGCATTTTGCTCCCGCCAAAATGGCCCTAGAAAATGGTTTCCATGTGGTGTGTGACAAACCCGTAACTCATCAGACGTCAGACGCTGAGGAGCTGGTGAAAATTGTGGAGGAAAGCGGCCTGGTTTTTTGCCTGACCCACAACTACACCGGTTACCCGATGGTCAAAGAAGCCAAAGCCCTCATCGAGGCTGGCGTTTTGGGCGAAATCCGCAAAGTCATTGTGGAATACCCGCAGGGATGGCTGTCGACACTGGTCGAGGCCACCGGACAAAAACAAGCCTCTTGGCGCACCGACCCCGAACGTTCCGGGGCGGCGGGTGGTCTGGGCGATATCGGTACGCACGCCGAGAACCTGGCCGAGTACATTACGGGTCTGAAAATAACCGAAGTCTGCGCCGACCTGACGATCTTCGTCGAAGGCCGCAAACTTGACGATGATGCCAACATACTACTGCGCTTCGACAATGGGGCTAAGGGTATCCTGCAAAACAGCCAGATTTGTAATGGTGAAGAAAATGACTTGAATATCCGGGTTTATGGCGAACTTGGCGGTCTGGAATGGAATCAGATGCAACCCAACACCCTTCTTCATAAGGTACAAGGCAGCCCAACGCGCATTTTGCGGACAGGCGTCGGCGAATTATCGGAAGCAGCCCAGATCAACACGCGCTTTCCGGCGGGCCATCCCGAGGGCTATCTGGAAGCTTTCGCCAACCTTTACCGGAATTTCGCGATGGCCGTTCGCGCCCATTGGGAGGGCAAAGAGCAGGACCCGCTTTATGATTTTCCCGATGTGTACGACGGGTTGCGTGGCATGAAATTCATAGATACTGTACTGGCCTCGGACGATTCGGAGGAGAAATGGACAAAGTTTATTTCGTAGTGTATGGGTTTAAGCGACTTAATATAGACCACTTGACATTAGCTACAAACAGACACCTCCACAACTAAACAATTAATCAACACCAATATGGACAACTGGATAAATGTGATGACTACCAACAATTCGGCACGGGCTGAGATTGCCCGGGGAATTTTGGAAGAGAACGGTATTAATGCTGTTTTGATGGATAAAATTGACAACTATTCCAATCACTTCGGGTATATTGAAGTGAGGGTACCAACCGAGAATGCCGAAGCAGCCAAAACGCTACTAGCTAATGAGATCACGCCTGAACAGCCTCAATAATCTTGAACAACGGATTGTTGCGGGCATATTTGGAGTGGTGGCCATTGTTGGTTCAATTCTTTACAGCGACGTTACGTTTGTACTAATGTTCAGCTTGCTGAGTATGCTCACGCAGTTGGAGTTTTACAAATTGCTGGGCCTGGACGGAAATTTGCCCCTTACCTACTACGGTACTATTTGCGGCGTCGCATTAGTGATATTAACCTACGTAGTAGAGAAAGGACTCATTGGTTTTGAGAACTACTTTCTGATCAGCCCGTTGCTGGCAATGATTTTCTTTATAAAACTGTATAAGAAAAATGATCTGAAACCCTTCACTAACATTGGTTTTACATTTTTAGGTCTTATCTATGTCGCCCTGCCATTTTCGCTGATCATCGTGATGGCAATGCGGGGGCAAAACTACAATCCTGAGATTATCCTCGGTAGCCTGCTGTTGTTGTGGGCGACTGATATCGGGGCCTATTTTGCCGGGACCAAGTTTGGTCGTCGTAAGTTGTTCGAGCGGGTGTCGCCCAAGAAATCCTGGGAAGGCGCGGTCGGCGGGGCAATTTCTGCCGCATTCATTGCTTTTCTGCTGGGGCTATACTTCCGAACCTACGAACCCTGGCAATGGTTTTGTATCGGTGGAATTATTGTTGTCACGGGTACTTATGGCGACTTGGTGGAATCGCTTTTTAAGCGAAGCATTGCCATCAAGGACTCAGGCAGCAGCATTCCCGGCCATGGCGGTTTTCTTGATCGTTTTGATGGATTGCTGCTTTCTGCGCCCTTTATCGTCACATTTTTGAAGCTTTTTTCTTAACCGGGGCAACCTTTTAACCCTCAAAGGGAACAATGAGGGTGGACACAGGACGTTTGTTAGTTAGCGTTTCTTTTAGCCTCATTGCCCATTAATAATCGCATCGGTGAGCCGGTGCCCATTTTAATATTAAATGAAGAATTTTCTCCTTGTGTTCGTTTTAATTGCCTCCCTGAGCCTGGGTAGCCAGACAGCCTTCGGCCAGGGTGAGCAAAAGGCAATTATGTTTACGGGCGTGGTAGTAGCCGGGAAAAATACGGAGCGACTGCCGGGAGCTTACGTTTTTATTCCCCGAGCGGGGCGAGGTACTTTGACCAACAACTTGGGTGTTTTTACTATTCCTGTATTTCCCGGCGATAGTATCTTGTATAGTTACGTGGGCTACCGGACGCAATACCATTTCATTCCGCGGGACTACAATGAGCCGACCTATTCGGCTATCATCCAGATGCAGGAATCCGTGACAATGCTGGCTGAGGTGCGCGTGTACCCCTACGCTACCGAAGAAGAGTTCAAGAAGGCGTTTCTGGCCCTTCGTCTTCCCGATCAAGAAGATCGCGACGCGCTGGCCCGCAGCACGGACTTGGAATATATTACCCGCATGGCGGCCCAAATGCCCAACAACGCCCAAACCAACTACCGTTACACGATGGATCAGTTGCTGTTCGGCCGGGAATCGGCCGCCAATAAGGGCTTCGCTACCACCTTCCCATTCCTGAATCCCTTTGCCTGGGGACGTTTTATCAAGTCAGTACAAGATGGCGACCTCAAAAAGAAAGACTACCGAAAGGAGTTAAACCAAACGCCGAGGGAGAGTATGTCTCGGCAGGATTTTATTAAAAAATAAGAGCGTAAGGTGAGAGGAGGAAAGTTAAACAGACCGGAGCCGTTCTCGTGATTGGCAACAGCATTCATTCCTCCTATCCTATTTTCTCCCGCCGCGCGTTTCCATTTTCAAATCCCAACAACTCCACTTCTTTTCCGTCGAATACTGCATAGGTTTGCTGGTTAACCCATTCACCCAGATTGATATAACGGCTGGTGTTCGATACTTTGAGGTCAAGGGGCAAGTGGCGGTGACCGAATATATAGTAGTTGTGCGGACTGATTTTTTCAATTTCCTGGCAATAGAGGAAAAGCCACTCCTCTTCTTCACCTTTAAAGGTCTCTTCCCCTTTTTTATTATTTGAAATACGGCTTTGCCTCGACCAGCTGTGGGCAATGCGCAGGCCCACATCGGGGTGAAGTTGCCGAAAGGACCACCGCGCCAGCGGATTCTCGAATACTTTCTTCAAGCCTTTGTAAAAATGATCACCTGGTCCCAAGCCATCACCGTGGCCTACCAACAAAACCCTTTCGTTGCCTTTTGCATCGGTAACCTGGTAACGCACCGGGGCGCGATGGATGATCGCGCCGAGCTCATGAGTAAAGTAGTCTGACATCCACATATCGTGGTTGCCGGTAAAGAAAACCAACTCGATTCCCGCGTCAGCCAGCTCCGCAAGTTTTCCGAGCAGCCGGATAAAGCCCTTTGGAACGGCATGCTTGTACTCGAACCAGAAGTCAAAAATATCTCCCACCAGAAATAGTATCTGGGCGTCGGCCCGGATGCTTTCAAGCCAGCGAACGATGGTCTGCTCACGGGTGCGGCTTGTAGCTGCATCGGGAGCGCCGAGATGAAAATCAGAAGAAAAATAGATACGTTTTCCGGCTTGTAGCGAAACGGTCTCAGTAGGGAAATTTGCAATCATGTATGTTGGCCAAACGAAACCGCAAGTTAGGTGTTTATGGGTGTCGTGCGCAAATTTCCATCATCCGGGCGATAACTCACTCGCGCCAATTATTGCCCCGGAATGTCAAATCGCTCATTCAATATTTTTCAGTAGACGGATAAGCCCTAGTTTCGATAAAACCACCAAGCCTTCGTCGTTCCACAAGATTAGGTTTGTCACACCAAAATGACCCTCGATCTCGACTTGCAAATGTCCCAACTAGATGTAAAGTTGCTGCGGGCGCAGTTCAACTCTCATTTTCTTTTCAATAATCTGAACGCCATCAATTATTGCATTCTGCAAAATGATACCCAAAAGGCGTCGACATATCTTACCTTATTTTCTCGGTTTTTGCGGCGCACCGTCGAGCATTCGCAAAGGGATTTTGTTAAACTGACTGATGAAATTGAGACACTCAACCAATACGTTCAGATCGAAATGTTGCGCTTTGCCCGAACCATTCAGCTGGTAGTTTCAATTGAGCCCGGTATTGCGGCTGAAGAGATTTGGGTACCTTCATTAATCTTGCATAGCTACATTGAAAGTATGATTTGGCACAACCTGAACTCACCGGCCGATCAGGGCGAATTAATGTTAGGAATAAAAAAGAAATCAGGCAAATATCATATCTTGCTGGAAACGAATGGTATGAGTCCTGAAAATACTCATCCCCGAACAAAACTGGGGGGCAGGGAGGATAAGCTTGACCTGACAACCAAGCGGCTTCAACTCCTGAATAAACGACATGGCACTGACTTGAAACTTAAACCCACTAAAAACAACGCGTCAGGTTATGGTACAGGAGTCGATCTTTCTTTTACCCCCCTTCTTCTCCCAAACTTTGCCCTGATCACTAGAACTTAAACCCACGCAATACATGAAAGCCATACTTGTCGATGACGAAAAGCATTGCACTGAAAGCCTCGATATTCTATTAAGGAGTCATTGCCCCGAAGTGGAGGTGATTGGCAAATTCAATAGGTCAGAAGAAGCACTGTCCGTACTAAATGGAGCAATCCTGGATGTACTTTTTCTGGACATTGAGATGCCCGTTTACAATGGTTTTGAACTGCTCAATCGGCTTACTAATAAGTCGTTTGATGTAGTTTTTACGACCGCGTACGACCAGTTTGCGGTCAAGGCATTCAAGTACAGTGCATTTGACTATCTGCTCAAACCCATTGACTCCACGGAGTTGAAAGAATGTGTCGCCAAACTTGGTGAGAAAAAACGGCAGGGCGATCTTGAAGATCAACTCAGTTTTCTGCGTTCGGTGCTGATACGCGAGCAGCAGGTACCGCAGAAAATAGCTTTACCTACCACGTCCGGGCTTGAATACGTAGAAATTTCCGAGATTATTCGTTGCGAGTCGGATAGTAACTATACCCGGATTTTTCAGGCCGGCGACAATCCTACGCTGATTTGCCGGACTTTAAAGGAAGTAGAGGAATTACTGGAAGGAGCGAATTTTGCCCGCATTCATCATTCCCATCTCATCAATCTGGATCATCTGAAAAAACACGTTCGCTCTGATGGGGGCTACGTAGTCATGTCCGACGGTAGTGAAATCGCCATTTCGCGTAGTCGCAAAGATGTGCTCAATAATCTTTTGAAAGTAAGGTCATTTCGCAACTAACCTAGGTGATTTTTCGGCTGCCGTTTACTCAAAATCAGCGATCTCTTTATAGATATTTTTTATATTTGAAAATCGACACAACTAACAAACTCAACATGAAGCCATTCAAAATCAGCATATTCGTATTGATTGCTTTTGTTTTTACGGCGGTCGAGGTCTCCGCTCAGATAGTTATCCGTAACCCAAAAACTACCGTAGAGCGACAGGCCGAAAACCGTGCGAATCGAAAGATCGATCAAACCATCGATAAAGGTTTCGACAAACTGGAAGAAGGAATCGGGAGTATTTTTAAGAAGAAAGACAAGAAAGAAAAAAAAGAAGAAGAGGGTACGAAAGAAGAAACCGATCGCGAGAATACCGGGACTGAGAGTAATTCCGGCACTTCCATCGGGGGGG
>CAZCOG010000009.1:136795-138937 GCA_964500445.1 uncultured Persicitalea sp. | reverse complement strand
CCCACGCCCCCACCACCCCCCCCCCCGCCCCCGACACCACCCCCCCCCCGCCCCCCCCCCGCCCCACCACCGGGGGGGCGCCCATGTCAGGCGGGGATGTGAACTCTGGTAGCTCAGCTGCGGCTGAGCCGACGAAAGCAGCCTTTACTTCGTACAGTAAGTTTGATTTTGTACCGGGTGAGAAGGTAGTTGCCTCCGAGGATTTTTCGCAGGATGCCGTGGGTGATTTTCCGGCCAAGTGGAACACGAATGGCACCGCCGAAGTCGTAACCATCGAAGGTTATGACGGCAAGTGGCTGATGATGAAGCAGACAAAAAACACTTCTTACATTCCTGATTTTGTCAAAGATTTGCCCGAGAACTTTACGTTGGAGTTTGATGTGGTATACAATAACTGGGAAAAGGAGTATGCCTACCAGAGGCGCCTGTTCGTGACAGTACATGAAACGGAGAAAAACGACGACAATATTCAGTATCAGGCCGCAGGACGGGGGGCGGTTTTTACGTTCGATGGCGGTATGGGAATGGGTAGTGTGAGCCTGAACCAAACAAAAGAAAGCGGCGGAAACACGGATCTTGCGGGACAACGCGATATGAGCCAGGCCATCAACCCTGACAATAACGGGAAAATATTTCATGTGGCCTTATGGCGCCAGAAACAGCGGCTGCGGGTGTATGTAGACGAACTAAAAGTTTTCGACCTGCCCCGTATATTCCCAACGGATATCAAGCTAAACGCCATGAGGTTTCATTCAGAGCTTTCCAAAGAGGACGACCAGATGTTTGTGTCGAACATCCGCCTGGCCGTTGGGGCACCCGATACCCGCTCCAAACTGATTACCGAAGGAAAATTTGTCACTACGGGTATTACTTTCAATGTTAATTCAGCCGATATCCGGCCGGAATCGTACGCTGTTCTGAAAGACATAGCCGAAACACTGAAAGAAAACGCCTCGGTAAAAGTCAAAATTATCGGCCATACCGACTCCGATGGCGACGAGGCTGCCAACCTGGCTCTCTCTAAAAAACGCGCCGAATCTGTGAAGGAAAAGCTGGTGAGTGAATTCGGAATTGATAAAAGTCACCTTGAAACGGACGGTAAGGGTGAAACTGATCCGGCGGCGGAAAACACTACTCCTGAGGGAAAAGCCAATAACCGGCGCGTGGAATTTGTCAAGATGTAGCCTTTAATTCTACTTTAAGCTGTTTTAATAGCCAGAAAAAGATCAAAAGTGCTTTGTTTTTGACAAAGTGATGAAAGAGAAGAAACCAGCCAAATAGTATAACCAAACGAGACAGAGACTACTTCCCAGCCTTCTGAATTTTTTTGGTTGATCAGTTTTTGGGCCTCCTCTTGTAGCTTATTGGTAGACCATGCATTGGATACACGGAGAATCTTGTATTCTTTCATGAGTGTGATACGGGATTTTGTGAGAGACTCAACTCGGCAACTGATATGTGATCTCTACTGAGGTACCTGCCACTTCTCCGCCGGGGTCAACCATGTCACGGACTTCGATTGCGATTTGAGAGGAAAAGTTTTTGTTAAAGAGCTCAACGCGCTTATTGGTGATCTGCATCCCAAACGACTTTTTTTGGGTAGCCGAGCGGCTCTTCATGTCGCGGGCTTTGTCACGGCCTACGCCGTTGTCTTCAATCGTGAAAATGCAGGCATCTTGCTCTTCCGAAATTCGGATAATAAGTTGTTTATCGGGTTTATCGCTGTGCAGCAGTCCGTGCCAGATGGCATTTTCGGCGAAGGGCTGCAATAGCAGCGGCGGGACGATGATCCCGTCGGTGTCGAGGTCGTCGGTAACAATGATCTGGTACTTGAAACTTTCCCCAAAACGCCGGGCCTCAATTTCCAGGTACAGTCGCAGTGCCTCCAATTCTTCACTTAGCGGAATGGTATTCTCGCGTGAATTTTGCAACACCATTCGCAGTAGTCGGGCAAATTTGCCGAGATAATCACTGGCCTTTTCGTTTTCGTTGTTCAGCACAAAGTACCTTATCGTGTTCAGGCTGTTAAAAATAAAATGCGGGTTCATTTGCGCCCGAAGGGCCTGCATTTCCATTTCACCGAGCTGGAACTCGAACTCTGACCGCAGGTGCGCCTCCTTTTGGACTTGCATAGCTTCCGCC